>NZ_JBEZVJ010000028.1:0-110354 GCF_040636935.1 Streptomyces sp. NPDC032940 | reverse complement strand
ACGACCTCGCCATCGTCGGCTACGACGACATCGAGTTCGCCGCCGCCGCGGCCGTCCCCCTCACCTCCGTACGCCAGCCCGCCGTCACCATGGGCACGCTGGCCGCCGGTCTCCTGCTGGAGGACACCGAGGCACGGAGCAAGGGGCGAACGCATGAGCACCGGCAGGTGGTGCTGCAGCCGGAACTGGTCGTCAGGCACTCCAGCCTGTCCGCCCGCTGAGGGCGCACCCCACACCGACCAGGCGCACCGCGCGAGGCCGTGGCCCCGCGCGGTGCGCCTCGTCGGTGTCGTGACGGTCAGGCGGGCAGGGCGAAGTCGACGACCCTCAGGGCCGACGGCGTCGTGCCGCTGGACTTCTCCTGGTACATGAACGACAGGACCCCGTCCTGGGCGACCCGCGTCTCGTCGATGACGACCTCGCCGAAGGCGTTCAGCCCGGCACCGTCGTACAGGATCCGCCAGTCGGTGTGACCGGACGCCGAGGAGGCGCCCGCGATGCGCCCGAAGGGGAAGACCGCGTAGGCGTTGTCGTACTTGTCGAGGATCAGCTTGGTGCGCTGGCTGGAGCCCAGCGGCACGGGGATCTCGGTCTTCTGCCAGGAGCCGGAGGCGCTCTTCCTGACCAGGAAGGCACGGCCGTTCGCGGTGCGGTCGGCGACGTAGTTCGTGGTGCACTGCCCGTAGCGGCCGGGGACGTAACTGATGATGCCGTGCGGACGGCCCGCCGAGTCGGTGGTCAGGCTCTCCTGGTTCATCAGGGAGTGGTCCGGGTTGAGCGCGTCGACGACGAGCCCGGAGTCGGTGACGGCCACCTTGTCGGAGCCGCCGGTGACCCCCACGACCGCGCCGGCGTTGTTGCGCCAGGTGCGTCCGCGGTCGTCCGAGTAGACGTAGCCCGTGTCGTGGTTGGTGATGCCGCCGCCGCTGCACATGACCGAGCCGGACTGCTCGCGCCAGGTGAACAGGGCGTGCAGACGGCCGTTGCGGTCGTAGTCGATGCCGTGCAGATACATGTTGCGGGCGGTCGAGGAACCGTGCTCGCTCGTGTAGGTGCCGGTCGAGCTGGACCACTCGCCCAGGTTCGTCCACGTCGAACGGTCGTACTCGGCGAGGGCGTTGCGCCCGTTGCCGGAGATGCCGGCGCGGTAGCTGAGCTGGAGCCCGCCCTCGGGGGTGGCGACGAACTGCGGGTAGGTGAACTGGGAGGTCAGCGTGAGCCCGTCCAGGGTGGACTGCGGGGCTCCGAAGCGGGCGGCCGTCCAGCTCAGTCCCGCCGGGTCGTCCATCAGTCCGGCGACCGACTTGACGTAGGTGAACCCGTCGCTGTGCGAGTCCATGTTGAGGTGCAGCCGGCCGTCGGTCCGGGAGATGCCCATGGAGATGACGTTGTGGGAGTCGTTGTAGCGCAGGGTGTGACCGGCCTTGACGGTCTGCCAGGTGCTCGCGCCGACCGCACGGCGGCCGACCACCGCGTTGCGGTCGGCGGTGTACCACGCCGCGTACTGGTGGCCGTTGTAGGTCAGCAGGCCGTTCTTCTGGAAGGCGTTGTTGTTCACCAGCCCGTCGTAGGAGACGAAGAAGAGCGCCTGCGAGTCGAGCAGCGAGGAGCCCTTGAGGGTGACCGAGGGGGCGGGGGCGGCGGCGCGGGCCGAGCCCGTGGCGCCGATTCCGGCCAACGCGGGAACGGACGCGGCACCCAGCAGGGCACCGGTCAGGAACATGCGACGCTTCATGGTTCTTTTCTCCGGCGGAAGTGAAAGGTTTCAGTGGGGTTGCCGGGAAGTTAAGTGGGGTGGGACCGTGGCGTCAATGCGTACGACGGTGAAAATTGGAGTTCGCAGATCAAGAGGGCGGCTGGGGTGACGATCGAGAGCTAGTGGCCGACAACTCGGTCGTCACTGTAATTGAAACGTTCAATCCATCGAGGGCTCGGGAGTGTCCCGCGACGGGGGTGGCACACCCTGCACGATGTTCGTATCTGATCGATTCTCTTCGTTTCGTGCTGCTGCTCTGGTCGTGTCGCGGACCGGCCGACTATTCCTGACCCCGCAGGTTCCGGCCGGACACCGGCGGAACGCGTTCGATCCCCGTGCCGAGGAAGAGGAGCCCGTACTCCATGCGCACCAAGCCCCATGCTCTGGTCGTGATGAGCAGGTCGAGCTTCGAAGCACACTTCGACCCGACGCGACGGGACCGCCTCGCCGCACTGGTGGCGACGGACGAGGAGTGCTGGACCGACGAACTCGACTCGGACCGGGCGCGAGCGCGGCTGGCCCGGGCAGAAGTGCTCGTCACCTCCTGGGGAGCCCCCACGCTGACCGAGGAGCGGCTCGCCGCGGCTCCCCGGCTGGGCGCCGTGCTGCACTGCGCCGGCAGCGTGCGGCACCTGGTCTCCCCGGCGGTGTGGCGCAGGGGCATCCGGGTCACCAGCGCCGCCGACGCCAACGCGGTGCCGGTCGCGGAGTACACGCTGGCCGCCATCATCTTCGCCGGCAAGAAGGCCCCGTTCCTGGCCGCCGACGCGGAGCAGGCATTCCGGGGGTGGGGCGCCGTCCAGGGGTACGGCGACCTGTCCAACTACCGGCGCACCGTGGGCCTGGTGGGCTTCTCGCGGATCGGCCGACGGGTGGCCGAGCTGCTCAAGGTGGTCAGCGGCACCACCTGCCTCGTCGCGGACCCCTACGCCGATCCGGACGAGGTGGCACGCGCCGGTGCCCGGCTGGTGGACCTCGAGGAGATGCTGCCGCAGGTCCACGTGCTGTCCCTGCACGCGCCCGAACTCCCGCAGACACGGCACCTGATCGGCGCCGCCCAGCTGAGCCGGCTGCCCGACTTCGCGACCGTCGTCAACACCGCCCGCGGCAGCCTCCTGGACGCGGACGCCCTGGCGCGCGAGTGCGCCTCCGGGCGGCTGTTCGCGATCCTCGACGTCACCGACCCCGAACCGCTGCCCGCCGACTCACCTCTGCGTCGGGTCGGACACGTGATGGTCACTCCGCACATCGCCGGATCCCTGGGCACGGAGATCGGACGGCTGACCGACCACGTGCTCGACGAACTGTCCCGCTGGACCCGCCAGGAGCCGTTCCGGACGGAGATCACGGCGGAGCACTGGGCGCTCGGCCTCAGCGCCTGAAACCCACAGCCTCCCCCAGCACAACCACCGCTCGAAGGAGAGCCACCGAGATGCAGATGAAGAAGAACCTCGCCGCACTCGCGCCACTGGCCGTGGTCGCGAGCCTGCTCGCCACCGGCTGCGACGCCAGTGGCAGCAGCACCTCGTCCGACGGCCGCACCGTCGTGAAGCTCGCGCTGTGGAACTACGACACCACACCGGAGTTCAAGGCGCTGATCGAGGGCTTCGAGGCGAAGTACCCCGACATCGACGTCCAGCCGGTCGACATCCTCGCCGACGACTACCCGGACAAGGTCACCACGATGCTGGCCGGCGGTGACACCACCGACGTGCTGACGATGAAGAACGTCACCGACTACGCCCGCTACGCCACCCGCGGCCAGCTCGAGCCCCTCACCGGGCAGGTCGCCGAACTGCCGCAGCAGTCCTATGCGGGCCTGAAGGACTTCGACCTGGACGGCAAGTACTACGCCGTGCCGTTCCGGCAGGACTTCTGGGTGCTCTACTACAACAAGGCCCTGGTCAAGGACGCCGACCTCTCCCACCTGACCTGGAAGCAGTTCGCCGACCTGGCGAAGGAGTCCACCAAGGGGTCGGGCTCGTCCAAGGTGTACGGCACCTATCTGCAGACCTGGCGGTCGGTGGTCCAGGCGATCGCCGCCGCCCAGACCGGGGGCGATCTGCTCGGCGGCGACTACGGGTTCATGAAGGACCAGTACGAGGTCGCGCTGGACCTCCAGAAGTCCGGGGCCACCCTGCCGTTCTCCACGGCGTCCAGCCAGAAGATCACCTACGACTCGCAGATGACCACCGGCAAGGCCGCCATGATCCCGATGGGCACCTGGTTCGCGTCCAAGCTGCTGGCGTCCGAGGCCGCGGGCACCAACGACGTCGACTGGGCCATGGCACCGATCCCGCAGGTCCGGGCGGGCGGCGAGACCGTCACCTTCGGCTCGCCCACCGCGTTCGCGGTCAACAAGAAGGCCCGCAACGCCGAAGCCGCCGAGAAGTTCGTGATGTGGGCGTCCGGACCCGAGGGCGCCGCCGCCATCGCCAAGGTCGGCGTCGTCCCCGCCTACTCCGACGACAAGGTCATGGAGACCTTCTTCGGCGTCGAGGGCATGCCGGGCGACCGCGTCTCCCGCCAGGCCATGGCACCGGGCAAGGTGCAGCTCGAGATGCCCGTCAGCGAGAAGTCCTCCGACATCGACCAGATCCTCACCGAGGAGCACGAACTCGTCATGAGCGGCGAGAAGTCCGTCGGCGCCGGCCTCGACGAGATGGGCCGTCGCGTGAGGAGCGAAGTGCAGTGACCCTGGCATCACCGCCGGTCCGGCGCCCCTCCGCCGCGCACGACGTGGCGGGCAGGCGCCGGCGCCGCCGCACCGCACTGATCGGGTGGACGTTCATCCTCCCCAACTTCCTCGGCTTCGCCCTCCTCACCCTCGTGCCCGTCCTCGGCGCGCTGGCGGTCTCGTTCACCCACTGGGACTCCTACAGCTCACCGAGGTGGGCGGGCCTCGACAACTTCCGCCGGCTGTGGAACGACGCCAACTTCTGGACGGCACTGGAGAACACCTGCTACTACGCCGCCGGTCACATCCCCCTGACCCTCGCCGTGTCCCTCGGCCTCGCGGTCCTGCTCAACCAGAAGATGCGCGGCGTGAAGGTCCTGCGGACGGCGTTCTTCTTCCCGTACATCACCTCCCTGGTGGCCGTGGCCGTGGTGTGGAACATGCTGCTGAGCCCCGAGGTGGGACCGGTCAACCAGTTCCTGCGGGCGGTCGGCGTGGACGACCCGCCGGGCTGGACCACCTCGCCCGACTGGGCCATGCCGGCCCTCATCGTCACCAGCGTGTGGCGGGACATGGGCTACTACATGGTCCTGTTCCTGGCCGGTCTGCAGACCGTGCCCGCGGAGCTGTACGAGGCCGCCCGGGTGGACGGGGCCGGGCCGTGGAAGCGGTTCTGGCACGTGACCCTGCCCAACCTGCGCCCCACCACCTTCTTCGTGACCGTGATGGTCACCATCCAGAGCTTCAAGGTCTTCGACCTGGTGCAGGTCATGACCGAGGGCGGCCCGGGCCGCTCCACGCTGGTGCTGTCCCAGCTCATCTTCAGAGAGGGCATCACGCACGGCCGCTTCGGCTACTCCTCCGCGGTCTCCCTCGCCCTGTTCGTGATCTGCCTGGTGATCACGGCCGTCCAGTTCCGGATCCAGCGAAGGAGCGAGCGATGAACACCACCGTGCTGCGGAAGGACAGCACCCGCACCTCCGTGCCGCCGCCGGCAGCGGCCCCGCCGCGGCACGGCGGGCCCCGCCGCGCGCTGCGGACCGCCGGACGTGTCGCCCTGTACGCGGCAGTGACAGCGGTCGCGCTGCTCATCCTGCTGCCGTTCATCTGGATGATGGTCTCCTCGGTCAAGGCCGACCGGGACGTGTTCACCGTGCCCATCGAGTGGATCCCCCGCGAGTGGCACTGGGACAACTTCCGCCGGATCTGGACCGACATCCCGCTCGCCGCCTACCTCGGCAACTCGCTCTTCCTCAGCGTCGTGATCACCTTCCTCCAGGTGCTCACCGGAAGCTTCGCGGCCTACGGCTTCGCGAAGATGCGCTTCCCCGGCCGTGACCTGCTCTTCGCCGGATACATCGCCACCATCGCCGTGCCCTGGCAGGCGTACATGGTCCCGCAGTACATCATCATGCAGAAGCTGGACCTGGTGAACACCCACCTGTCGCTGATCCTGCTCCAGGCGTTCGGACCGTTCGGCGTCTTCCTGATGCGGCAGTTCTATCTGACCATCCCCGACGAGATCAGCGAGGCCGCCCGGCTGGACGGGCTCAGCGAGTACGGCATCTGGGCACGCATCGTCCTGCCGCTGTCCAAGCCGGCCCTCGCGAGCCTGGCGCTGCTCACCTTCGTCAACACCTGGAACGACTACATGGGGCCGTTCATCTATCTGACGGACAACAGCCTGTGGACCGTGCAGCTGGGACTGCGCTCGTTCATCGGCCAGTACGACGCCCGCTACGCGATGATCATGACCGGCTCGGTGCTGTCCGTCCTGCCGATCCTCGTGATCTTCCTCTTGGGGCAGCGCTACTTCGTCCGCGGCATCGCCACCACCGGGGTCAAGGGATGACCGGGGGAGCGACCACGGGCGGCCGGGGCGCCGCCGCATCCGCCACCGGGCCGGGACTCCGGCTCAACGTCACCTACGGCTCCTGGGAACTGGTCTGGGCCCACGTCCACCGGGTCCTGGTCGTCAACCTCGGCATGGCGGCGGCGAACCTGCCGCTGCTCGCCGCCCTTCAGGTGAGTCACCAGCCCTGGCGGCATCCGCTGGTCTTCGGGCCGCTGCTGCTCCTCACGGGCCCGTCGCTCGCGGCGGCCTTCGCCTGTCTGGAGGGGACGGGCGACGAGACGCCCACCGTCCGTGCGTACGCCCGGGCCTACCGGCGGCACTTCCGCCGGGCGTCGTCCGTCAGCGCGGTGTTCCTGCCGGTGGCCGCCGTCGCCGTCGCCGACATCGCCTTCCTCGGCCCGACCACGGCCGGCCCGGCTCTGGTCCCGATGGCCGCGGTCGTCGCCGTCCTGGCGCTCCTGTCCGCCGTCGCCGCCCTCGCCCGGGTGGCGGCCGGGGCCGCGAGCGGGCGCGGGATCCTCCTGTCCGCGCCGTTCGCCGTGGTGCGGCACTGGCGGGCCTCCGCGGTCAACCTCGTCCTGATCACGGCCGGCCTCCACCTCGTCAACCAGGCCCCGCTGCCGGGCCTGGCGGTCCTGCCGGGCTGTGTGCTGTTCGTGGTCCGGCGGAACTGGCGGTGGGAACCCGATGCCGGCCGGCAACGGTAGTGTCGAGTGCCTGCGTGCCTCGTGCGGAGGTGTCACGTGGAGGGAGTCCGGGCGATGCCTTTGGCTGCCGAACGCCACCAGAGAATCCTCGCCGCCGTCCGGAAACACGGAGTGGTGCGGCTCGCGGACCTGGTCCACCAGCTGGGCGTCACGGCGGTGACCGTCCGCAGGGACGTGACCCTGCTGGCGGACCGCGGGCTCGTCCAGCGCGTGCACGGCGGCATCGCCCTGCCGCACCGGGTCCAGGGCCGGCCGGCCCGTGAAGCGCTGTCCGGCCCCTACGGCCCGATGGCGACACGGGCGCTGGTGGGCATGGTCGTGCCGTCGGTGGAGTACTACTGGCCGCCCGTCATCCAGGGCGCCCAGACGGCCGTCGCCGCCGCCGACGGCCGGCTCATCATGCGGGCCTCCCGCTACGACGACGCGGCGGAGGACAGACGCCAGGTCTCCTTCCTGCTGGACCGGGGCGTCCAGGCGCTGCTGGTCGCCCCGACCACCTCGGGGGACGCGGCGCTGGAACTGATGCGCTGGCTCGGGTCGTCGGCCGTCCCCGTCGTCCTCCTCGAACGGCGTCCGCCGGAGGCCCTCGCCACCCTCGCGCTGGATGCGGCCACCACCGCCCATCCGCACGGCGCCGGGCTGGCCGTCCGGCACCTGGTCACCCTCGGGCACCGCCGGGTCGCCCTGTTCACCACGCGCCGGAGCCCCACGAGCAAGGCGCTGCGCACCGGCTGGCAGGACGCCGTGGCCGCCCTCGGGCTCCCCCCGCACGACGGCCTCGACATGGAGATACCGTCGTACGGCGCCCCGGGGTGGGCGCAGGCCTACACCGACGCCCTGAAGCAGGTGGCCGGCCTCGGGGTCCGGGCGCTGCTCGTGCACTCGGACCGCGAGGCCATCGGCCTGATCGAACAGGCCCGGGAGCTGGGCATCGGCGTCCCCCGCGACCTCGCGGTCGTGACGTACGACGACGAGATCGGGGCCGCATCCGACCCGCCGCTGACCGCGGTGCGGCCCCAGAAGCACCGGCTCGGCATGCTGGCCTCCGAACTGGCCCTGGCCCGGCTCGCCGACGTGAGCGGCGAGTGGCCCGTGCACCGCGTCGAACTCTGGCCGAACGTCGTGGTCAGGGAGTCCTGCGGCACGGAGCAGGACCCGGACGTCCTCTGACCGGGGACGCGGCGACGGCCGTGCCGCACGGCCGTCGGGCCGCGTCACCTCGCTCAGGCGAGCTGCCACTTCTGGTTGGCGCCGCCCCAGCAGGCGTACAGCTGGACCTTGGACGTGGCCTTGTCCACGTCCAGGCAGAGTCCCGACTCGACGCCGCGCACGGTGCCGTCGGAGTGGAAGGCCCACTTCTGGTTCGCGCCGCCGTTGCAGTCGTAGATGCCGACCCGCGTCCCGTTCGCGGTTCCCCCGCCCAGCGCGTCCAGGCACTTCTCCCCGCCGTAGACGCTGATCTGTCCCGTCGCGGTCCTGGTCCACTTCTGGTTGGCGCCCCCGTTGCAGGCGTAGGAGGTGACCTGGGTGCGGTCGTCGTGGACGCCGCCGGGGACGTCGAGACACCCCTGAGTGCCGTCGTTCCGCAGCGCGGTCGTGGGCGAGCCGCCGCGCAGCCCCCAGGCGTAGGCGAGCCGGTCCAGGCCCGTCGTGTTGTGCACACGCAGCCGGAGGCCGGTTCCGCTGCCCTCCAGGCGGTAGAGCGCGTACCAGTCGTAGTCCGGACGGTACGTGTGCTTGCCGCCGAGGCCCGGCCAGTAGACGCCTCCCATGCCGAGGGAGCGGATGACGTCGGTGGCGGCGCGCAGATAGCGGACGAAGTTGTCGGTGCTCGCCGCGTCGCCGTAGTCGCGGCCGTCGTCCATGGGGGCGCCGAACTCGTCCATCACCGTGCGCGGCCCGCACGACCCGATGCGGTTCCTGAACTCGGTGACCCACTCGTCGTAGGTCTTCGGGCCGAACTGGAAGGCGTACAGGTGCAGGGAGAGATGGGTGCCGTCGAGCCGGCTGTCGGCGCAGACCGAGGTGACCTCGCCGTTGTAGCCGCTGCCGCTGATGACGACCCGGTCGCGGGGCACGGAGGGGCGGGCCGCCAGCCAGGCGGCGGCCACGTCGGCCCAGGCCGCGGCCGTGTAGCCGTGGGGCTCGTTCATGGGCTCGAAGTAGACGCCGGGGTTCGAGCCGTACTTCGCGACGACGGCGTCCCACATCGCGTCGAAGGCCTGAGTGTCGGTGATCTTTCCGCCGGAGGACGCGCCGTCCTCCCAGTAGGAGAGGATCACCTTGAAGCCCATGGCGGTCGCCGCGTCGACCGCGCCGGCGTAGGCGTCACCCCACGATGTGCCGGGCGCGGACTGCGTGTTGACCGGCAGCCGTACGGTGTCGGCGCCGGAGGTGCGGCGGAAACCGGCGTAGACGGCGGTGGCCTTGGCCTTGACGGTCGCATAGCTGTCCGTGACGGCCAGGCCCTCCGGGACGACCGGACCGTCCACGTAGTTGTCACCGGGACGGGCCCAGTTGACGCCCTTGAACCGGGCCGCGTCGGTGTCGCTCGGGGCGGCTCCGGCTTCCGGCGCCGCGGACAGCAGCGCGAGGGGAGCGGCGACCAGCGTGGCCAGGGCGGTGGTGAGCAGACGCCGGGACGAGCGGCGAAGGGGAGCGGTACGGCCCCCTGCGGGGCGGGTGCGGTGAGGCACGGCTGTCTCCTGTGGGGAAGGGACGGTGGCTGGGCCGGACGCATGTCGGCCCAGCCACTGAAGCCCCCTCACCTCACCCGCGGCAATGAGCGGCGGGGCAACCGAACCGACTCGATCAGATGCGAAACCGCCGTCAGAAGCCCGTCAGAAGCCCGCCGGAAGCCCGTCAGAAGCTCGTCAGAGGCCCGCCGGAAGCCCGTCAGAAGTCGTAGTCGTCGATGTTCTCGGCGTTGAAGAGCGTCGGCTGGTCCAGCGTGATCACCCCGTCCTTCTTGACGGTCCACCAGCCGTCCTTCTCCCCTTGCAGGAGCTGTCCCTCCCTGCCGGTGATCTGCCCGGAGGCGAGGGCGACGGCGGCGCGCGCGGCGAGGTCCCCGAGCCGCGCCGGATCCCAGAGTTCGAACGCCTCGACGGTGCCGTCCTCGACGTACTCGCGCAGGTCGTTGGGGGTGCCGAGGCCGGTCAGCCTGACCTTGCCCTTGAACTCGGAGCCCGACAGGTACTCGGCCGCGGCCCTGATGCCGACGGTGGTCGGGGAGATGATCCCCTTCAGGCCCGGGTGGGCCCGCAGGAGGTCCCGCGTCTTCTGGAGCGACTTCTGGTGGTCGTCGTCGCCGTAGGCCACCTCGACCAGCTTCATGTCCCGGTACCGGGGGTCCTTCAGCTCCTCGCGCATGAAGGAGATCCAGCTGTTCTGGTTGGTCGCCGACTGTGCAGCGGACAGGATCGCGATGTCCCCCGCGTAGTCGATCTGCTGGGCGAGCACCTGCACCTGGGTGTATGCCAGTTCCTCCGGACTCACCGGGGCGACGAAGACGTGACGGCACTCCGGGCTGGTGTCCGAGTCGTAGGTGACGACCTTGACGCCCTGCTCCATGGCCTCCTTCAGGGCGGGGCACAGGGCTTGTGGGTCCTGCGCGGACACGACGACCGCGTCGGCGCCCTGCTCGGTCAGTTCCTCGACGCGGGCGATCTGTCCCGCCGTGTCGGTGCTGCTGTCGGTGCCCGACTCCTTGTAGTCGGAGCCGAGTCGGGTGACCGCCTGCTCGCCGCCCCGGCCGGCGGCGGAGAAGTACAGATTGCCCTGCGCCTGCTTGGGGACGAAGCCGACGACCAGCCCCTTCTTGGTCGGAGCCCCGGGATGGGCTCGTCCGGCGGCCGTGGGATTCGCGGCGGAGTCGTCCGCCGCGTCGTCCCCCGCGCAGGCGGTGCAGCCGAGGGCGAGCGACAGCACGGTGACGAGAGCCGGCGCCCAGCGGTGCGGGTTCGTGGTGCTCATGGCGATTCGGTTCCTTCTGGACATGAGGATGCGCGCGGACGCACGGGAGCCCCGGCGGGACGTTCGGAGGCGCGCGTGATGCCGCCCCGGCCACGACGGTCGGCCACTGGCTCGACCCGCCGGACGGGCGGTGGTCCCCGCCGTCTGAATGGTTTCAGTCCCTGTGCCTGGGGAACGTTAGGGAAGCCGTGTGCGCTCCGTCAACGGTCGTGCACAGACTTTTCCTGCGGAGTGCCTTTGCGGCAGGGGTAGTTGTTGAATCGATTAACGACCGTGCTTCGGCTCGCGCGGTTCCGTCCGGGGCCGGGCCGCATCGGTGATCCTCTCCGGCGACCGCTGCACGGGGAACCGCGGATCGTCGTGGAGCCGCTCGGCGTTGAGGTCGTCGACGGCGCCCCGGGCGTCGCCGATCGTGGCGTAGTCCACGGCGACGAAGTTGACCGGCCGGTCCCGCCGGCGCTCACAGTCGTGCGCCCGCTCCCGCACCCGCCGGCGGGAGTTGACCGTGCCGGTGTCCAGCCGCCGGCCGCCGCCGGCCGTGACGAAGTGGTTGAGCAGGAACAGCCGCTTGTCCGTGCCGCCCCGGTTGGGCAGACAGGTCATCGCGTCGGGGCTGCGCACGGCGAACGGCGTCTCCATGCCGTACCGGTAGAAGTTCCGGTACCACGGGGCGGGGCCGTCCGCCTTCTCCGCGAAGACCACCAGCCGCCGGCCACTGTCGATCATGTCCTTGAGCTTCGGCCACGGGCGGTCCGGGTCGGGGTCCGGTGCGTACAGCAGGCGGCCGAGGCCGGCCCGCTCGAAGGCCCGCTGGGTGGCCGTGGCGTCGACCCCGTCCTGGAGGATCAGGGTGACGATCTCCGTGGGGTGCGCCCGCAGCCAGTCGCCGATCTGACGCAGAGTCGGCGTCAGTTGCAGCGCGCCCGCGCCGCACACCGAGTGACACAGCCACAGGCCCGGGTGCGGCGGGTTCACCCGCCCCAGGATCCTGGTGAGCTGCCCGCGCAGTTCCGGGGAGAACTCGGAGGCGTTCAGCCGGTCCGCGACCTCCTCGGGCCGCTCCCAGCGGTGGGTGTCCAGGAGCAGGGCGCGCACCCCGGCGTCCAGCTGGCCCACGATGTCGGGATCCTGGAGGGGGCCGATGAAACGGTCCGCCGTCGTGGCCATCGCGTTGTGCGCCGCGAGCTGGGCGATCTCGTCGTAGCGGGCGTCGCACAGCTCGGCGCTGCCCTGGCAGATCCGCGGGGTGGGTCCGGTCAGCGCCACGGGGGCGAACACGGTCCCGGCCAGTGCGCACGCCGACACCACGACGGTCAGCGCCGGCCCGTGCCGCGGGTCGGTGAACACCGGCACCGCCGGTCTGGTCTGCCAGACCCAGCCGACGGTGATCAGCAGCGCCCCCGCGGCGAGCAGGATCACGGCGACGACGGTGGCCGTGGTGAGCAGGCGGTCGAGCGCGGTCGCCTGCACGTCGGCCAGAAGTCGGGCGGCCGTCGGGGGCCACGACGGCGGCGCCCGGAAGAGCGCGTCGCCCAGCGTGAGCCGGAGCAGGAACACCGCCAGCGCGGTGAGCGAGGCGGCGGCGGCCGGCACCCAGCCCAGCGGCATCAGCCGCCGCTTGACCGGGGCCGGCCCGGAGAACCACAGCAGCGAGAGCGCGGCCACGCACAGGAGCGCGGCGACCGGCTCCACGACCTGCTGGAACAGCCGCGTGACCGCCCGTGCCCGGTGCACCGGGGCCAGCTCGTCGCGGAACGGATCGACGCGCACGGTGATGACCCAGGTGCCGTCGCGCGCCTCGCGCAGCAACTCCGCGGCGGTCGCGCGGACCTGGTCCGTGAGGGCCACCGGCGCGAGCGCGGCCAGCGCCGCGGCCACGTCACCCCGGTCCAGCGCGGCCTCCAGGGTGGGCGCGAGGGCGGCGCGCGAGCCCTGCGGCACCAGCCGCAGCAGAACCTCGGTGGCCGCGGCCGCCTGGTCCCGGGAGAGCGGCAGCGTCGGCAGGCTGTCCAGCGGCGCCTCGCCCGCCACGACCTGCGCGGCCACCTCGGACACGCGTTGCACGAAGGCCTGGAAATCGGGCTCCGCGCGCTGTTGCAGGGCGGCGACCGCCTCACCGAAGTACGCCTGGCTGAGCCGCTCGACGTTCGCGACGACGGGTTCCAGGTCCACGCAGACGCGCAGCCCCTCGCGGTCGCCCTCCAGGTAGTGGATCACCTCGGCGATCTGCCGGTCGCCCATGGTGCGCAGCGTCTCCGGCGGGATGACGACCTTGAGGTTCGAGGTGATGGTCGACTGCGGCACGGGGAGCCGGTCCAGCAGCTCCTGGGTCAGGGGAGTGCTGTGCGGGTCCACCAGCACCTCGTCGTAGAACCGCTGGTAGGCGTGCTCGTCCTCGAGGACCCGGCTGTAGAACGAGGGGTCGAGCACGGTGCTGCGCACGACGGCGGCCGCGGCCAGGACGGTCAGGCTCAGCACGGCCACGGTCCACACCAGCGCGTGGACCCAGGCCGAGCGGCGAACCAGTCCTTCCATGGGCCCCATTGTCGTGCCCGCCGGCCGTCGGCCGGCCTCCCGCGACACGGCGCGCCGCCGGTGGGCGGCCGGCGGCCCCGCCGCCCACCGTTACCCGGCGGGGCCCTACCGCCCGCCCGTGCTCGGCGCCGCGGCCGCGGACTGCGGGTGTACGCAGTGCCAGCGATGCCCGTCGGGACCGTCCGTCGCCGCCGGGAAGGCGGTGGCGCACGCGTCGTCCGCCTTCCACCCGCGCGCCTCCTGGCTGCTGTTCAGCAACACCGCGACCACCGGCAGCCGCAGCAACCTCACGGTCCGCCTCTCCTGCGACAACGGGCAGGACTGGCCGGTCCGCAGGACCGTCGAGGCCGGCCCGGCCGCCTACTCGACGCTGACCCCGCTCGACGACGGCACCCTCGCCGACTCCCGGGTCGGCCTGCTGTGGGAGCGGAACGACTACGCGGACATCACCTACTCGTCCTTCGGCCTCAAACGGCTCGGCGGCGTCTGCGCCCCCGTCACCGTCACCCCGCCCGCCGCCCTGCCCGCCGGAAAGACCACCGAGGTCACCGTCCGCGTCGTCAGCCAGAACGACGTCCGCCTCCCGGCCGGCACGGTCTCCCTCAAGCTGCCCGCGGGCTGGAGCGCCCCGAGCGTCGTCGTGCCCGCGCTCGCCCCGGGCCAGGGAGCGGACGTCAGGATCCCGGTCGCCGTCCCCGCGAACGCCGGCGCCGCCGAACTGGCCGAGGCCGTCCACGCGGCCGGCACCCTCGTCATGGCCGACGTGTCCACCGTCGGCGAGGGACGTGCGGCCGCCGCCCAGGGCGCCGACTTCATCGGCACCACCCTGTCCGGTTACGTCCCGGGCTCCCCGGTGCAGACCGCCCCGGACCTGACCCTGGTGACCGACCTGGCCGGCGCTCTCGGCACCCCGGTCATCGCCGAGGCCGCATCGCGACGCCGCGGCAGGCCGCGTCGGCGCTCGCGGCCGGCGCGCACAGCGTCGTGGTCGGCACCGCCATCACCGCGCCGACCGTGCTGACCAGGCTGTTCGTGGCGGGCTCACGGCCTGACCGGGCATGCGTGAGGGGCGGCGGGAGAGATCCTCCCGCCGCCCCTCACCCATGCTGCCGGGATCAGACCGCCGGCGACGGGTACGTCGGGTACTCCACCCCGGACACGTGCTGGACGACGCGGACGACCTGGCACGAGTAGCCGAACTCGTTGTCGTACCAGAGGTAGAGGATGGCGTTGTCACCCTCCACCTTGAGCGCGCCGGCGTCGACGATCGAGGCGTGACGCGAGCCGATGAAGTCGCTGGAGACCGCGTCGGGGGCGCTGATGAAGTCGATCTGGCGCTTGAGCGGAGAGGTCAGCGACACCTCACGGAGGTGGTCGAGGACGTCCTCGCGGGTCGTCTCACGGGCCAGCTGGAGGTTGAGGATCGCGATCGACACGTCCGGCACCGGCACGCGGATCGAGCTGCCGCTGATCTTCGCCTTGAGGTCGGGGAGCGCCTTGGCGACGGCGGAGGCCGCACCGGTCTCGGTGATGACCATGTTCAGCGGCGCCGACCGGCCGCGACGATCCGACTTGTGGTAGTTGTCCAGCAGGTTCTGGTCGTTGGTGAACGAGTGGACGGTCTCCACGTGGCCGCGCAGCACCCCGTACTCGTCGGCCATCGCCTTCAGCGGCGGCACGATCGCGTTGGTGGTGCAGGACGCGCAGGACAGGATCTGCTCGTCCGGCTTGATGGTGTCGTGGTTGACGCCGTGCACGATGTTCGGGACGTCGCCCTTGCCCGGCGCGGTCAGGACGACCTTGTCGATGCCGGGGCGCAGGTGCTTGGACAGGCCCTCGCGGTCACGCCACTTGCCGGTGTTGTCGATGAGGATGGCGTTCTTGATGCCGTACGCCGTGTAGTCGACCTGCGTCGGGTCGTCGGCGTAGATCACCTTGATGGCGTTGCCGTTGGCGAGGATCGTGCTGTTGTCCTCGTCGACGGTGATCGTGCCCTGGAACTGACCGTGCACCGAGTCGCGGCGCAGCAGCGAGGCGCGCTTCACCAGGTCCTGGTCGCCGCCGCCCCGCACGACGATGGCGCGCAGCCGCAGGCCGTTGCCCGAGCCGGCCTTCTCGATGAGCAGGCGGGCGACGAGCCGGCCGATGCGGCCGAAGCCGTACAGGACGACGTCGCGCGGCTCACGACGGTCGATCTTGTTCTCACCGGTGGCGCCGGCGACGGCCTCGGCGGTGAACTCCGCCACCGACAGGCCGCGGTCGTCCTCCTTGTAGGTGGAGGCCAGCATGCCGACGTCGATCTGCGAGGGACCGAGGTCGAGGGTGGTGAGGGCCTGGACGAAGGGGAGCGTCTCGGTGACCGACAGCTCCGCACCGGCGATCTGCCGGGCGAAGCGGTGGGTCTTGAGGATGCTGACCACCGACTTGTTCACCAGGGAGCGGCTGTGCAGCAGGACGGTGACGTCCCGCTCGCGGTGCAGCTTCCCGATCATCGGGATCATCGACTCCGCGATCTCCTCGCGGTTCTTCCAATTGATGAACGAGTCGTCGTTGACAGTCACGTCTCTATCTTTCGAGCTAGGCGGCGCTCATATGCTAACCCCACCGCACCTATGATCGATCAAGTGGGCCCCCTCCTGATCAGATGAGTGCCGGATCACGGCCGGTGCGGTGCCTCGAACAGGATTGCGTCGTGGGCCACCGGGTACGCGAGGCTGGACCGCGCTCGTGCCGATCAACGCGCGGGCCCTCACCGCCGCTACCAGGGAATCTGCCATGGAGACACCCGCGAACGACCACCCGACCACCCCCGCCCAGCGGGCTCTGGACGCGCTCGCCGAGAACACCGAGGACACGGCGGCGCTCGACACCCTCGCGAGCAGCGACGTGCTCGTCCCGGTACCGGACGACGCGAACGAGCAGGATGCCGCCGACCCCGGGATGCTGGCGCTGCCGGTGCTGGAGCAGCAGGGCGGCCGCCAGGTGGTGCCCGTGTTCACCTCGGAGCTGGAGATGGCGGACCTGCTGCCGTACGTCTCGCGCTACCGCATGGTGCCGCTCGGAGCCCTCGCCGCGCAGTGGCCGGCCGACGACCTGTCGCTGTCCATCGACGCCGGCTCGGAGCACCGGCTGACGCTCACGTCGGACGGTGTGCGCACCCTGCTGGCACGTCCCTAGGGAAGCGGGAGCCGGCCCGCCCCGCACGGGGGCCCGGGCCGGCCCGCCTCTCGACAGGTTCTAGTCCTCGTGGTCGCCCAGCATGCGGGCCAGCACCGACCGCTGCAGCGGCAGCACCTCGGAGTGCAGTTCGCGGCCCCTGCGGGTCAGGGCTACCCACACACCGCGCCGGTCCTCCGCGCACATGGAGCGCTCCACCAGCCCGTCCTTCTCCAGCCGGGCGATGAGGCGGGACAGCGCGCTCTGGCTGAGGTGGACCCGGCCGACCAGATTCTGCACCCGGCACTGGGAGCCCTCGTCCGGCGCCTCGGTCACCAGGATGTCGAGCACCTCGAAGTCGCTCGCGCCCAGTCCGTACGGATGCAGCACACGGTCGATCTCGCACATCGTGCGCGCGTGCACCGAGAGGATCTCCCGCCAGCGTTCCTCGAGCCGCGCCCCGGCCGTCTTGGCTGCCATGTCTGCACCGTAGCACCCGACGGATTGTTCGTTGACCGTGCAATTACTGTGGCCCGGGCGGAGCCGGAGGGCGCGGCCGGACGGCCGGTACCGGACACAGCGGCCGGAGTTCCGGACAGCGGAGCGGAGGCTGCGGGACAGTGGAGCGACACGGCACCGGAAGGCCCGGAGGGAGGGCGAGATGCCGGCGACCCCCGCCCACGGCACGCGTCGGGACATCCTGGAGTGGCTCAGGGACCCGGACGCGCATTTCCCACCGCAACGCCGCCCGGACGCCTACGCGCACGGCGTCCCCGCCGGCCTCGTCGCCGCCAAGCTCGGCGTGCCCCGCCGGGTGGCCCAGCGTCACCTCCGCCTCCTCGTCGCCCTCGGCCTCCTGCGCGCCGGCAGATTCCGCCGCCGCACCCGCTACCGGCCCGACGAGGCCCGGATCGCCGAAGTGGCCGGCCTCTTCGAGAAGGGCTGGCGGACCGCTCCCGAGGTGACCCGCACGGAAGACCGGCGCTAAGCTGGCCCGCAGCCGCGGCTCCCGGCCGCGGCGCGGCGGTGGGGCCCGCCGTACCCGAACCGCGGCACTCTCGCCGCCAACGGTCCCTACTTGCGAACGGGGGCACCCCCATGCCCGGCGAGTAGGGAGACGCACGACCATGACAGCCCCGGACACCGACAGCCTCGGCGGACTGGGCCGCGCCGCGCCCCGGCGCCCCGTCCGGATGACCCAGGCACCGGTCGTCGCCGTCGTCGCGCTCGGCGGCGGCATGGGCGCCACCGCCCGCTACGCGGTCTCCCTGGCCTGGCCCACGCACACCGGCGGCTTCCCCTGGGCGACCTTCTGGGTCAACGCCTCCGGCTGCGCGGTGATCGGCGTCTTCATGGTCCTCATCACCGAGGTCTGGGCCGCCCACCGCCTGGTGCGGCCGTTCTTCGGCACCGGCGTGCTCGGCGGCTTCACCACCTTCTCCACCTACGCCGTCGACAGCCGGCAGCTGTTCGCCACCGGCCACGTCCGCACGGGCCTGGCCTACCTCGCCGCGACCCCGCTCGCGGCCCTCACGGCGGTCGCCCTCGCCGCATGGGCGACCCGCCGCGTCCTGAAGCGGAGGCAGCCATGACACGGCTCACCGGCAGCGCCCTGCGCCTGACCGTCCTCGTCGGCGAGAACGACACCTGGCACCACCGGCCCCTGTACTCGGAGATCGTCCACCGCGCCCACCGGGCGGGCCTCGCCGGCGCGAGCGTCTTCCGCGGCATCGAGGGCTTCGGCGCCTCCTCGCTCATCCACACCACCCGGCTGCTGTCCCTCAGCGAGGATCTGCCGGTGGCCGTGATCGTCGTCGACACCGAGGAACGCGTACGGGCCTTCCTGCCCGAGCTCGACGAACTCGTCACCGAGGGCCTGGTGATCCTCGACGACTGCGAGGTCATCCGGTACGTCGGCCGCGACAAGACCCCCGGCGGACGACCGGGCGGCGGCACGGACCCGAAGGGCGGGAAGCCGTCGTGAACTGGCTGCTGGTCGTCGCGGGCGCCATGGTCGGCGCCCCGCTGCGCTACCTCACCGACCGCGCCGTGCAGTCCCGGCACGACTCGGTCTTCCCCTGGGGCACCTTCACGGTGAACGTCGTCGGCTGTCTGATCCTCGGCGCGCTGACCGGGGCGGCGCTCGCCGGAGCCGCCTCCTCCCGCCTCCAGCTGCTGCTCGGCACCGGCCTGTGCGGCGCCCTGACGACGTACTCGACCTTCTCCTACGAGACGCTGCGGCTGACCGGGACGGGCGCCCGCCTGCACGCCCTCGTCAACGTCGGGGCGAGCGTGGCGGCCGGCCTCGGCGCGGCCTGCGCGGGGGCGGCGCTGGCCGGCACGCTCTGGGCGTGACCCCTCGCGCACCGTCCCCTCAGTCGCGCAGCGGTTCCCCGACACCGCGCAGATGCCGCAGCGCCTCCCGGTGCGAGGCCAGCAGCCCGGTCTGGTGGTAGGGGACGCCCAGTTCGGCGCAGTACCGCTCGGTGATGACCTGTGCCCGGGCGAGGGCGGGCGTCGGCATGCTGGGGAACAGATGGTGCTCGATCTGGTAGTTGAGGCCGCCCATGAAGGCGTCGACGAAGGCGCCGCCCCGCACATTGCGGGAGGTGAGGACCTGCCGGCGCAGGAAGTCGAGCCGTGTGCCCTCCTCGATCATCGGCATGCCCTTGTGGTTGGGCGCGAAGACCGAGCCCAGATAGATCCCGAACAGGCCCTGGTGCACGGCGATGAAGGCGAGCGCCCTGCCGGGGGAGAGAACGGTGAACAGGCCGCCGAAGTACAGGACGAAATGGGCGACGAGAAGGGTTCCCTCCAGCACCGGCCTCTTCATGGACGGGCTGCGCAGCGCCTTGAAGCTGCTGAAACTCAGATTGAGGCCCTCCAGCGTCAGCAGCGGGAAGAACAGGGCGGCCTGATGCTTTCCGACGAACCGGGGAAGACCCCTGGCCCGGCTCGCCTGACGCCGCGACCAGACGAGGATGTCGGGCGAGACGTCCGGGTCCTTGCCCTCGTGATTGGGGTTGGCGTGGTGGCGGGTGTGCTTGTTCATCCACCAGCCGTAGCTCATGCCCAGCAGCAGGTCGGCCACCAGCAGACCGCCCGCCTCGCTCGGGCGGCGCCGGGAGAAGACCTGCCGGTGGGCGAGGTCGTGCGCGGCGAGACCGAGCTGGCCGAAGACGACGGCCGCCGCCGCGGCGACGGCCAACTGGGCCCAGCTGTCCCCGAGGACGGCGAAGGCCGCGACGACGCCGGCGAGCGCGAGGCCCACGGCGCCGAAACGCACCGTGTAGTACAGCGGGCGGCGCCGCAGCAGCCCCGCCTCGGCCATGCGCCGGGACAGTTCGGAGAAGTCGCTTCCCCTTTCGCGTTCCTCTTCCCTCTCGGGTATTGCGCGGGCGGGTGATGTCTCGATGAGCACGGTGGAATCGGCCATGCGCTTCAGTATGTGAACGGCCGCCCGCCCGCAGAATGACGTCTGCACCCGAAGAGGGGGTGTAGCCAGCCCCACCCCCCGGACGCCGGGAGGCACCCGGAGGGAAAGATGGTGACCATGAGCACGCCGACGACCTTCCAGCCGGTCCTGGAGCGCATCGCCGAGGAGATCGAGCGGACCCCCGGCAGCGGCCGGCCCGCCGACTACATCCCGGCGCTCGCCGCCTGCGACCCCCGCCGCTTCGGCATGGCCGTCGCCGAGGCGGACGGCACGGTGTACGGAGTGGGGGAGTGGCGTCAGCCGTTCTCCGCACAGTCCATCACCAAGGTCTTCACCCTCGCCCTCGACCTGGCCCGCGAGGGCGACGCCCTGTGGGAGCACGTCGGCCGCGAACCGTCCGGCAACCCGTTCAACTCCCTGGTGCAGCTGGAGTACGAGAACGGCATCCCGCGCAACCCGTTCATCAACGCGGGCGCCCTCGTCGTCACCGACCGCCTGCACACCCGCACCGGCGACGCGGCCGGCGAACTCCTCGCCTTCCTGCGCGCCGAGAGCGGCAACCCGGACCTGACCTTCGACGAGGACGTCGCCGCGTCCGAGACGGCCCACGGCGACCGGAACGCCGCCCTCGGCCACTTCATGGCGTCCTACGGCAACATCGACAACCCGGTGCCGGTCCTGCTGGAACAGTACTTCCGCCAGTGCTCCGTCGCCGCGTCCTGCGCCGACCTCGCCCTCGCCACCGGGTTCCTGGCCCGGCACGGGGTCCGCGCCGACGGCACCCGGCTGCTGAGCCGCAGCCAGGCCAAGCAGGTCAACGCGGTGATGCTGACCTGCGGCACGTACGACGCGGCCGGTGACTTCGCCTACCGGGTGGGCCTGCCGGGCAAGAGCGGGGTGGGCGGCGGCATCATCGCCGTGGTGCCCGGCCGCTGCACGCTGTGCGTGTGGAGCCCCGGCCTGGACGAGCGGGGCAACTCGGTCGCCGGGGTGGCGGCCCTGGACCGCTTCACCACGCTCACGGGACTGTCGGTGTTCTGACCCGCCCCCTGCGTCCCGCGGGTCAGTCGTCCGGCTCCACCCGGCCGAACATGAGCCGCAGGGCCAGCGCCATGACGCCCGCGCCGAGTCCGGCCGCGCCGAGGATCGCGCCGGTCTCCGGCCAGCCCGGCTCACCGGGGGCCGGCTTCGCGCTCGCCGTCGGGGGTGCGGCCTGGGGACCCGGCCGCGCCCGGGTGCCCCCGTGAACCAGCGAGCCGACGGGTTCGACGCGCCCGGCGGCGCCGAACCCCCAGTCGAGCAGCGAGCGGGCCTCCTCGTAGACGGCGTAGCCACCGCCCTCCTGAGGGTTCATCACGCTCACCACCAGGGTGCGGCCGTCGCGGCGGGCGGCGGCGACGAGCGTGTTGCCGGCGCTGCTGGTGTAGCCGTTCTTGATGCCGATCAGCCCCGGATAGGGCTCCACCCCGTCGGCACCGGTGAGCAGCCGGTTGGTGTTCATGATCCCGAACGTGTCCCCGTCGCCGTCGGGGAACATCGCGTCGATCCTCGCGCAGTACCGCGCGAAGTCCGGGTTGCGCAGCCCCGCCCGTCCGAAGACCGCCAGGTCGTACGCCGAGGAGACCTGGCCCGGCGCGTCGTAGCCGTCGGGCGTGCGGACGTGCGTGTCGCGGGCGCCGAGGGCGCGGGCCTCGGCCTGCATCCGGGCGGCGGCGGTGCGCCAGCCCCCGACCAGCGACGCGAGGACGTGGACCGCGTCGTTGCCGGAGTTGAGGAACACGCCGTTCCAGAGGTCGGAGACCCGATAGGTGTGGCCCTCCACGACGCCGACCAGACTGCTGCCGGGCCCGATGTCCGACAGCTCCTCGGTGCTCACCCGGTGACTGATGCCGCCCGGCAGGACCGGCATCACGGTGAGCGCGAACAGCGTCTTGAGGGTGCTGGCCGGCGGCAGCTTGCGGTGCGCGTCGTGCGCGGCCAGCACGTCGCCGCTGCCGGCGTCGGCCACCACCCAGGACAGGGCGGAGACGTCGGGAACCTCCGGCGTGCCGGGGCGGAGCCGGACCTGGGTACCGGAGCGGTACAACAGGGACGGCTGCGGCGCCGTGGCCCGTGGCCCGCCGGGTGCACCGGGGTCCGGCCGCACCGTGCGGGCCGCCGCGGCGGCGGGCATGAGCGTCAGCAGGCCCGCGACACAGAGCACACAGGTGGACCGGGATGCCCGAGACGAAAATCCGATAGTCATACCGCAAACGTAGGAATGGGTGCGCGCGACGCCACGCTGCCCGGGCCGAGCCGCGCCCACGAGCACCCGGATGGCGGTGGCGGGACCCGTCCGGGGCGGACCACGGCTCGTCGGTGCGTCAGTCCGCGGGCAGGGTCGGCTGGACGCGCCGCAGGAACGTGGCGTTGTCCGGCGTCTGGCGCATCCGTTCGAGGAGCGTCTCCACGCCGGACAGCCCGTCCCGGGCTCCCAGGGCCCGCCGCAGCCCCCGTACGGCCGTCGATTCGGCGGGGGAGAGCAGAAGTTCCTCGCGGCGGGTGCCGGAGCCGGTCAGGTCCACGGCCGGGAAGACGCGGCGGGAGGCGAGGTCCCCGCTGAGCCGCAGCTCCATGTTGCCGGTGCTCTTGAGCTCCTCGAAGTAGAAGTCGTCCGCGCGGGAGCCGGTCTCCACCAGCGCGGTGGCGAGGATGGTGAGCGAGCCGCCCTCCTCCGCCGTGCGGGCGGCGCCGAAGAACCGCTTGGGGCCGAGCAGCGCCCCGGCGTCGACGCCGCCGCTGAGCGTGCGGCCGCCGGAGGCGGCGGCGTTGTTGTGCGCCCGGCACAGCCGGGTCAGGGAATCGAGGAGGATCACGACGTCCTCGCCGGCCTCGACCAGGCGCTTGGCCCGCTCGATCACCAGCTCGGCGAGCGCGATGTGGTGCTTGGCGCTCAGGTCGAACGTCGAGGCGTACACCTCGCCGCGGACGGAGCGCCGCATGTCGGTGACCTCCTCGGGCCGCTCGTCGAGCAGCACCACCATCAGGTGCGCGTCGGGGTGGTTGCCGGCGACGGCGGCGGCGATCTGCTGGAGCAGCACGGTCTTGCCGGTCTTGGGCGGGGCGACGATCAGGCCGCGCTGGCCCTTGCCGACCGGGGCGACCAGGTCGGCGACGCGTCCGGTCAGCCCGGCCGCGGGGTGTTCGAGACGCAGCCGCTCGTGCGGGTGCAGCGGGGTGAGGTCCCGGAAGTGCCGCCGCTCCTGGCTCCCGGGCGTACGCCCGTTGACCCGGACGACATCGCCGAGGGCGCTGCGGTCGCCGAGGACGCCCTCGACCAGGTCGCCCTTGCGCAGGCCGTGCCGGCGGATCAGGGCGGGGGAGAGGTGGGCGTCGGACGGTCCGGGCAGCAGGCCGGTGCCGCGCAGCCGGCCCTTGCCTCCCGCGTCGACGTCGAGGACACCGGAGGCGATCTCGGCCGGTGACTGCTGCACAGGGGGGTGTTCGAGTGTGGTGGTCATGGTGCTCGGTCCTTTCGCGGACGCGGTCATGAGACTTACGGAAGGAAGGGGGAGTGCGCCGTGCGAGGGGTCGGACGACACCCTGGGGACGGCGGGGAACGGCACCTCGGACGACAGGGGGAAGACCCTGGTCACGAGGTTGTGCCGGGAAGCGGACGCGCCGGTCGTGTCAGGACGGGCGGGTCGGCGAACCGAGGGAGAATCGCACCGGCGTCAGAAGAAGCCCTGAGAACGGGATGTGCACAGGTGCTCTTGCACTGTACCACCGCGAGCGGCGGTGTGGTCGGAGGAAAGCCCGGAGCCCCGCCGGGCACCGCGGCCCGGCGGGGCTTCGGGACGGAATGTGCGATGCTCGTCAGGCCTCCCGCGCCGCCTCCTCGGCGATCCGCTCGAACTGCGCCGCCATGGCCGCCTGGAGTGCCTGAGCCCCCGACAGCGGGCGCACCATCACGGTGAGTTCGTCGATGCGGCCGGCCTCGTCGAGGTGCAGGAAGTCGCAGCCGCTGATCCGCCGGTCGCCGATCCGTGCGCCGAACAGCAGCGCGTGGTCGCGGCCGTCCTCCTCGCCGATGACCCGCTCGTACCGGAAGTCGTCGAAGACGCGCTCGACGGCGCGCAGGATCGCCGAGGTGATCGCCCTGCCGCGGTACGGCTTGAACACGACCGGGCTGGTGAAGACCACGTCCTCGGCCAGCAGCGCCTCGACGGCGTCCATGTCGTGCGCCTCGACGGCCGCGCGGAATGCCTGCATCGTCAGCCTCCCTATTAAACTATTTGAATAAGTGCGGAGTAGGGTAGCCACTTCTTGCTAGCGTGTCGACATGTCTCTCAAGTACGCCGTCCTGGCCGCCCTCCTGGAGGGCGAGGCATCGGGTTACGAGCTGTCCAAGGTCTTCGACGTCTCGCTCGCCAACTTCTGGCCCGCGACGCCCCAGCAGCTCTACCGGGAGCTGGACCGTCTCGCGGGTGAGGGACTGATCGAGTCCCGGACGGTGCCGCAGGAGCGCCGGCCCACCAAGCGCCTGTTCTCGCTGACGCGGGCCGGCCGGGAGCGGCTGGACGCCTTCGCCGCCGAACCCACCCGGCGTCCCACCGCCGTCCGCGACGAGTTCCTGATCAAGATGCAGGCCATGGACGGCGTCGACCCCGAGGTGGTGCGCGCGCTGGTCGAGGAGCGCAGGGTCTGGGCCCTCGGCAAGCTCGCCCGCTACGAGCGCGTCCGCGAGCGCCTCCTCGACGGCCGCACGGAGGAGGAGTACCTGCGCGACGCCGCCCGCGTCGGCCCCTACCTCACGCTGCTCGCCGGGATCACCTTCGAGCAGGACAACGCCCGCTGGTGCGACCGTGTCCTCGCGGTGCTGGAGCGCCGCGCGACCGCGAGCCCGGCCCGGCAGGCCCTAGGCTGACCGGATGTTCAGCCCCGAAGGCCCCACCCTGCGCGAACTCGCCGTCCAGGCCCTGTCGTCGGTCGAGCGGGGCTACGACCTGCTCGCCCCCAAGTTCGACCACACGCCGTACCGCACGCCGGACCGGGTCCTGGACGCCGTGGCGTCCGCGCTGGAGCCGATGGGGCCGTTCGCCGCCGGCCTCGACCTGTGCTGCGGCACGGGCGCGGGCGCGGGCGTCCTCGGCCGGATGTGCCGGGAACGGGTCACGGGCGTCGACTTCAGTGCGGGCATGCTCGCGCAGGCACGCAAGTGTTCCGTGCCGGAGGGGCCGGAGGTCTCCTGGGTGCGCGCGGACGCCCGCGCCCTGCCGTTCGGGCCCGTCTTCGACCTCGTGGTGAGCTTCGGCGCGTTCGGGCACTTCCTGCCCCGCGAGCTGCCGGGCCTGTTCGCCCAGGTGCGCTCCGTGCTGCGGCCGGGCGGCTGCTTCGCCTTCCCCGTCGGCGCCCCGCCCCGCCCCGGCACCCGGGCGTACTGGGCGCTGCTGGGCTTCGACGCGGCGATGCGCGTGCGCAACGCGCTGTGGAGGCCGCCGTTCGTCATGTACTACCGCACCTTCCGCCTCGGCGACGTGGGCCGCGAGCTGGCGCGCACCGGATTCCGGGTCGAGCTGCACACCCTGCCCGGCTTCGGTCTCCGGCCCGACGGCAGTCCGCGCGGACGGCTGGTCGTGGCCCGGCGGCTGCCGTGAGCGCCGCGCGCCGGGTCAGCCCGCCGCCGGCAGCGTGAACTCGTAGACAAGCAGGTCCCGTTGGGAGTCCACCACCAGGTCGGTGATCTCCAGCGGGCGCGCGTACTGGTCGTGCACCCGCCGGGTGACCCGGACCGCCGGGGTGTCCGCGAGCGGGGTGATCGTGTCGCGGTGGTGCAGCGACAGCCCCGCCCGGCGCATCCAGTCGTAGGCCCGGCGCAGCTGGGCGGAGCCTGAGCCGTCGGCGCGGTCGCGGTACCGGGCCAGCTCCGCCACCTCGGCCAGCGCCACGGCGGAGAAGGACGTCACGGCCGTCCGCCGCCCGGTGCCGTCCGGGGTCGCCGACACATAGCGGTGCACCAGGGTCGGCCGGCCCGGTGCCAGCCCCAGCGCCGCCGCGTGCTCCGGCGGCGGTGCCTCCCAGACGACGGTGGCCCGGTCGCCGGTGCCCGGCTCGGCCGCCCGGGCGCCGACCGGGAAGGTGAGGGAGGCCTGGCTTCCGGCGGGCGGTCCCGGCAGGGTGACATGACTGCCGCGCCGGTCGGTGGCGACCAGACCGTCCCGGCGCAGCACCTCCAGGGCCTGGCGCACCGTCTCGCGGCTGACTCCGAACCGCTCGGCCAGCCGGCGCTCTCCCGGCAGCCGTTCGCCGGGCGGGACGGCCCCGAGCCGCAGCTCGTCGAGCAGCCGGCCGGCGACCCGCCGGTACAGGGGGTCCGGAGCGTGGGGGAGGGAGTCGTCGTGCGGGGTGGTGCGGGTCATGCCGCGCCCTCCTGTGGGTGACGTTCGGTAGCCGCGCGGGCTCGGTGCGCCACCAGGAGTACCATTGGTCTAAACCAGTAGGGAAGTGCGGCCCGCCGGTTCGGCCGAAACCGGCTCTCCGGCGCGGGGCACCGCCTGTCCGCGCCGGAGATCCGGGTGCCGGGCGCCGGGGCGCTCGCGGGGCGCTCACAATGCGCTGTACAGGGCCTCCACCAGCGCCATCTTCCGCGGGTCGTCGGCGATGCGCGGGCCCATACGGTTCATCGCATAGCCCAGCGAGACCCCGGCCTCGGGGTCCGCCAGTCCTGCGGAACCGCCGAAGCCGTCGTGTCCGAAAGCATGCGGATTGGGGCCGTAGGAGCCGTTGGGGCCACTGAGCCACAGCCCGAGTCCGAGCTCCGTCTCGTGGGGGAAACCGGCACCGAGGACCAGGTCCCGGCAGGCGCCCTGGCCCTCGCGCACCCGCTCGGCGGCCTCCGGGGACAGCAGCCGGTGGCCGCCGTACGCGCCCCGGCCCGCGAAGATCCCGTACAGCTCGGCCACCGCACGCGCCGTACCGTGCCCGTTGGCGGCCGGGAGCTCGGCGGCCCGCCACGCCGCCGTGCCCGCCTCCGCCGCGCCCACCGGCGGGTTGGCCAGGGCGGCGACCGCCGCGGGCGCCAACTGGGCAAGGACCGCGGCTTGTTCACTGCCGTCCGCGGCGCGGGGGTGCACCAGTTCGGCCGCCCGGCCCGCCTCCCGCTCGGGCAGCCCGATGGTGAAGTCGATCCCGAGCGGCCCGGTCACCTCGCGCGCGAGGAAGGCCCCGGGCAGCAGCCCCGACACGCGCCGCACGACCTCGCCGACCAGGAAACCGAAGGTGATCGCGTGATAGCCGGACCGGGTGCCCGGCTCCCACCAGGGCTCCATGGCGGCCAGCCGGGCGGTGGTCGCCTCCCAGTCGTACAGCTCGGCCAGGGAATGCGGTTCCCGCAGGCCGCTGAGGCCGGCGCGGTGCGACAGCAGATGCCGCACCAGCACCTTCTCCTTGCCCGACGCCGCGAACTCGGGCCAGTAGGCGGCCACCGGCGCGTCGAGGTCGAGCAGTCCGCGGTCGGCGAGGATGTGCGCGCACAGGGCGGTCGGGCCCTTGGACGTCGACCACAGGTTCACGAGCGTGTCCCGTTCCCACGGGCGGGTGCGGGCCGCGTCGGCCCAGCCGCCCCACAGGTCCACCACCGTCCGGCCCTCGACGGTGACGGCCACCGCCGCGCCCAGCTCGCCGCGCTCCCGGAAGTTCTCCTCGAACGCGCTGCGCACCGCCGCGAAACGGGCGTCGCAGTGACCGCCGACCTGTGCCTCGTGCTCTGCCATGGGCCCTCCGTCCTGTGCCGGAACCGGGCCGCGACGTCACGGCCCGGGCCCGAAGAACGTACCGACTGGTCGGACCGGACGGAAGGGTGCGGGCCGGACGGAAGGGTGCGCGCCGGGGCCCGCCCCGGCTCAGGCGTACGCGCGCAGCCAGCGCAGCTTCGCGGCCTCCTGGTAGGGCCCGCCGCCCTCGTGGTCGTTGAAGTCGTACACCTCGATCGCCTTGTCCTCGTGCGCCCACGCGTTGAACGCAGCGAAGACCGTCGACGGCGGGCAGGTCTGGTCCTCCAGAGCCGCCGAGAACAGGGCGGGCGCCCGGCCGCGCGCCGCGAAGTGCACGCCGTCGAAGTAGGACAGCGTGCGCAGGGCGTCCTCCGTGCGGCCGCGGTGCGTCTTCAGGTACAGCCCGACCTCCCGGTACGGGTGCCGGTCGGTGAGCGTCACCGCGCGCGGGAAGTCGCAGAGGAACGGCACGTCCGGCGCGACGGCCACGAGGTCCGGTACCAGGCCGCCGACGGCCGTCGCGATGCCGCCGCCCTGGCTGGCGCCGACCGCCACGGTGCGCGCCGCGTCCGTCAGCGGGTGCGAACGGGCCGCCTCGACCGCGCGCACCGCGTCGGTGAAGACCCGCCGGTAGTAGTAGTTCTCCGGGGCGTCGATGCCCCGGGTCATGAAGCCGGGGTACGCGGGCGAGCCGCCGACCGGGTCCGCGGTGCCGCCACCGCCGCCCCAGGCGCTGCCCTGACCGCGGGTGTCCATCACGAAGTGCGCCCGGCCCGTGGACGCCCACAGCAGGTGCTCGTGCGGCAGCCCGCGTCCGCCGCCGTACCCGACGAACTCCACGACCAGCGGCAGCGGTTCCCCGGCCGCGGCCGGCAGGATCAGCCAGCCCTTCACCGGGTGGCCGCCGAACCCGGCGAACGTCACGTCGTACACCCGCACCGTGGACAGTCCCGTGTCGACCGGCTCGAACCGGGCGTCGAGGTCGTGCGCGCGAGCCTCCTGGAGGGTCTTGCTCCAGAACGCGTCGAAGTCCTCGGGCTCGGTGGACTCGCTGCGGTGGGCGCGGAGTTCCTCGAGCGAAAGGTCGAACAGGGCCATCGAGAACCGCCTTTGCGGGGAGACAGGGCCGGACCGTACGGATGATCACACCGTACGTGAGTGGTCCGACGACTTGCCAGATCCACCCGGGTCCGGGCCCGCCCCTGCCGTGTGGCCGGACCAGGTGGTCGGGTCACCCGCGCCCGGGAGCCGTCGGCGTCACGCCCGGCGGTGCGTCCACTGCGGTTCCGTGCGCTCCCAGTCGCGCTCCCACTCGGCCATCCGCCGCCGCAGCGCCGTCCGGTGGACGACGCAGTGCCCGAGGAGGACCGTGAGCGCGGCGCCCAGGGTCGTGAACGCGCCGACCGTCACGGTGTGCTCCCAGACCGCGGAGTCACCGGGCGGCGGCGGCACGCTCCGGCCGCGGGCGTCGAGCCACACGGCGATCACGTCGCCCTGCCGGGCACCGGCCGGGACCCGGCTCACCGTGGTCCGCGTGTCACCGCCCGGTGTGGTCCAGCGCACGGTCGCCCGGTACGACTGCTCGCCGCCGCCCTCCAGCGAGGACGGCCGGGTGGGGGTGCGGTCGACCACCGTGGCCCGCACACGGTGGCGTTCGGCGCGCTGCTGCTCCGCCACCTGCTGCGCCTGGCCCTGGGCGCCCACGGCGGCGAAGGCACCCAGCAGCGGGGCGCCGACGACCAGCAGGACGGCGACGAGCAGGACGGTCCACGCCTCCACCACGTCCGACCGGCGCCTGAGCGGATTGCGCCGCCAGCGCCAGCCGCGCACCCCGGTTCGCATGTCGACCTCCTCGCGACCACCGCGACCGGAGGACCGGACGGCCGGCCGTACGAGGCGGGGCCGCCGCCCTCTCCGCACCGCGTCACGCGTGCGAGTGCCCGCACAGGTCACGTACCCGCCCGGCGGCCCGTGTCACCGCCCACCACGTCGTTCGCGCGGGCGGCCGGACGGCCGTTCCCGTGCCGCCGCCCAAGTGCCCAGCCGCGGCACCGGGGAAACACGGCCCGCGCCCGGGACCGCCGCGGCGGTCAGCCGAAGCGCTCGATGCGGATCCGGTCCACCGGCTGTCCCGCCGCCACCAGCAGGCGCGAGGCGTGCTCCGCGAAGGAGTTCGAGCCGCAGACGTACGCCTCCCAGCCCCCGGCGGGCGGGTCGGCGAGCAGCGGCGCCAGGTGCGCGGCCGCCAGCCGTCCCACCGGCGTCCCCGCGGGGGCGCCGCGGGTGAACACGGGCGTCGTCTCCGGGCCGTACTCCCGCGCGTAGATCAGCTCCCGCGGACTGCGCGCCGACACCAGCAGCCGCACCGGCACCGACAGACCCCGCGCCCGGTGGTGGCGGACCATCGACATCAGGGGCACCACCCCGGAGCCGGCGCCCAGCAGCAGCGCGGGCCGGTCGCCGGGCCAGGCGAAGAAGCCGCTGAGAGGGCCCCGCACCTCGATCCGGTCGCCGGGCCTGGCCACCGTGTGGAACCAGCCCGACACCTCGCCGTCGGCGACGTGGTCGAGGGTCAGCTCGATGTGGCCCGAGTCGTCGGGCGCGGACGCCAGCGAGTAGTGGCGTTGGGCCACGTACCCGTCGGGCGCGGTCAGCCGCAGCATCAGGTGCTGGCCGGGCAGGTGTCCCGCCCAGCCGGGCACCGCCAGCCGGAAGGTGGCCGCGCGGGGCGTCTCCCGGCGGACCTCCGTGAGCGTGGCGGTCTGCCACGTCCCGGCCACCCCGCCGTCCACCTCGATGCGCCCGGGCACGGCGAACCGCGTCGGGGGAGTGAAGGCGCGTGCGCTGTGCGCCGTGGTCGTCTCAGTCACCGGAGTACCGCTGCTCCTCCCAGGGATTGCCGCGCGCGTGGTAGCCGTTCTGCTCCCAGAAGCCCGGCTCGTCGTGGTCCAGGAGCTCCAGTCCCGCGATCCACTTGACGCTCTTCCAGAAGTACAGGTGCGGAACGACCAGCCGCGCCGGACCGCCGTGCTCGGGGGCCAGCGGCCGCCCGTCGTACTCCCACACGATCCACGCGCGCCCGCCGGTCAGGTCCGCCAGCGGCAGGTTCGCGGTGTAGCCGGTGTGCGCGTAGGCGACGGCGTGCGTGGCGGACGGCAGCGGGCCGGCCGCGTCGAGGAAGGCGTCCAGGGACACGCCCCCGAACCGCACCCCGAACTTCGACCAGCCGGTCACACAGTGGATGTCGCCCTCGTACGCCGAGGCGGGCAGCCGGCCGGCCTCGGCGCGGTCCCAGGTGCGCGCAGCGGCCACCAGTCCGCCGACGCGAAAGGACCAGTCGTCGGGCGCCAGGTCGGGCGTGACCTCGGCGGACAGCACGGGCCAGTCGTCGCGCGCGTCGTACTGGCCGGGCGGAAGTCCCGGCCGGGCGGAGCGTGCGCGCCCGGTGAAACCTCGGGTGGTGTTCATGCGGCGGGGCCTTTCGGCCGACGGGGAGGGCTGCCCGCGGTCGGCGTGATCAGTGCGTACGCCGTCAACGGTACGTGCTTCACACGTGACCTCGGTCCCGGTCCCCCTCGGGGCCGGGGTCCTGCCACGCGTTGTACCGCTCCAGATACGCGGCGAAGCGGACCAGGTCCTCCTCGGCCCACTGGGCGAGCCGCTCCCGGAAGGCCGTGCGGCGGCTCTCGGTGACCTGGGCCAGGATGTGCCGGCCGGCGTCCGTCAGATGCAGGACCTGGACGCGGTGGTCGTCGGGGTCGACGCGGCGCTCGACCAGCGCGGCGCGCTCCAGCGCGGCCACCTGGCGGCTCACGGTGGACTTGTCCAGGGCGTAGTGCGCCGCCAGGTCGGTGGCCCGGCATCCGTCCCGCTCCTCCAGGTGGCCGAGCAGCGTGTACGACACCAGTGACAGCTCGGGGTGCATGCGTCCCGCCGAGGCGCGGGCGCGGCGGGCGAAGGCCGTCATCTCCCGCTGGATGGTCTCCACCGCCGCGTCCGCCGCCTCCCGGGCGCCGGAGGTGACCGTCGTCTCACGCGGGCTGTCGGCTGCCGTCACGGATTCCTCCCTCGGGGTTTGGTTGTATAGTACAACTTGAAGAGAGAGTTGTATAAGCCAACCATTGGAGGATGCGGGCCGATGAGGTCGCACGCCCTGCGCCATGTGCTCACGCACCTGATCACCCCGCTGCTGATGTGCGTCGGCATGGGGCTCGCCTACATGGGGGCCTTCGTGACCCCCGAGCCGAACCACCTGCCCGTCGCCGTCGTCGGCTCCGGAGCCGAGGCCAAGGTGCTCGCCCAGACCGTCAAGGACCGGGGCGGCGACGCGCTCGACGTCCGGACCGTCCCCACTCGCGCCGACGCCGTCGACCTGCTCCGGCACCGCGAGATCACCGGCGCCTTCGTGCCCGGCGGCGAGGCGCCCGAGGCCGTCGTCGCCACCGCCGCCTCCGACATGGGCGCCATGGCCGCGGAGAAGGTCTTCACCCCGCTCGCCGAGCGGCAGGGCGTCCCGCTGAAGGTCACCGACGTCGCCGCCCCGGTCGACGACGACCCCACCGGACAGGGCCTGTTCTTCCTGCTGATCGCGGTCAGCATCGGCTCCTACGCCTCCGTGGCCGCCCTCGGCGCCGCCGGCTCCGCCCTGCCGATGCGCGTCCGCGCCCTGCTGACCCTCGGCGTCTCGGTCGTCGTCAGCGGCATCGGCGCCCTGCTCGCCGGACCCGTGTTCCACCTCGCCCACCACGACCTGCCCGGCCTGTGGGGCCTGGCCTGGCTGTACGCCGCCGGCATCCTGTTCATCGGCGTCGGCCTGCACACCTTCCTCAAGCGGTGGACCACGCTCGCCATGATGGTGCTGTTCGTGATGCTCAACTTCACCACCTCGGGCGGCCTGTTCCGGCCCGAGCTGCAGAACGGCTTCTTCGGCACCCTGCACGCCTTCTGGAACGGCGCCGGATTCGTCGAGGGCGCCCGCAGCCTGCTCTACTTCGGCAACGACGGACTGGGCCGCAGCATCGCGACCCTGGCCGCCTGGCTGCTGCTCGGCCTGGTGGTGACGGGCGTCGCCGCCCTCCGTGAGCGGGCCCTCGCGCCCGGCCACCCGAGGCACGCGCGGCCGGAGGGCGGGACGGCGCAGACGTCCGCCGCCGAGGAGGAGGCCGAGGAGTCCGTCGGCGTGTGATCGCTGGGGTAGTGTGACCGACGGCCGCGGACCGTCCCGGCCGTCGGACACCTGGGAGGTGAGACCCATCACCGCTGTGTCGGCCCGGGTGCTCTCACCTCTCGGCAGTGCGGTCGCCGGCGACCGGTGACCGTGAGAGCGCCCTTCGGTTCCCGAAAGGCTCTCGATCTCCATGCCTCCACTGTCCTCCGCGTCCCCTTCCGCCTCGCCCTTCCCCTCGCGTGACTCCGTCGTCACCGCGCTCCGCGCAGCGGGGTGCGTCTTCGCCGAGGACGAGGCGGAGCTGATCCTCGGCGCCGCCCGTACCCCCGGCGAACTCGCCGCGCTGGTCGGCCGCCGCGTCGCCGGTCTCCCTCTCGAACTCGTCCTCGGCTGGGCCGGGTTCCACGGGCTGCGCATCGCCGTGGCCCCCGGTGTCTTCGTCCCCCGCCGCCGTACGGAGTTCCTCGTCGACCAGGCCCTCGCCCACGCGCCCCGGGCCCGCGTCGTCGTGGACCTGTGCTGTGGTTCGGGCGCCGTCGGCGCGGCCCTCGCCGCCGGCCTCGACCGGCCCGAGGTGCACGCCGCCGACGTCGACCCGGCCGCCGTGCGCTGCGCCCGCGGCAACCTCGCGGCCGCCGGCGGCCGGGTGCACACCGGCGACCTGTTCGACGCCCTGCCCGCCGCACTGCGCGGGCGGATCGACATACTCGCCGCCAACGTGCCCTACGTCCCCACCGGCGAGGTCGCCCTGCTGCCCGCCGAGGCCCGCGACCACGAGCCCCTGACCGCCCTCGACGGCGGTCCCGACGGCCTCGACGTGCTGCGCAGGGTCTCCGCCGGGGCGCCCGGCTGGCTCGCGCCCGGCGGCTGCGTGCTGGTCGAGACGAGCGAGCGCCAGGCCCCGGCCGCCGTCGAGGCCTTCACCCGCGCCGGCCTGGGCACCCGTCTCGCGGTCAGTGACGAGCTGTACGCCCAGGTCGTCGTCGGCGTCAGGCAGTAGCGGAGCGCCGGTCTACTCCGGGGGCGTGGCCCGGGCGATCAGCAGGGCCACGTCGTCGGAGTTCTCCGGCTGGTGCAGCGTGCGCAGCAGCAGGTCGCAGACCTCCTCCAGGGGACGGTCCGGACCCTCCAGCACGGCGACCAGCGCGGCCAGCCGCTCGTCGATCGGCTGCTGCCGCGTCTCGACCAGGCCGTCGGTGTAGAACACCAGCCGGTCGCCCGGCTCCAGCTCGACGGTCGTGGTGGCGAAGGCGACGCCGCCCACCCCGAGCGGCACCCCGGTGGGCAGGTCCAGCAGCTCCGGAGGGCGCCCGGCCCGCAGCCGCACCGGCGGCAGGTGCCCGGCGTTGGCGATGCGGCACTGCCGGGCGTGCGGGTCGTGCACGGCGTAGACACAGGTCGCGATGGCCTGGTCCAGGCCCGCGGTGGTCCGGTCGAGGTGCTCGAGCAGCAGCGCCGGATCCAGGTCCAGGGCGGCCAGCGTGTTCGTCGCGGTGCGCAGCCGTCCCATCGACGCCGCCGCCGTGATGCCGCTGCCCATCACGTCGCCCACGACCAGCGCCGTCTTGCAGCCCTCCAGCGGGATGACGTCGAACCAGTCGCCGCCGACCTCGCTGGTGGCCTCGGCGGGCTGGTAACGGGAGGCGACCTCCAGGCCGCCCGTCACCCGCGGGTGGCTCGGCAGCATGCTGCGCTGGAGGGTGAGGGCGGCGTCGCGGGCGTTCTGGTACCAGCGCGCGTTGTCGATCTGCAGCGCCGCGCGGGCGGCCAGCTCCCGGGCCAGCAGCAGATCGTCCTCGCCGAACGGCAGCGGATTGCCGATCCGCTTCAGATCAAGGGCGCCGAGCACCTCACCGCGCGCGATCAGCGGGACGGCCAGGTACGAGTGCACACCGGCCCGGCGCAGCATCTCGGCGGCCTCCGGCGAGCGGGCGATGCGGGGCAGGTCCTCGTCCGTCACCTGCGCCACCATCACGGGCTTGGCCGTGCGCACGCACTCGGTGACCAGGCGGTCCGGCCCGTACCTGGCGACCTGCCCGGGCGGATCGGCGGCGCGCAGCGCCTCGGCGCCGTCGTCCGCCTGGACGGCGAGGGCGCGGATCACCGCGGGCTCGGCGGGACCCAGCGTGCTGCGCCGGCCCTTGACCACGGCCTCCAGGAGATCCACGGCCGCGATGTCGGCGAGGTCCGGCACGGCCACGTCGGCCAGTTCGTGGGCCGTGCGGTCCAGCTCCAGCGTGGTGCCGATCCTGGTCGAGGCGTCGGCCACGGCGGCGAGCCGGCGCCGCGCGGCCTCCGCCTCGACACCCGCCCGGTACTGCTCGGTGACGTCGACGATCGAGACGGCCACGCCGAGCACCGCTCCGGCGGGGTCCTCCAGCCGGTACAGCGAGACGGACCAGGCGTGGTCCTCGTCCGGGTCGGCCGGGGTCCGTCCGACCGCGGACCGGTCGACGACGGGCCTGCCGGTCTCCAGCACCTGGCGCACCGCGTCCTCCAGCGCGTCGGCGTCCACGCCCGGCAGCACCTCCCGGACCGTGCGGCCGATGTGGGCCTCGGCGGGGACGCCGTTCATCCGCTCCAGCGCCGGGTTGACCGACACGTACCGCAGATCCGGGCCCATGACCGCAAGCCCGATCGGGGACTGCGTGATCACCCGGGCGGACAGCGCCACGTCGTGTTCCAGACGCCGCACGGTGGACCGGTCCACCGCCAGCCCGAGCGCGTAGACGTCGCCCCGGTCGTCGAGCAGCCGCATGTTGCGGAACTCGACCAGCCGGGTCTCGCCGTCCTTGCGCCGGATGGGGAAGGCCCCCGCCCAGCTCCGGCCGGTCTTCATCACGTCGGCGAACAGCTTCACGACCATGTCGAGATGCTTCTCGTGGACCATGATCCGGGCGGCGTACTGGCCCAGTGCCTCCGGCGCGGAGTAGCCGAACAGCTCCTCGGCCTGCGGGCTCCACAGCACGATCCGGCCCTCGTCGTCCAGCACCACCGAGGCCACCCTCAGCACGTCGAGCAGCCCGCTGGGACGCACCGGACCGCGCGGTGACTCGGCGCTCTCGAACCCGGCAGCTCTCATCCCACGCCCCGCCTTCGCCGTTCCACGCGGCACGCCTTCCCGATGCCGACTCCCTTGTTCTACCGCGTTCAACCTCGTACTGGGCCGTTTCTCCGAGGCATCTGCCGGTCCTTCCAGCATCTCCCCGCACGGCGGCGACCGCCCCGCGGGAAGGCGCATCTTTGGTCTGTACATGACTACGTTGCCGGGGCCACACTGTGCGCCGAGTGCGTCGTCGCCCCACCCCCCACCGAGGAGCCGACCCATGCCCCTGTGTGCCCGGCAACGTTGTCACGCGATCCTGACCGGACTCGCCGCCCTCGCCCTCTTCCTCGCCGCCCCGCCCGCCGCGGCGGCGGTCCCGGCCGCCGACACCTGGACCGAGGTGGGCAGCGACCGGGCCGACCCGCTCACCGAGAGCCAGGGCCTGGCATCGATCGAGGTCCCGGCCGGCAGCCCGAACCGCTACACCGGGATCGGCACCATCCCCTGGGACCTGCCCGGCCGCGGCTGGAACCACGTCGGCGACCCCGACGCCTCCTATGACGGGCACTACGTCGAGCCGTACCAGCGCGACGACGGCGGCACGAAGATGTTCCGCGTGCAGGCGCCGGACGGCAGCTGGTCGGAGTACGTGCACACGCTGAGCGCGGGCGAGGCGCTGAACAACTCCTGGGTCGCGATCTCGCCGGACGGCCAGTGGATGCTGTCCGGCGAGTGGGGCACCATGGACCGGCTGCTGGTCTTCCCGACGCCCGGCGTCAATCCGGCCACCTCGCCCTCGGCGAACCTCCCCCAGGCCGCCACCGTCCGCCTCGACCACGCCGTGCGCGACGTCCAGGGCTGCGACTTCCTCGACGCCACCACCCTCCTGTGCGCCTCCGACGACCCGGAGGGTGCCCTCTTCGGGCTCACCAAGCCGCTGCTGCGGATCGACCTCTCGGCGGCGCCGACGGGAGCTTCGGACGTCACCGGTCACGTCACCGCGCTGCGCCAACTGCCGCTGCGCAGCGCCTGCTCCGGCGGCTTCGAGGCGGAGGGCGTCGACTACGACCGCCGTACCGGCACCCTGCGAGTGATCGTCGTCTCCCCGGGCTTCTGCGTGCTGACCGACAGCAAGACGTACCGCCTCACCCGCGGCTGAGGCGGGGCCGTCCGCCGTGCCGGTAGTGCTCCGCCCCGGGTGGTGCTTTTCTGGGGGTATGGGTGCGGTCCTCGTGGGACGTCCACGCCGTGGAGCGGCTCACGGCACCGCACCGCGGCCAGGAGAGGAGCGATCACGATGGACGGCGAGCGACTGCATCCGGAGTCCGTCTCGGTGGAGCTGAGCGGCGACAAGGAGGACGCCCGCACCGTGTTCGACGCCCTGTGCGCGTGCTTCTCGTCCGACCGGCACGCGGGCGACGTGACCCGCGAGTACGACGAGGTGCGCCCGACCGTGTGGCTCGGCACCTTCGACGTGGCCGACGCCCACCAGGGCGAGTGCGGCCCCGCCCGGCTCCGCGCGCCCGTGGAGGCGGACGTGCAGGGCGGCTACTGGGCGATCGAGCGATTCCGCACCACCCTGGACTCCCTGTTCACCGTGCACGACCTGAGCACGGCCTCCGGCGACCAGGAACGCGAACTGCACGTACGGCTGGAGAGTCGCTGACCCGGGCGGTGCCCTTCGGATCACGCGGCGGACGCGCGCGCCCGGACGCGCGCGTCCGCCGCGTCGTCGTCGGCCGAGGGGCGCCGCCACTCGCGGCCGGCCTGATCCGGGCCGCGGTCCCCGAGGGTGCCGGATGCGCCGGTGTGGTGTGCGCCGCGTCTTTGTGCAACTAGTTGCACAAAGACGCGGCCGTCCTCTACAAAAGAGGCATCACACCGCGCACGGAGGGCCCGATGAGCCGTTACCCCCACCTGCTGAGCCCGCTCGACCTGGGCTTCACCACCCTGCCCAACCGGGTCCTCATGGGCTCCATGCACGTGGGCCTCGAGGAGGCCGAGCGCGGCTTCGAGCGCATGGCCGCCTTCTACGCCGCCCGGGCCCGCGGCGGAGTGGGCCTCATCGTCACCGGAGGCATCGCCCCCAACGACGAGGGCCGGCCCTACCCCGGCGGCGCCAAGCTCACCACGAGCGCCGAGGCCGCGCGCCACCGCGTCGTCACCGACGCCGTGCACCGCGAGGGCGGCCGGATCGCGATGCAGATCCTGCACTTCGGCCGCTACGCCTACCACCCCGACCTCGTCGCGCCGAGCCCGCTCCAGGCGCCGATCAGCCCCCACGTGCCCCGCGAACTGACCGACGAGGAGATCGAGCGGACGGTCGACGACTACGCCCGCACCGCCCGCCTCGCCCGCGAGGCCGGCTACGACGGCGTCGAGATCATGGGCTCCGAGGGCTACCTGATCAACGAATTCATCGCCGCGCACACCAACCGGCGCACCGACCGCTGGGGCGGCTCCTACGAGAACCGCATGCGCTTCCCCGTCGAGATCGTCCGCCGGGTACGCGAGGCGGTCGGCGAGGACTTCATCGTCGTCTACCGGCTGTCCATGCTCGACCTGGTCCCCGGCGGCTCCACGCTCGAGGAGGTCGTCACGCTCGCCAAGGCCGTCGAGGCCGCCGGAGCCACCATCATCAACACCGGCATCGGCTGGCACGAGGCCCGCATCCCCACCATCGCCACCTCCGTGCCGCGCGGCGCCTACACCTGGGTGACCAAGCGCCTGATGGGCGAGGTGTCGGTGCCGCTCGTCACCACCAACCGCATCAACACCCCCGAGGTGGCCGAGCAGTTGCTCGCCGAGGGCACCGCGGACATGGTGTCGATGGCCCGCCCGATGCTCGCCGACCCCGACTTCGTCGCCAAGGCCGCCGCCGGCCGGCCCGAGTCCATCAACACCTGCATCGGCTGCAACCAGGCCTGCCTCGACCACACCTTCAGCGGGAAGATCACCTCCTGCCTGGTCAACCCGCGCGCCTGCCACGAGACCGAGCTGGTCCTCACCCCGACCCGGCTGCGCAAGCGCGTCGCGGTCGTCGGCGCCGGACCGGCCGGACTGGCCTGCGCCGTGAGCGCCGCCGAACGCGGCCACGAGGTCACCCTCTACGACGCCGCCGGCGAGATCGGCGGCCAGCTCAACGTCGCCCGCAAGGTCCCCGGCAAGCAGGAGTTCGACGAGACGCTGCGCTACTTCCGCACCCAGCTCGACACGCACGGCGTCGACGTACGGCTCAACACCCGCGTCACCGCCGAGGACCTCACCGGCCACGACGAGGTCGTCGTCGCCACCGGCGTCACCCCGCGCGTCCCCGACATCCCCGGCGTCGACCACCCGAGCGTCCTCGGCTACCTGGACGTCCTGCGCGACGGCGCCCCCGTCGGCGACCGCGTCGCCGTCCTCGGAGCGGGCGGCATCGGCTTCGACGTCGCCGAGTTCCTCACCGACGGCGGCGACAAGGCCCACGAGGACCCCGCCACCTACTTCCGCCAGTGGGGCGTCGACATGGACTACCGCGCGCCCGGCGGCCTCGCCGCGCCCGAGCGCCCGGCACCGCCGCGCACCGTCCACCTGCTCCAGCGCAAGGCGTCCAAGGTCGGCGCCGGTCTCGGCAAGACCACCGGCTGGATCCACCGCACCGAGCTCAAGCACCGCGGCGTCACCATGGTCCCGGGCGTGCGCTACGACCGGATCGACGACGCCGGCCTGCACATCACGATCGGCGACGAGTCCACGGTGCTGGAGGTCGACACCGTCGTCCTGTGCACCGGCCAGGAGCCGCGCCGCGACCTGTACGACGAGCTGGTCGCCGCCGGCCGCAGCGCCCACCTCATCGGCGGCGCCGACGTGGCCGCCGAACTGGACGCCAAGCGGGCCGTCAAGCAGGGCACCGAACTGGCGGCGGCACTGTAGGAGGCGTCGGGAGCGGCGTGGGCCGTCCCTAGGATGAGCCCATGTCACTCCCGCACGCGATCCTCACCGCCCTGGTCGAAAAGCCGTCGTCGGGGCTGGAGCTGACCCGCCGGTTCGACAAGTCGATCGGCTACTTCTGGTCGGCGACGCACCAGCAGATCTACCGCGAGCTGGGAAGACTGGAGGCACAGGGGCTGATCCGCGCACTGCCCGCCCAGCAGCCCGCACGCGGGCAGAAGAAGAGCTACGAGGTCCTGCCCGCGGGCCGCGAGGAACTCGCCCGGTGGACCGCCACCCCGCAGGACCCGCGGCCCCTGCGGGACACGATGCTGCTGCGCCTGCGGGCCGCCGCGGTGGTCGGCACCGCCGGGATCGAGGCGGACCTGCGACGCCATCTGGAGCTGCACGAACGGCAGTTGGCCGAGTACGAGGAGATCGAGAAGCGCGACTTCCCGCCCGGCAAGGACAGCACCGAGGACCGGCTGCGGCACCTGGTGCTGCGCGCCGGCATCGACCTGGAGACCTTCTGGACCCAGTGGCTCCGGCACGCCCTGGCGGAGTGCGCGCAACTGCCCGGCGACGGCCCGGCGTGACGCCCGCGCGGCACGCTCAGAAGCGGTACGGCTTCGAACAGCGGCGCAGGAACCAGGCCGCGGCGATGACCCCGCCCCCCATCAGCGCACTGCCCACCACGAGGGTGACCGTGCCGTAGTCCTGGATAGCCCCGCCCACACCGCCCAGGACGCCGCGCGGGGACGCGGACGGCGAGGGGGAGGGGGATGCGGTGCGGCTCGGCGAGGGGGAGGGCGAGGACGCCGCGGACACGATGACCGTCTGGGAGCCCGCGGTGCTGTTGTTCGAGCAGACCACGACGACCGTGTAGGTGCCCGGGGAGATGCCCGACCACGCGGCGGACTGGCCCGCACTGGTCCCCGACAGCGCCACCTGGCGGCCCTCGGCGAAGCTGCCCTGGCTGCTGGTGAGCAGCGAGGCCGTGCCCCAGCTGCCGTTCAGCTGGGCGCACGCGGTGGTGGTGACCGACACCGTGCTGCCGGTGGTGCTCACCGAGATCCCCGGACCCGCGGCGGCCGGCCCCGCGGCCAGGGCGACGGGCAGCGCGGCGGCGGCTGCCACGGTCAGGCCGGAGCGGAGAAGTGGCGATGAGATGCGCATGTGGACTGCCCTCCGGCGGCACGGTTGGCGGACTTCCCTTGCGCCGCCGAGTTCGGATCGCCCGTGCTGCCCCCTCAGGGGCAGCCAACAGGGCTCCGAACGGGCCCGCATGCGGAGCGCGACCGCCCAGGTGACGCGCCTGCCGGCCGCCCGCGCGGCCGGGACGTCACCGTTGCCGGCCCGTCGTCACCGTCCGCTCCGCGGAGAAGCCGCCCCAGGTGCCGTCGGGCAGCCTGGCCCGCAGCCGCACCCGGTGCGTGACGCCGGCCTCCTGTCCGGCGTAGAAGCTGTACTCGGCGCGCTCGCGCGGAGCGTCGCCGCCGTACACGAGCGAGGTGGCCCTGCGGCCGTCCAGATGGATCTCGTACTCGGTGACCACACCGTCGGTGCGCGGCGGCACCCAGTCGAGGTCGATGTAGTACGCGCCGTCGGCGCGGTGGGTCGCGGCGCGCAGCCCGGTGGGCGCGGTGGCGCGGCCGTCGTCGGTGCCCGGGGTGGTGAGGCGGACGACGGCACTGGCGGGGGAGACGTTGTCGGCCGCGTCCCGCGCCCGGACGGTGAACACATAGCGGGTGCCCGGACGCAGGCCGGTGACGACGGCCGCGGTCTGGGCGCCGCCGACGCTGTGCACCTTGGTGTCGCCCTGGTAGACGTCGTACGACACGACGCCCCGGTCGTCCTTCGCCGCGGACCAGGTGAGCTGGACCGCCCGGCTGCCCGCAGCGCGCCCGTGCGCGCCGTCCGGCGGGGTGGGGGCGGAGGCGTCGGCGGCCGCGGCGGCCGGGGTCGTCGCCCGGACCTCCGCACTGTTCGGCCCGAGCCGCCCGTCCGCGTCGCGCGCCCGCACGGTGAAGACGTAGGCGGTCGACGGGCGGAGCCGGGTGACGTCGACCATGCGCTCGGCGGCCGGCACCTCCGTCACCTTGGTGGTGCCCCGGTAGACCTCGTAGGCCTCGACCCCGTCGACGGCGTTCCACATCACGTGCACGCTGGTCGCGCTGCCCGCCGCGGCGGTGACTCCCGTCGGCGCCCCGGGCGGGCGGCCGCTCCCGTCGTCGTCCGCGCCCCAGCCGCAGGAGGAGACCAGGGCGAGGGCGCCGCACAGCAGGGCGCAGCGGCGCAGGACGGACGGGCGTGCGACGGGGTGGGGGGTGGGGAGGGGAACGCCTCGCACGACTCTGCCTTTCGGGCGACCGGACGGCAATGGTCCGGACCAATATGCCCCCGTGACGCGATCACATCAAGAGGGTCGTCGGGCTCGATCACCCGGAAGGGTTACGTATCCTGGACGCCATGACGGTCCAACTCCCCTCATGTGCAGGGGAGTTGCGACCTGCCGTCGCGGACCGCTGTCGTCGCTGATCCCGCGCCGGCGCGGGCGGCCGAGCGGGCCCGAACCGGTACCGGACCCGGCCCGCCGGCCGCCCGTCGCGCACCCGGGTGTGCACCGTCTGGCCCTGTTCCGGTGGTCAGCGCGCGCGATCCGGGGACAGATGGGGCCGAGTGACGTCCATGCCCCCCAGGAGAGGCCACCACGTGCGTGTCCCGTCGCTGACACTGGCCGCGGCCAGCGCCGCCCTGCTCGCCCCCACGGCGTTCCCCGCAGCACCGCCGCCGCCCCGGCCGGGCGCGCAGCAGCTCCAGGTCCGGCCCGCCCCCGAGGGAGCCACCCGGTACCGGCCCGCCCTCGCGGACGCTCCCCTCTACCGGCCCGCGCTGGAGGACGCCTCCCGCCACCGGGCGGCGTCCGCGTCCGGGGCCGTGGCTCGCCTCAGGCCGCAGCACAGGGCCGGCTCCCGCTCCGCGACCCGACCCGTGCCCCGCCCGGACGCCGGTGCCCGGACCAGGGTCGGCACGGCGTCGGGACCCGTCCGCGCCGCCGACCTGCTGGCGAAGACCCGGGACTGCGACCCCGTCTCCCACGGCCGCTACCGCAGCGACGCGGGAGGCCGCGCGGACATCCCGGTCTGCGGCACCCGGGACGCCGTGTTCTGGAAGGCCGACCTCGACGTCGACTGCGACGGCAGGAGCGGCGACCGCTGCAACGCCGGCACCGACCCGCACTTCACGGCCGCCACGGCCTACACCGCTTCCGACGGCGGCCCGCTGGACGCGGAGAAACTGCCCTACGTCGTCGTCCCCCAGCCCAGCGACATCTGGGACCACCGGGCGGACGGCGTGCACGGCGGCTCGGTCGTGGCCCTCGTCCACGGGGACCGGGTGGGGTACGCGGTCGTCGGCGACATCGGGCCGCGCGACATCATCGGCGAGGCGTCCTACGCGGCCGCCGAGGCCCTCGGCGTCCCCGCCGACCCCAGCGGCGGCGGCGTCGCCTCCGGGGTGACGTACATCGTCTTCAAGGACACCGCGACCGAGCCCCTCGAGGACACGGCCGCCACCGAGCGGACGGGGGAGCGGCTGGCCCGGAAGTTCGCCGGCGGCGACTGAGCGGCCGGCGTGCAGGGGGCGGCGTGTCGCCGTCCCCCTCCCGCTCGCTACACCTTCCGGTAGGAGTACGCGTCCGCTGCCGCCGCCTCCACCGCCGCCAGGTCGGCGCCCGTCGCCGCCGTGACCACCGCCGCCACCGCGCCCTCGACGAACGGGGCGTCGATCAGCCGGGTGCCGTCCGGCAGTTCGTCCCCCTCGGCCAGCAGCGCCTTGACGGTGAGCACCGCACTGCCCAGATCGGCGAGCACGGCGACACCCGCACCCCGGTCCACGGCCGCGGCGGCGGCGGACACCAGCTCGGAGCTGGTGCCGAACCCGCCGGCCGCGGTGCCGCCCGCCGGAGCCACCGGCACCGCCGCGCCACCGCCCGACAGGGACTTCGCCAGCTCGGCCACGGAGGCCGCGACCTCCGCGCTGTGCGACACCAGTACGATCCCGACCAGCTTCTCGTCACTCACCGGACGCCTCCTCGAGCGCCTCGAACAGCAGCGCCGACGACGTGGCACCGGGGTCCTGGTGGCCGATGCTGCGCTCGCCCAGATAACTCGCCCTGCCCTTGCGCGCCTGCAACGGCGTCGTCGCCCTGGCCCCTTCCCCCGCGGCGGCGCGGGCCGCGGCGAAGGACTCGCCGAGGGCGTCCACGGCCGGCACCAGGGCGTCGACCATCGTCTTGTCGCCCGGTGCCGCGCCCCCGAGGGACCGCACCGCGTCAACCCCGGTCCGCAGCGCCTCGGCCAGCTGCTCCCCGCTCACCTCGGCCGCGTCGCCGAGCGCCTTTCCGGTGCGGCGCAGCAGCGTCCCGTACAACGGCCCCGAGGCACCGCCGACCGTCGAGATGAGCTGCCGCCCGGCGAGCGTCAGGACCGCGCCGGGAGTGCCGGGCGCCTCCTTCTCCAGCGTGGTCCGCACGGCCGTGAACCCGCGCTGGAGGTTGGTGCCGTGGTCCGCGTCGCCGATCGGCGAGTCGAGGGCGGTGAGCCGGTCCGCCTCACGGTCGACCAGCGCGGCGGTCGCCGTCATCCAACGGCGGAAGAAGTCGGCGTCGAGCACGGGCTCTCCTTGCCTGGTAGGTGTGTTCCGGTCCGTTCCCCGTCCAGCCTCACATGCCCCACCGCAGACCCGGCGTGCGCACCGGCGCGTCCCACAGCCCGAGCAGCTCCTCGTCGATCTCGCAGAGGGTGACCGAGGCGCCCGCCATGTCGAGGGAGGTCACGTAGTTGCCGACGAGGGTGCGGGCGACGGCGACACCGCGCTCGCCGAGCACGCGCTGCACCTCGGCGTTGAAGCCGTACAGCTCCAGCAGCGGCGTGGCGCCCATGCCGTTGACGAGGACCAGAACGGGATTGCTGGGGGCGAGGTCGGTCAGTACCGCGTCCACGGCTGCCTCGGCGATCTCGCCCGAGGTCATCATCGGCCGCCGCTCCCGGCCGGGCTCCCCGTGGATGCCGATGCCCAGCTCCAGCTCGCCGGCGGGCAGGTCGAAGGTGGGGGTGCCCTTGGCCGGCGTCGTGACGGCGCTGAGGGCGACGCCGAAACTGCGGGAGCTCTCGTTGACCCGCCGGGCGACGGCCGCCACGTGCTCCAGCGGGCGGCCCTCCTCCGCGGCGGCGCCCGCGATCTTCTCCACGAACAGCGTGGCGCCGGTGCCGCGCCGCCCCGCCGTGTACAGGCTGTCCGTCACCGCCACGTCGTCGTTGACGAGCACCTTCGCGACCTGGATGCCCTCGTCCTCGGCCAGTTCGGCGGCCATGTCGAAGTTGAGCACGTCACCGGTGTAGTTCTTGACGACGAACAGCACTCCGGCCCCGCTGTCCACGGCGGCCGCGGCGCGCAGCATCTGGTCCGGCACCGGCGAGGTGAACACCTCGCCCGGACAGGCCGCCGACAGCATCCCGGGCCCCACGAACCCGCCGTGCAGCGGCTCGTGCCCCGACCCGCCGCCGGACACCAGGGCGACCTTCCCGGCCACGGGCGCGTCCCGCCGCACGATCACCCGGTTCTCGACGTCCACGGTCAGCTCGGGATGGGCGGCCGCCACACCCCGCAGCGCGTCCGCGACCACGGTCTCCGGCACGTTGATGAGCATCTTCACGGGTACCTCCTGGGGAGACGGGCAGGCGGGGTCAGATCCATTCTTTTCGCTTGAACAAATGATAGAGAAGTGCGACCAGGGCGAGCATCACGGCGATGGCCACGGGATAGGAATGGCTCCAGCGGAGTTCGGGCATATGCTCAAAATTCATGCCATAGATGCCTGCGATCACGGTCGGCACCACGGCCATGGCGGCCCAAGCGGAAATCTTCCGCATGTCGTCGTTCTGCCGGACGCCCATCTGGGCCAGATGCGCGGAGAGGATATCGGAGACGAGCCGGTCCAGGGCGTCCACGGACTCGTTGACCCGCGTGAGATGGCCGTCCACGTTCCGGAAGAAGGGGCGTCCCGCCTCCTGGACGAGGGGCACTTTCGTGCCCAGCGGTCCGGCGCCGGCGAGCTCGCTGAGCGGCTGGGTCAAAGGACTGGCGGCCCGCTGGAACTCCAGAATCTGGCGTTTGAAAAGGTAAATGCGTGACGCGGTACGCCGAGAGTCCGCCTTCGTCGCGGAAAAGACCTCCGCCTCCAGTTCCTCCAGGTCGACCAGCAATTTCGTCGCCACGTCCAGATAGTGGTCGACCACGGTGTCCGCGACCGCGTACACGACCGCCACGGGACCCTTCCGGAGCATGTCCGGATCACCCTCGAGGCGTTTTCGCACATCGTCCAGCCGAGACCCCTCTCCGTGCCGGACGGCGATGAGGTAGTGGCCGCCGAGGAACAGCATGATCTCGCCGCTGGTCACGGTGTCGGTGTCCTCGTCGTACGTCACCGGCTTGAGCACCAGGAAGAGCGAGTCCTCGAAGATCTCCAGTTTGGGCCGCTGGTGTGCCTTCACGGCATCCCCCACGGCCAGCGGATGCAGTCCGAACACCTCCCCGACCCGGCCGAGTTCCTGCTGGTCGGGCTCGTGCAGCTCCAGCCAGACGAACCCTCCCTCGGTCCGCGCGGAACGGAGCGCCTCCGGGAGCTCCGCCCGGCCGGGCGCCCGGCGGCCGTCGCGGTAGACGGCGCAATCGGTGATCACTGGGCTTACCTACTCCTTCTCCCGCGTGCGCCGGCCCGAGCGGGTCCGTCGCCTGCCCTGCCCGCAGAGCACGGTCCTGGCCATCGAACCGCCGGTCGGGCTCCGGCGCACGTCGGTCGCGCGCGCCGAGGCGGCGGGGCCGTGGCCGGGCGCACCGTGCCCGCCGGTGTGACTTAAGGTGTCGACATGAGCACACAAGGTGACGCCGGGTCGGGGCCGGGCGGACCTCCCCGCCAGCTTCTCGACCCGAGGGTCGGCTCCTCGCGGGGTCCCGGGGCCGGCGGGTCCACGTTCACCGTGATCGTGGCAGCCGCCGCCAACTTCGGGGTCGCCCTGGCCAAGGCCGTCGCGGGTGTCCTCAGCGGTTCCAGCGCGATGCTGGCCGAGGCGGGGCACTCCGTCGCCGACACGGTCACCGAACTGCTCCTGCTGATCGCCCTCAAGCGCAGCAAGAAGCCCGCGGACGCCGAGCACCCGCTCGGACACGGTCCCGAGCGGTACATCTGGGCGCTCCTCGCGTCCGTGGCGACGTTCGTCGGCGGCGGTGTCTTCGCCGTGTACGACGGCATCAGGGCACTCACGCACGGGGGAGAGCCCGGCGATCCGCTGATCTCCTACATCGTGCTCGCGGTCGCCTTCGTCCTGGAGGGTCTCTCACTGCGCACGGGCGTCAAGCAGGCCGCCGGAAGGGCGAGGCACTTCCGCGTCCCCCTGCTGCGCTACCTCGAGCACACACCGGACACGGCCGTCAAAGCGGTCGTCATGGAGGACACGGCGGCCCTCGTGGGCCTCGTACTGGCCGCGCTCGGACTGCTCGGCGGGCAGCTCACCGGCTCCGGCGTGTGGGACGGCATCGCCTCCATCCTCATCGGACTGCTGCTCGTCGTCGTCGCGTGGGTGCTCGGCCGGTCCAACACCGAACTCCTCGTCGGCCGCGCCCTTCCCGCACCCTTGCGGGACGCCGTGCGCCGGGAGCTGACGGCGGTCCCGCACATCCAGGACGTGCTGGAGCTGACGACGCTGGTGCAGGGCCCGGGAGAGATCCTCATCGCGGCCAAGGTCGACTTCCACGACACCGCCACGTCGGAGCAGGTCGAACGGGCCTGCGAGGAGGCGGAGTCACGTCTCAGAGCGCTGATCCCGGCCGTCGGACGCGTCTACCTCGATCCGACACCGCCGCGGAACACCGACTGAGCGTCCGGGACCTCGCTCGAATCGAGGCTTTCGCCGGGGGGCGCTACGGTGTTCGAGGGGGGTGCCCATGAGGGACCGGGACACGCCCTGTTCGGTGATCAGACCTCCGCGACGGGAGCCCGGTCTCCACCTGCCCGACCTGCAGGAGGAATCATGACCAACCCCGAGCAAGACCCCGACCGGCGAGAAGGCCCCGCTGACGGTGGCGCCGCCGGGACGCCCGGCGTCCACGACGGCGGCGCCGACGGTGGTGCGGAGGGTCCCGCGGACGGTGGTGCGGCCGGGACGCCGGGTGTGCATGACGGTGGGGCCGATGGTGGTGCGGAGGGTCCCGCGGACGGTGGTGCGGCCGGGACGCCGGGTGTGCATGACGGTGGGGCCGATGGTGGTGCGGAGGGTCCCGCGGACGGTGGTGCCGCCGGGACGCCCGGCGTCCACGACGGCGGCGCCGACGGCGGGGCGGGCGAGTCCCCCGACGGCGCTTGAGTACCTCCCCGTGCGGATCTCAGCGCCGCGGCCCCGCGACAGCGGACGCCGGGGCGCTGAACCGCCTGACCGACCTGGGCCGGGACGCATTCGCCCGTGACGTCTGGGCGCGGACGGCCCTGCACACACGGCGAGCGGACGACTTCTCCGACCTGTTCTCCGCCGGCGCCGTGGACGAACTCGTCGCGCGCCGCGGACTGCGTACGCCGTTCCTCCGCATGGCGAAGGACGGTTCCACCCTTCCCGACGCGTCGTTCACCGCGTCCGCCGGCGTCGGAGCCACCATCTCCGACCAGCTCGACGACACCGCCGTGTGGCGTGCCTTCGCCGACGGCGCCACCCTCGTACTGCAGGCCCTCCACCGCACGTGGGAGCCGGTCGGCGGCTTCGTCGCCGCGCTCGCGGCGGAACTCGGCCACCCCGTGCAGGCCAACGCCTACGTCACCCCGCCGCAGAACCGCGGGTTCGACGACCACTACGACGTCCACGACGTCTTCGTCCTACAGATCGAGGGCACCAAACGCTGGCTCGTCCACGAGCCGGTGCACCCCGACCCGCTGCGCGACCAGCCCTGGACCGACCGCCGCTCCGCCGTCGCCGAGGCGGCGCGGGGCGAGGCCCGCATCGACACGGTGCTCGAGCCCGGCGACACCCTCTACCTGCCGCGCGGGTGGCTGCACTCCGCCCGGGCGCAGGGCACGGTCTCGATCCATCTGACGCTGGGCGTCCACACCTGGACCCGGTACGCGCTCGCCGAACACCTCGCACGGTCGGCCCTCGCGGCGCTGCGCGACGACCCCCGCATGCGCACCACCCTGCCGCTGGGGATCGGGGAGCCGGACGACGAGATCGGCACCGTCCGGGACCTCCTCGCCGCCGCCGTCGCCGAGGCGGACCCCGCGCCGCTGTTCCACCGGGCCCGGCGCGGACAGGGACGGCCGGCGCCGCTGGGACCGCTCGCCCAGCTCGACGCCGTCGACGGGCTCGGTCCCGGCTCGGAGGTACGGCTCCGCGACGGGCTGGAGGCGCGGCTGGAGGGCCGGCGCCTGCTCACCCGCGTCGGCTGGCTGGACTTCGCCCAGGACGAACTGGCGTCCGTCGCTCTCGTCCTGGACGGGAAACCACACAGGTCCGGCGAGCTCGGCCTGGGGCTCGCCGGACGGCTGCTGCGGGCCGGCGTCGTGGTGCCCGCCGCACCGTGAGGTCCCCGGTGGCAGGGTCGGGCCCCTTCTTCTGCTCCGACGCCGCCCGCGTCCGCGGCGACCCGATCGCGGGTACGGCGCCGTACGGCGACGTCTGGGTCCTCGTCGAGCACCGGGGAGGCTGGCCCTCCAACGGGTTCGACGGCCTCGACCTGGACCCCGCCGTCAAGGCACGCGTCTACCGCGCCGCCCAGGCCGTGCGGGCGCGGGTGCTCCTGGTGAGGCGGCACGGCCGCCGGGCTCCGTCGGGGCCCGCCCCGCGCTGGGCCGTACTGCGCTACGACGGTTCCGGGGTCCACCGACAGCACTGGGGCACGTGGAACGCGGACACGGACCTGGTCGGGATCGTGGACGCCCTCGACGCCCCGGGAGACGCCGGCCTGCCGCCCGTCGTCCTCGTGTGCGCGCACGGTCAGCACGACCCGTGCTGCGCGATGCGCGGACGGCCCGTGGCGCGTGCGCTGAGCGAGCGCTGGCCGGACCTGGTGTGGGAGTGCGCGCACGTCGGCGGCGACCGGTTCGCCGCGAACGTCGTCGTCGCGCCCGACGGCGTCTACTACGGCGGCCTGGACGCCAGGTCGTCCGTCGCGGCCATCGACGCGCATCTGGCCGGGCGGATCCGCGCCGAGCACCTGCGCGGGTACACGGACCTGTTCCCCCCGCAGCAAGCCGCAGTCGCGGCCGTGCTCGGACGCGCGGGGCCCGCGGGCCGGCACGACTACGCGGTCACCGGGACGACCCGGGACGGCGACCGCTGGCGGATCCGCGTCGCGGGCCGCCCGCCCCGGGACGCGTCGTTCGACGTCGAGGTACGGGCGTACCGCACGCCGGCCACCCGGCTGACGTGCCGCGGGGCGGCGCGGAGTTCGGCCGTGGTCTACGAGGTCACCTCGGTCCGTCCGGGGTGAACCGTCGCGCGTCCGGCACCCGAGATGCGGTACGCACCACGGTGTCGCAGGCTGGAGCATCATGGACAACGACCGTATCGCGGACATCTGGGGACCGAGCACCCCGTACACGGCGGGGTCGCCGTGGCCCCGTCGCGTGGACCAGTTCCTGGCCGACGGCCTGACCGACGCCGACGTCGACACCTGGGTGCGCGGCGCGTGCCTGCTGTGCTCCAACGGCTGCGGCCTGGAGGTGGCCGTCCGGGACGGCCGCATGGTGGGCGTCCGCGGACGCGCCGAGGACCGGATCAACCACGGACGCCTGGGACCCAAGGGGCTCTACGGGTGGCAGGGCGAGCAGCACGACCGGCTCACCACGCCGCTGATCCGCGAGGGCGGGCGGCTGGTCGAGACCGACTGGGAGACCGCCATGACCCGGGTGGTCGAGCGCTCACGTGCCCTGCTGGACAGCAAGGGCCCGCTCAGCCACGCGTTCTACACCTCCGGCCAGCTGACCATCGAGGAGTACTACACGCTGGCCGTGATCGGCAAAGCGGGCATCGGCACCCCGCACATGGACGGCAACACCCGTCTGTGCACGGCCACAGCGGCCTCCGCCTTCCAGGAGAGCTTCGGCTCGGACGGGCAGCCCGGCTCCTACTCCGACGTCGACAGCTGCGACGCGCTGTTCCTGTTCGGGCACAACGTCGCCGAGACCCAGAGCGTGCTGTGGGCCCGGATGCTCGACCGGCTGGACGCCGCCGGCCCGCCGCGGCTGGTCTGCGTCGACCCGCGGCGGACCAAGGTCGCCGAACGGGCGACCGTCCATCTGCCGATCCGCAACGGCACCAACCTCGCTCTGATGAACGCCCTGGTCCACGAGCTGATCGCCCACGGCTGGGTGGACCGTGACTACGTCGACGCCCACACGGTCGGTTTCGAACAGCTCGACGAACTGACCCGCCCGGCGACACCGGAGTGGGCCGCCGGTATCTGCGGCGTCCCCGCCGACGACATCCGTGCCGCCGCCGAGATCTTCGGCACGAGCGAACGGGTGGTCTCGACCTGTTCGATGGGCTTCTACCAGTCCCACCAGGCCACCGCCGCCTCCTGCCAGGTCAACAACCTGCACCTGCTGCGCGGCATGCTCGGCCGCCCCGGAGCCGGCGTCCTCCAGATGAACGGCCAGCCCTCCGCGGAGAACAACCGCGAGGCCGGGTGCGGCCCCGCGCTCCCCGGCTTCCGCAACTGGGACAACCCCGAGCACGTGCGCGAGCTGGCCGAACTGTGGAACGTCGACCCCATGACCATTCCGCACTGGTCGCCTCCCACCAACACCAACGAGATCTTCCGCTACGCCGAGCAGGGCTCCGTCGGCTTCCTGTGGATCGCGGGCACCAACCCGGCGGTGTCGATGCCGGACCTCGCCCGGATCCGCCGGATCCTCTCCGGCGACCAGTGCTTCGTCGTGGTCTCCGACGGATACCGCAACGAGACCACCGAACTCGCCGACGTGGTGCTGCCCGCGGCGCTGTGGGCGGAGAAGACCGGCACGTTCACCAACGTCGACCGCACCGTCCACCTCCAGGAGAAGGCCGTCGAGCCACCCGGTCTGGCCCGGGGCGACCAGGCCGTCTTCACCGACTACGCCCGTCGCCTCGGCCTGACCGACAAGGACGGCCGCCCACTGCCGGCCTGGGACACCCCGGAAGAGGCCTTCGAGGCGTGGAAGGCGGCGAGCGCCGGACGCCCCTGCGACTACAGCGGGCTGACCTACCGGAAGCTGCACGACGTCGGCGGCATCCAGTGGCCCTGCACCGAGCAGGCACCCGAGGGCACCGAACGGCTCTACACCGACGGCGTGTTCAACACCGACGCAGACATGTGCGAGACCTACGGCCACGACCTGGCCACCGGCGCACCGGTCGGCGAGACCGCCTACCGGGCGCGCCGCGTCGACGGCCGCGCCATCCTGAAGACGGCCGCCTACGAGCACGCCTTCGAGGAACCCGACGACACGTACCCCCTGCGGCTGACCACCGGCCGTACCGTCTACCACTGGCACACCCGGACCAAGACCCGCCGCAGCCGGCAGCTCGACGCCGCCGCCCCCTCCATGTGGGTCGAGCTCTCCGAACCCGACGCCGAACGGCTCGGCGTCGCCGAAGGCGACCTCGTACGCGTCACCTCCCGCAGGGGCAGCATCGAGGCACCGGCCCGCATCTCGCACATCCGGGAAGGCGTCGTCTTCGCACCGTGGCACTACGGCGACAGCGGCACCGCCGCCAACGAACTCACCCTCACCGGCTGGGACCCCGTCTCCAAACAACCGGAGCTCAAGGTCGCCGCCGTATCGGTCGAACGGATCGCGGCCGGGGACGGGCCCGCACCGGCGCCCGTCCACACGGCCTCCGCGCCGGTCCGCCCCCTCGACGCGGTCCGCGACTGAAGGGCACCACACCATGCATCTCGTGACCTACCTGGACTTCCAGCACACCAGCGAAGCCACCCTGGGCAGCAGCTTCACGGTCGTCTCCGAGGGCCACACGGCGGACGCGGACGTCCACTGGGCCGCCGCCCGCTTCGCCCGTCAGTGCGCCGCCCACAGCGAGGCGCTCGGCCCCGTCCTGGCCCGCCTCGACGCTCCCGACGAGCCCGTACCCGAACGCCTCCACGTCCAGGGCATCACCACCGTCCGGCCGGGACCCGCGGGGCTCCTGCGCGACCTGCTGGACCTGTACCAGCTCGTCAACCTCGTCGACATCACCTGGCACCTCGTCACCCAGGCGGGCAGCGCCCTGCGCGACCACGAACTCCTCCGGGCCGCCGGCACCTGCTCGGCCGAGACCACTGCCCAACTCGACTGGCTGCGCATGCGCATGAAGTCCGCCGCCCCCCAGACGCTGCTCGTGGCCACCTGACCCCGGACGGGGAAGCGCCGACGGGGCTCACACCGTCCAGTGGTGGCGGGCACGGGCCATGTCCACGCGCGCCCCGCGCATCGGCGTCCCCTCGTCACGCAGGAGGGCGGGCGCCCGCCCTCCGTGGCAGGAGGGCGGCGTGCCGTCCGCGTACACGACCCGCCACCAGGGCACGTTCTCGTCCAGCAGACTCATGGCCCGCCCGACCTGGCGCGCACCGGCACCGACCCGCCGACCGACATCACCGTAGGAGGCGACGGCACCCGCGGGGATCGAGCACACTGCTTCCCGGACGTCGTCGACGTAGGTCACGGGCACCTCCGGGTCGGGCGGCCACCGGCGCCTACACCTTGGTCAGTGCCGCGCCCTTGTGCATGGCGATGTGGTCGGTCCTGTCGCTCTTGATCTCGTACTGCGGGTCGTCCTCGGAGCAGTGACGCGTATAGCCCTTGAACTCCACATCATGCGTGTGCTTCTTGATGATGACGCCTTCGACGTACCCGGCCTCGGAGTTCCAGCGCACGTGGTCTCCCACGGAAAAGTCGTCTGCCATGCGGAATCCTCTCTGGTTCAGCCCTCGGCGGCGGCCTCTTGGAGGTCCTGGTGGGTGTGCTCCATGACCTCGCCCATGTCGGCGGTCGCGGGGTCGAGCTCCGCCGCACGCGGCGCCACCTGCCGCAGGCAGTCCGTCGTCGCCAGAGCGAGGCCGACCGCCTTCTCCTGCTGCCCGTCACCGAGCAGTTCCTCGACGGCGAAGGACAGACCGGCCAGGGTCTCGTCGTCGGTCTCCGGTACCAGGTGGTCCCGCAGACCCGCCGGGTACGGGTCCCGCTCCCGGTACTCGCGCAGGGCCGTGACGACGGCCGGGTCCTCGCTGTACCGGTCGAGGAGTCCCATCAGGACGTACAGCCGTGCCGTCAGGCGCGGCAGGCCGGGGTACCCGTCCAGCCAGGTGATGAGCTCGCGCCGCCCGCCGAGGTGGTCGATGAAGCGGGTCATGGCCTCGGCGAGCGTGTTCGACTGGGACCAGTGGGCCGGAAGCTGCCGTGCCACCTGCCGCGCCAGCTCCTCCTGTCCCGCCGGGGGGAGTGTTCCGGCCTCGAAGGCGGTGACCAGCCCCTGGTCCACGCCGAAACCGGCGGGTGCGGACGTCCCCGCCACGGCGTGCGACACGTCACGCCGGATGCGCAGCAGCTCGTCGCCGACCTTGCTCAGCGGCTTCTCCCTCACGGCTTCCTCCCAGTCCTCGGCGTGCCTCCCACACCCTGACGTCCCGCTCGGCCGGGCGCGCGCCGGCAGGACCATGTGGACTAGGCAGTGCCCGCGTACGGGGTGTCGTCGGCCGGGCGGACGGGCTCCAGGCGGACCACGACGCCCTTGGAGGTGGGACAGTTGCTGATGTCTGCGACGCTGTCCAGCGGGACCAGCACATTGGTCTCGGGGTAGTACGAGGCGGCGGAACCGCGGCTGGTGGGGTAGGCGACGACCCGGAAGCCGTCGGCGCGGCGCTCCGTCCCGTCGTGCCAGACGCCGACCAGGTCCACCTCGTCGCGGTCGGCGAGGCCGAGGGCGTCGAGGTCGTCCGGGTTGACCAGCACGACCCTGCGGGCGTTGTGGATGCCCCGGTAGCGGTCGTTCGGAGCATAGGGAACGGTGTTCCACTGGTCGTGCGAACGCAGGGTCTGCAGGAGCAGGTGGCCCTCCGGGACGTGCGGCGTGGTGAACTCGTTGCAGGTGAAGACGGCCTTGCCGCTGGGCGTCGGGAAGACCCTCTCGTCGACGGGGTTGAGCAGCCGGAAACCCCCGGGCCGGGCCACACGGGCGTTGAAGTCCTCGAAGCCCGGCACGACCCGGGAGATCCGGTCGCGGATCGTGCCGTAGTCCGCCTCGAACTCCTCCCACGGCAGCGGCGGGGTGCCGCCGAGGGTCCTGCGGGCCAGCCGGCTGACGATCGCCACCTCGCTGAGCAGGTGCGGAGAGGCCGGCGGCAGCTTCCCCCGGGAGGCGTGCACCTCGCTCATCGAGTCCTCGACGGTGATGAACTGCTCACCGGTCGCCTGGACGTCGCGGTCGCTGCGGCCGAGGGTCGGCAGGATGAGGGCCGTGTCGCCGCACACGGTGTGCGAGCGGTTGAGCTTGGTGGATATGTGCGCGGTGAGCCGGCAGCCGCGCATGGCCGCCTCGGTGAGCGTGCTGTCGGGCGCCGCCCGGACGAAGTTGCCGGCGACACCGAGGAACACCTTGGCCCGGCCCTCGCGCATGGCCCGGATGCCGTCGACCGCGTCCACACCGTGATGCGCGGGCGGGGTGAAGCCGAACTCCCGCTCCAGAGAGTCCAGGAACGCCTTCGGCATCCTCTCCCACACCCCCATGGTGCGGTCGCCCTGCACATTGCTGTGGCCGCGCACGGGACACGCGCCGGCGCCCGGACGGCCGAGATTGCCGCGGAGCATCAGGAAGTTGATGACCTCACGGATGGAGGGCACCCCGTGCTTGTGCTGGGTCAGGCCCATCGCCCAGCACACGACGACGCTCCGGCTCGCGAGGACCCGGTCGACGACGCCCTCGATCTCCTCGCGGGACAGCCCGGTCGCCCCGAGAGTGTCCTCCCACGTGGACTTCCGCGTGTGGACGGCGAATTCCTCGAAGCCGGTCGTGTGGTTCCGGATGAAGCGGTGGTCGAGCACGGTGCCCGGAGCGGCGTCCTCGGCCTCCAGCAGCAGCCGGTTGAGGGCCTGGAAGAGGGCGAGGTCGCCGCCGGCCCGGATGTGCAGGAACTGGTCGGCGATCTGTGTGCCGCGTCCGATCACGCCGCGCGGGCGCTGCGGGTGCTTGAAGCGCAGCAGCCCCGCCTCCGGCAGGGTGTTGACGGCGACCACCTGTCCGCCGTTGCGCTTGGTCTCCTCGAGGGCGGAGAGCATCCGCGGGTGATTGGTGCCAGGGTTCTGCCCGACGACGAAGACCAGGTCGGAGTGGTGGATGTCGTCCAGCGTGACGGTGCCCTTGCCGGTGCCCAGGGTCTCCGTCATGGCGGATCCGCTGGACTCGTGGCACATGTTGGAGCAGTCGGGCAGGTTGTTGGTGCCGTACGCGCGGGCGAAGAGCTGGAGCAGGAAGGCCGCCTCGTTGTTCAGCCGGCCCGAGACGTAGAAGAGGGCCTCGTCCGGGGAGTCCAGTCCCTGGAGCTCCCGGGCGACGAGGCCGAACGCCTCGTCCCATCCGATGGGCTCGTAGTGCGTCGCGCCGGGCCGCTTCACCATGGGCTCGGTGAGCCGCCCCTGCTGGTTGAGCCAGTAGTCCGACTTCGCGTCCAGCTCGGCGACCGAGTACCGGCGGAAGAAGTCCCGGGTGACGCGCCGCGAGGTGGCCTCGTCGTTGATGTGCTTCGCGCCGTTCTCGCAGTACTCGTTCATGTGCCGCTTGCCCGGCGCGGGTTCGGGCCAGGCGCAGCCCGGGCAGTCGATGCCCTCGGCCTGGTTGATGTTCAGCAGCGTCAGGGCGGTGCGGCGCACCGACGTCTGCCCCAGGGAGTACTCCAGCGCGTGGGTCACCGCGGGCACCCCGGTCGCCCAGGTCTTGGGCGGGGTGACGCGAAGGTCGTCGTCGGGGTCCTCGATGCCGCTCATGTTCGCTATGCCTCTTCCGTGGTGGCCCCTGCGCGGGGCCGGTCCCGTCTCCGGGGGTTCCCCGCACCGCATGCACTCGCTGTGCGCGGAAGCAGCTTTCATCTCCGCCCGGAAACTGTCAAAGAGGTCATTTCGATGAGGCGATAAGAGGCGCTTATCAGTCCCGCGCGGTCGTCCCCTCCCGCGTGTGGACGTACAGGCGGCGCCGGTCGCCGACGTCGACCGGCTGTGGCAGGGGAAGCTCGTAGCGCACCGGGCGGGTGTGGTCGGCCAGTTGCCGGCGGGGGTTGTAGACCTGGTTGAACTTCCACAGCATGCGGGCGAAGTTGGTCTGCCCGTGCAGCAGGTTGCGGCCGAGGACGCGGGCCGCGCCGAAGGCGGTGCGCAGGCCCAGGTGCTTGCGGTTGATCACTGCCTGGGTGCGCACCAGCTCCTCGTAGAAGCGCTCCAGGGGCAGCGCGGTCGGGACCACGGCGTGCTGGATGTCGAAGAGGCGGTAGTCGCGGGTGGTGAGCCGGCGCGACTCCGTGTGCCAGATCTCCGTGCCCGGGTACGGGGTCATCACCGTGAAGTGGACGATCTCCGGCACCGAGAGCGCGAACTCCCGGACGATCCGGAAGCGCTCCTCGTCCCACGCCGGGTCGACGATCAGGTTGATGGCGACCTGGATGCCCATGCGGCGGGCCGTCTCCAGGGCGCGGATGTTCTCGTCCGGGCTGATCCGCTTGCGGAACAGGTCCAGCCCCTCCGCGTCGATGGCCTCCATGCCCAGGAACATGTAGCGCAGCCCCAGCCGCGCCCACCGTTCGAAGACCTCGGGGTGGCGCAGCAGCACGTCGCTGCGCGTCTCCAGGTAGTACTGCTTGCGGATGCCGCGCCGCTCCACCTCGGCCGCGATGGCGTTGCCGTGGTCGGGCTTGATGAAGGCCACGTCGTCGACGATGAAGACGTTGGGTTCCCGGATCCGCGCCAGGTCCTCGGCCGCCGCCTCGGGGGAGGCCTTGCGGTAGCTGCGGCCGTAGAAGGTCCAGGCGGAGCAGAACGAGCAGTCCCAGGGGCAGCCGCGGGTGAACTCGATGGAGGCGCACGGGTCCAGTTCGCCGATGAAGTAGCGGCGGCGGTTGCGCATCAGGTCGCGGGCCGGGAGCGGGGAGTCGATGCCGTGCATCATCAGCGGCGCCGGCCCCCGCCCGGCGGCGGTGATGATGCCGGGGACGCCGTCCACCCCGCCGTCGCGCACCGCCTCCAGCAGGGGCGCCATGGCTGGTTCGCCCTCGCCCCGGACCACCGCGTCCACCGCTCCGGCCGCCTGGGCGAGCACGTCCTCGGCGACGAAGGAGACGCTGTGCCCGCCGAAGAAGACGAAGCAGTCCGGGACCTCCCGCTTGATCTTCCCGGCCAGGCCGATCGCCTCGGGGATGTTCGCCAGGTAGTTCAGCGAGAAGCCGACGGCCTGCGGGCGGAACGAGCGGACCTCGTCGCGCAGCCGCGCGACCGGGAGCACCTGGAGGTCCACGACCCGGACCTCGTGCCCCGCCTCGCGGGCGGCGCCGGCCACCCGTTCCAGGCCGAGGGGCTCCAGCCGCAGGAAGATCTCCGAGTACATCAGGGCGCTGGGGTGGACGAGCAGCACGCGCATGGTCACCTCGTCGCGGGGGCTGGGCGAACCGGAACGGAGGGGAACCGGACGGGCACGACCTCTCCTTCCTAACCCGCCCGCCCCGGCCCCGCACGCCCGTACCGCCGTCCGGTGGCCCGGCGGCGGAACGGCACCCGGCCGGACCGACCGCACGCCGGGTCCACGGCCCGGCCCGCCTCGGGGCGCCGACTCGGCCGCCGTCCGCCCGGCCACCGAAGGGGGGCGCCGGAAGGATCCCGGCGTGTCGAGACACCCGCGGGGGGGCACTGGAGGACGGTGGCGGCGGCCCCGGCCGACCGGTGACGGCCGCTCGCGGCGGCCGCCGCGGCGGCCACGGTGAGCGGGGCGTGACCGGCCAGCAGCCACGAGCCCACGTTCATCGGCGAGGTGGGTTTGAAGACGCGCAGCATGTTGAGGAACCGGGAGGGCCGGCCCAGGTCGTGCACCAGCCCGCCCAGCGACAGCGAGACGGCGCCCGCCGCGCCCAGCTTCGCCGTCCGGGCCGGCCCTGCATGCCCCGTGGCGTGCGCGCCCGCCGCCAGCAGCGAGGAGGCGCCCGCGAGCCCGCCCGGCCAGAGGTTGCCCGCGATGTCGGGGGCCGCCCAGCGCGGCTTGTTCAGCACCGGCCTGCCGTAGTACGAGGAGACTCGGCGTCCGGCGCCATCGGTTGCTCGCCCCGGACGCCGCCGGCGCCGGCGGCGTCCGGCGTGCGCCCCCGTCGGGGCCTCGCGTCCGGGGCGGGCGCCCGGGACGGCGTCGCGGGTGACCTCCGAGCCGGTCATGGGGCCTCCTGGCGAATCCGGCGGCGGCCAGCGCGGCGAGCGAGACGGCGGCCACCGCCGCGTGCCGCCACATCGAGGGCAGGTCCCGGGTGGTGACCACCCCGGTCAGGCGACGCCGGGGCCGGTGATCCGCCTGCCGTCCTCGTCGTAGGGCCAGACGTTGGTGGTGCAGCCGTGCAGTCCCTTGATCTGCTGCATCATCACCGGCGCCGGCCGCCCCGCTCCCGGGCACCCCTCGTGACCGTGGCCCAGGAAGTGCCCGACCTCGTGGTTGATGATCAGCGCCCGGTACGCGGTGACGTCGCCGGCGTAGTACCGCGTGGCCAGCAGCCACCGCTTGAGGTTGACCATGACGTCCTGGCCGACGTTGCAGTTGACCTCGCCGCCCGTGTCCAGGCCGTACTGTCCGCAGATGTCGTCCACCGTGCCCGCCGTGGCGAGCCGCACCCGGAAATCGGCCGCGCCGCCGGACACCCGGCGGAACCCCACCTCGCCGTCGGCCGTCCAGCCCCGGTCGTCCGCGAGGATCCGCTCGACCTCGGCGGCGACGTCCCGCGCCCGCAGCCCGATGCCGTCCTCGACCTGGACGACATAGGCCAGCGTGCGTCCGCTCCCGCCCACCCGGTCGCCGCCGCCCGCGGCCGTGGTGAACGTCCCCGGACCCGAATCCGGGATCGAGGCGGTGCCGCCCGAGCCGTCCGGCGCGGCCGCCGGCTCGTCCTCGGGCTGGTCCTCAGCCGTGGCGCCCGGCGTCGCGGGCCCTCCGGCCGGGGAGGAGGGCCGGGGCTCCACCGTCGTGACGGGACCCGCGGCGCCGGCCGGAGGGCCTGAGGCGGAGGTGCTCTCCCGCACGGCCAGCCCTCCGGCGAGCAGCACGACGGCGGCCATGAGGCCCGCCCACAGGGCCGGTGCCCGCCGGCCCCGGCCGCGGCGGGCCCGTCTCCCGCCCCGGCTCCGGCGGTCCGGGCCGGCGGACGGTGAGGGCGTCGATCGGTGCGCGTTCATGATCAGGCAGCGTGGCCGCGCCGTGTGATCGCCGCTGGACCGCTTGTGGACCGTCCTGTAACAGCCGCCCACCCGTGCGCGAACACCCGTTCGCCCCGACGCATACTGAGACCCATGCCACGGGTCCTGATCATCGAAGACGACCGCGCCGTCCGGGAGGGCGTCCGCCTCGCCCTGCGCCGCCAGGGACACGAGGTCGCAGCCGCCGCGACCGGCGAGGACGGACTGCGCGAACTGCGGTCGTTCCGGCCCGACGCCGTCGTCCTCGACCTGATGCTGCCCGGCATGTCCGGACTGGAGGTGTGCCGCCGCATCCGCGACCACGACCAGGTGCCCATCATCATGGCCACCGCGCGCGGCGACGACACCGACGTCGTCGTCGGCCTCGAGGCCGGAGCGGACGACTACGTGGTCAAGCCCGTCCGCGCCCGCGTCCTGGACGCACGCATCCGGGCGGTGCTGCGCCGCGCCGGCGGCCCGCCCGACGACCACGGCGGCCCGCGCACCGAGCAGCACGGCGACCTGACCATCGACCGCGCCGGACTCACCGTCACCCACCAGGGGCGGCCCGTCGCCCTCGCGCCGTCCGAACTGCGGCTGCTGCTCACCCTGTCCGCCTCGCCCGGCCAGGTGTTCAGCCGCCAGCAGCTGCTGGAAGCCGTGTGGGAGCACAACTACCACGGGGACGCACGGCTCGTGGACGCCTGTGTCAAACGGCTCCGGTCCAAGATCGGCGAGCCCGCGGACCGGCCGCGGCACATCCACACCGTGCGCGGCTTCGGCTACCGCTTCGGACCCCGGTGAGGGCGGTGAAGCTGCTGCGCGCCCTGGGCGGGCTGCGGGTGCGCCTGGTGATGGCCTTCGCCTTCGTCGCCGCCGCGGCCACGGTGACCACGGGCGCGCTGACCTTCCGCGAGGCACGCACCGGCATCCTCCAGCAGAGCCAGGACACGGTGATCGAGGACTTCCGGGACCGGGTCAACACCCTGGTGCCCAACTACCGTTTCCCGCCCGACCGTTCCGTCCTGGAGTCGCTCGCCGCCGACGTGGCCCGCGGCGGACGCTCCCAGAACTGGCGGGTGCTGGCCGCCTACCGGACGCTGAGCGCGACCTCCGTCCCCGGCGACGCCTTCCGCGAACTCTCCCGGGGCATGCGCGAGTCGGTGCGCTCGCGCCGCGCCACGGTCTTCCAGCGGGTGACCGGCGACGGCCGCTCCTCCCTCGTCGTCGGCATGCCCGTCACCTTCGCCGGCCCCTACGCCACCACGGAGCCCGCGTCCGGGCTCGAGGTCTACCTCACCGTCCCCCAGAACGAGGAACAGGGCTACGTCGACGCCCTGGTCACCGCCATCGAACGCGCCACCGTGCCCGCCCTCGCCCTGGCCGTCGTCCTCGCCCTGCTGGCCGCGCGCGGCGTGCTGCGCCCGGTCCGGGAGTTGCGCCGGGCGACCCGCAGCATCGCCGAGGGCCGCCTCGACACCCGGCTCGCCGTGCAGGGCACCGACGAACTCGCCGAGCTCTCCCGCACCTTCAACGAGACCGCCGAGGCGCTGGAGGGATCGGTCGCCGAACTGCGGCGCATGGAGGCCGGCGCCCGGCGCTTCGCCGCGGACGTCTCCCACGAGCTGCGCACCCCGCTGGCGGCGATGACGGCGGTCACCGACGTGCTGGACGAGGACGCCGCGGGACTGGACGAAGACACCGCGACGGCCGTGCGCCTCATCAGCGAGGAGACCACCAAACTGGCCGACCTGGTGAACGACCTGATGGAGATCTCCCGGTTCGACGCGGGCGCCGCCGCCCTCCACCTCGACGACATCGACCTCGCCGAATCGGTACGCCGCACCCTCGCCACCCGGGGCTGGACCCACACGGTGGAGACCGACCTCCCGGAACCGGACACCCTGCGCGGCCGTGCCGACCCGCGCCGTCTCGACGTCGTCGTCGCCAACCTCGTCGCGAACGCCCTCCGGCACGGCCGTCCCCCCGTGCACCTGCGCCTGTACCGACGCGACGCCCCCGAAGCGGGCGCCCAGGCGGTCGTCGAGGTCCGCGACAGCGGCGACGGCATCCCCGAAGACGTCCTGCCGCACGTCTTCGACCGCTTCTACAAGTCGGACACCGCCCGGGTCCGCAGCGAGGGCAGCGGGCTCGGACTGGCCATCACCGCGGAGAACGTCCGCCTGCACGGCGGCACCGTACGCGCGGCCGGCCACCCGGACGGCGGCGCCGTCTTCACGGTCGTCCTGCCGCTGCGCCAGGACGGCACGGAGGACCGGACGGCCGACCCGGAGAAGGAGGACCGCGCATGAACGCCCGGCGCACGCTGCCCGCCCTGCTGACGGCGGCCCTCGCCCTGTCCGCCTGCGACATCCCCGCCACCGGAGTCGTCGAGGCCGGCGAACCCGCCACCGGCGTCCGCGAACCGCCGGGCGCCACCGAGGCGCCGCAGGAGCCGCGGGCCCTGCCGTTCACGACGGTCCCGCTGTACTTCGTCTCCGACGGCTCCCTGGTCGCCGTGCCCCGCACGCTGTCCGGCGGCGCGGAGCTCGGCGGCACGGTGCTGATGCTGTTCAAGGGCCCCGGCCCCGGAGAACGGGAGCGGGGGCTGACGACCGAGCTGCCGCCGGCCGGCGCCGCGCCCACCATCCGGACCGACGGGGCGACCGTCACCGTCGAACTCCCGCCGGACGCCGCCGGACTGAGCGACACGGCGGTCGACCAGCTGGCCTGCACGGTCGCCGGCGCCCGGCTGCGCCAGGACCCGGAACTGGGCAGCGTGCAGGTGACCGTGGAACAGCCCGGCGGACGGCTGGCCGGACGGTCCGGCGACGACTGCCCGGACATGGCGAGCCCCGCACCGTCCGCCACCGTCCCGCCCGCGACCGTTCCCACCGACACCCCGCCCACCGGCTGACCGCCCGCCGGTGGCACCGTGTCCGGCGTGAGGGAACCGGAGACGACGAGGAGAGCGGACATGCCGACGAGCGACCACACGGACGACACGCAAGCGCTGCGGGGCGTGCGGATCGCGGACTTCTCCCGCGTGCTGGCCGGACCGTACGCGACGATGCTCCTCGCCGACCTGGGCGCCGAGGTCGTCAAGGTCGAGCGGCCCGGCACCGGTGACGACACCCGTTCCTGGCTCCCGCCCGCCGACGCCCACGGGACCTCCACGTACTTCCTGGGCGTCAACCGCAACAAGCGGTCCGTCGCCCTCGACCTGACCACCGACGAGGGACGCGGACGCGCCAGGACACTGATCGCCCGCTCGGACGTCGTGGTGGAGAACTTCCGCCCCGGCACCATGGAGAAGCTCGGCCTCGGCCCCGAGGAACTCCTCGCCGCCGACCCGCGGCTCGTCTACTGCTCCGTCACCGGCTTCGGCGCCGGCGCCGGCGCGGCACTGCCCGGCTACGACCTCCTGGTGCAGGCGGTGGGCGGGCTGATGAGCGTCACGGGGGAGCCCGACGGGGAACCTCTCAAGACCGGCGTCGCCCTCGTCGACGTCGTCACCGGACTGCACGCCGTCGTCGGCATCCTCGCCGCGCTGCGCCACCGGGAGCGGACCGGCAGGGGACAGCACGTCGAGGTCAGCCTGCTCGGCTCCCTGCTGTCGGCCATGGCCAACCAGTCCTCCGGCTACGTCTCCGCCGGCGTCGTCCCCGGACGGCTCGGCAACGCCCACCCGAGCATCGCCCCCTACGAGACCTTCCCCACCGCCGACCGCCCGATCGCCCTCGCGGTCGGCAACGACCGGCAGTTCGCCGCGCTGGCCGCGCTGCTGGGACGGCCGGAACTCGCCGACGACGCACGCTTCCGCACCAACCCCGACCGCGTCGCCCACCGCGGCGCACTCCGCCCGCTCCTGACGGAGTTGCTGCGCACCCGCACCGCCGACCACTGGGCCGGCGTCCTGCCCGCCGCCGGAGTCCCGGCCGGGCCCGTCAACGCCCTCGACGAGGCCTTCGAGTACGCCGGACGGCTGGGCGTCGAGGCCGTCGTGGACGTCGGCGGTACCCGCCAGGTGGCCCACCCGATCCGTCTCGCGGCGACACCGGCGCAGTATCTGCTCGCACCGCCTGAGCTGGGCGAACACACCGGGGAGGTGTTCGGCGCCGACGAGCGGGGCGATGCCTGACGCGCCCTCGGCGTGGCCCTGCGACTGGTGTCCGGGGCCCTGGGTACCCTCCGCCGCATGGCGGTGGACCGAAAGACCGAGCCGCCGCGCCGGACGCCCGCGCGGCAGCGGACCGACCGCACACTCGGGCGTGCGCTGGCGCGGTGGGCGAAGACGACCGATCACAAGGTGATCGGAAACCTGTACATGACGACGTCGTTCTGCTTCTTCCTCTTCGGCGGCGTGCTCGCCATGCTGATGCGCAGTGAACTCGCCCGCCCGGGGCTGCAGCTGTTCTCCGCCGAGCAGTACAACCAGCTGTTCACCGTGCACGGCACCGTCATGATGCTGCTGTTCGCGACCCCGCTGTTCGCCGGGTTCACCAATGCGGTCATGCCGCTGCAGATCGGCGCCCCGGACATGGCGTTCCCCCGGCTCAACGCCCTGTCCTACTGGCTGTACCTGTTCGGCGGCCTGATGGTGGTGTCCGGCTTCCTCACCCCGAACGGAGCGGCCTCCTTCGGCTGGTTCGCCTACTCGCCGCTGACCAGCGCCACGTTCAGCCCCGGACCGGGCGGTGACCTGTGGACCATGGGCCTGGTGGTGAGCGGTGTGTCGACCACGCTCAGCGCGGTCAACTTCATCACCACCATCGTGTGTCTGCGCGCCCCCGGCATGACCATGTTCCGGATGCCGATCTTCACCTGGAACGTGCTGTTCACGTCGATCCTGGTGCTGCCGGCCTTCCCGGTGCTCACCGCGGCCCTGTTCGCGCTGGAGGCCGACCGCAAGTTCGGCGCGCACATCTACGACGCCGCGAGCGGCGGGGCGTTGCTGTGGCAGCACCTGTTCTGGTTCTTCGGGCATCCCGAGGTGTACATCGTCGCGCTGCCGTTCTTCGGCATCGTCTCCGAGATCATCCCGGTGTTCAGCCGCAAGCCGATCTTCGGCTACGTCACGCTGATCGGCGCCACCATCGCCATCACCATGCTCTCCGCGGTGGTGTGGGCCCACCACATGTTCGCCACCGGGGCCGTGCTGCTGCCGTTCTTCTCGGTGATGTCGTTCCTCATCGCGGTGCCCACCGGCGTGAAGTTCTTCAACTGGATCGGCACGATGATCCGCGGTTCACTGTCCTTCGAGACCCCCATGCTGTGGTCGGCCGGCTTCCTCGTGACCTTCCTGCTCGGCGGCATGAGCGGCGTCCTCATCGCCTCACCGCCCCTGGACTTCCACCTGACGGACTCGTACTTCATCGTCGCCCATCTGCACTACGTGCTGTTCGGCACGGTCGTCTTCGCGATGTTCGCCGGCTTCTACTTCTGGTGGCCCAAGTTCACCGGCAAGCTCCTCGACGAACGCCTCGGGAAGATCCACTTCTGGACGCTCTTCGTCGGCTTCCAGACCACGTTCCTCGTCCAGCACTGGCTCGGTGAGCAGGGCATGCCGCGCCGCTACGCCGACTATCTGGCCGCGGACGGCTTCACCGCCCTCAACACCATCAGTTCCGTCGGCGCCTTCCTGCTGGGCCTGTCCACCCTGCCGTTCCTCTACAACGTCTGGCGCACCCACCAGTACGGCACCCGGGTGGAGCATGACGACCCCTGGGGCTACGGCCGCTCCCTCGAATGGGCCACCTCCTGCCCGCCCCCGCGCCACAACTTCACGTCGCTGCCCCGGGTGCGCTCCGAGTCCCCGGCGTTCGACCTGCACCATCCCGAGATCACCCGACAGGACCAGAGGCACGTGCAGTGAGGACCGAAGCCCGTCTGTTCACCGGTGTGGCCGCCTTCTTCGCCGCCACCGCCGTCCTCTACGGCTGGTGGTCGGCCGAGCCGGCCGGCACCGCCGCCCTGACCGTGGCCTTCCTGATGGCCTCGCTCGTCGCCTTCTTCTTCCGCGTGCAGCACCGCAAGCGGGGACCGCGGCCCCAGGACCGCGACGACGCCGAGGTCGCCGACTCCGCGGGCCCGCTGGACTTCTTCCCGCCGCACAGCCCCTGGCCGGTCACGATCGCGCTGGGCGCCGTCGTCCTCGCGCTCGGCGTCGTCTACGGCCTGTGGCTCGCCCTCATCGGCTTCGGCGTGCTCGCCTTCACGGTCTTCGGGTTCGTCTTCCAGTACGCCGGCCGGGGCGCTCAGCGCCCCAGCTCGTCCGGGGAACCCGGGGAGCCCGACGCGGACGGCTCCCGTTCCGGCTCCTCGACGTCGGCCCGGTCCCCGTAGTACCACTCGCTGAGCGTCGTCCGCAGCCGCTCGACGTGCGGGGCCTCCTCGCCGGGCGCGGTCCGCGCGAGCGGCTCGGGCTCCTTGCGCGCCCGCAGCACGTACCGCTCCTCGGCGCCGAGGGGCTCATGACTCTCGGCATACCCGCCCGCGAGGGTCTGCCGCAGCTCGCCCGTCTCCTCGCCCTCGGCCAGCCGTTCGCGCTCCGACTCCTGCAGCGCCAGGCAGACCCGCTTGGTCACCATGAAGGAGAGCGGCGGCAGCACCACCAGGGAGATCCGGAACACCCACGTCAGCAGGTTCAGCGAGACGTCGAACGTGTGGGCGATGATGTCGTTGCCGCCGGCGAGCAGCAGCACCGCGTAGAAGACGATTCCGGCGACCCCGAGGCCGGTCCGCACCGGCTTGTCCCGGGGCCGGTCGCACAGGTGGTGCTCCTCGTGGTCGCCCGTCACCCACCGTTCGAAGAACGGGTACGCGTACAGCACGGCGAACAGCACTCCCGGCAGCAGCACCGCCGGGACCAGCACGTTCCACATCACGGTGTGCCCGGCCAGCGCCGTCTCGAAAGGCGGCATCAGGCGCAGCGAACCCTCCAGGAAGCCCACGTACCAGTCCGGCTGCGAGCCCGTCGAGACGACGTCCGTGCGGTAAGGGCCGTACGCCCAGACGGGGTTGATCTGCGCCACCGCCGCGAGCACCGTCAGGACCCCGGACACCATGAAGAACAGGCCGGTCGAGTTCGTCACGAACTGCGGGAACATCGGCTTGCCCACGGCGTTGCGCCCGGTGCGGCCCCGGCCCGCCCACTGCGTGTGCTTCAGGTAGAAGACCAGCACCAGGTGGAGGGTGACCAGCGCCAGCAGCAGACCCGGCACCAACAGGATGTGCACCGAGTACAGCCGGGGGATGAAGTCCTCGCCGGGATACTCGCCGCCGAACACGAACATGCTGATGTACGTCCCCACCACCGGGATGGACAGCATGATGCCCTGCGCGATGCGCAGCCCCGTCCCGGACAGCAGGTCGTCGGGGAGCGAGTAGCCGGCGAAGCCCTCGGCGAGCGCCAGCACGAACAGCGTGACGCCGATCAGCCAGTTGACCTCACGGGGACGGCGGAACGCGCCCGTGAAGAAGATCCGCAGCAGATGCACCCCGATGGCCGACAGGAACACCAGCGCCGCCCAGTGGTGCAGCTGGCGGATCAGCAGCCCGCCGCGCACGTCGAAACTGATGTCCAGCGTGGAGCGGTACGCCTCCGTCACCATCGTCCCGAGCAGCGGCTCGTACGATCCGTCGTAGACGACCTCCGTCATCGACGGATGGAAGAAGAGGGTCAGCCAGATCCCGGTCAGCAGCAGGACGACGAAGCTGTACAGGGCGATCTCGCCCAGCAGGAACGACCAGTGCTCGGGGAAGGCCTTGCGCAGCAGTCCCCCGCTCTCGGACACGGGCAATCGCCCGTCGGCCCAGTCGGCGGTGGATTCGGCCGTGTGACGGGCCCGCGCGCCGGCGCGGGCCCTTCTCCTCTTCGACAGCACGGCGCATGGGTTCCCCCGCGCCCGTGCCGGAAACTACTCCGTGCCACCACCGGGTCACGCCCGGCCCCCCTCGCGGGGCGGGCCGGACGGGTCAGCGCGCGCCGCCCGGGCCGCCACCGCCGAACGAACCGCTGCTGCCCTCGCCCCAGCGCGGACGGTCCTGGCCGGACGCGGTGCGGCTGCCCTGGTGCCGGAGCTCGTGCGGCAGCGTACGGCCGTCGCTCCTCGGCATCTCCTCCGGCTCCCGGTTCTCCCGGACCTCACGGACCGGTCCGCCGTCCGGCAGATGCGGCTGCTCCTCGGGCAGGGGCGGCGGCGGCTCCTTGCGCTTCATGCGGCTGCCGAAGACGAAGGCGCCGATCAGCACCGCCACCACCACGACGGCCGCCACCACCAGCCAGACGCCGGCGGCGCCGGAGCCCGCTGCCATGTCCATGCTTGCGCTAGTCATGGAGCGCGGGTACCCGCCGCGGACCCGGCCAACCGGCTCACTCCGTCCGTGCCGCTCGGGTCCGCGAACGGTTGGCCTTGCGGATCGCGTCGAGCAGCTCCGACTTGGACATCCGTGACCGCCCCGCCACGTCCAGCCGCTGGGCGACGCCGTAGAGGTGCTCCTTCGACGCCTTCTCGTCGACGCCCTCGCCGCTGCGCCCGCCCTGCTGCCGGGGCCGTCCCGACTGCGGGTCGGAGGGGCCCTTGCGGCCGCCCTCCTTGCGTTCCCAGTGGTCGCCGACCTTCTCGTACTTGTGTTTCAGCGCCCCGTAGGCCACCCGGTGGGCGCGCTCGCCCTCGCCGTACTCCTCGACGGCCGAGTCATGGGCCTTGATCCAGGTGCGCTGGGCTTCCTCGGGGGACCGTTCCAGGGTCGACGGCAGTTCCTGTCGTCCCGGCATGTCGTGCACCTCCGCGTCGTCGGTTCCTCTCGCGACGCGTCGCCGGGTGCCCGGCGGCGCCCCGGTGGAAACCGGCCGCGGCCCTTGGGACCACGGGCCTCGGAGGGTTTGGCGACGACCACGGCGGCAACCCGCGCGGTGTGACATCGACGACTTCCCAGCAGGAGCTGTTCCGCTTCCTGGAGGACCGGTTCGCCTGCGCTCAGGCCTGCGCCGAGTGCGCCCGGGCGTGCGCGCTGCGGGCGAGTCTGGTGGACCCCGACGGGTCCGAGCACCAGGAGCTCGCGCGGCGCAAGGGCATCATGTGCGCGGAGGTGTGCGACGCGACCTGCCGTGTGCTGTCCGAGCAGAACCAGGTGGACGAGAACGCGATCCGCGTCCAGCTGGAGTGGTGCAGGCAGGTGTGCCTGGAGGGCGCGCACGTCTTCGACAAGCAGCCGGGCGCCGAGGACAGCGCCGAGGCGTGCCGCGCCTGCGCCCGGGCCTGCGGAGAGTTCCTGGCCACGCTGCGCTGAGCCGCGCCGGCGGCGCGGTGCCCCGGGCGTCTCGGCGGCCCGGCCGGCGGTGCGCCGCCCGGGCCGCCGCACGCACCCTGACGGGGCACGGCCTGCCGCATCCGGCGTACCCGTTCCTGCGCCCGTACGGCCACTGACGCTACGGCAGACCGGCCCCCGCACCGGCCGCCGCAGGCCGCTTCCCGCGTGATCCGGACGGCGGGCCGCCCGGATCCCCGCACGTCCGCGGCCCGCGCCCGCTCCCAAACACCCTCCGGCCGCCCCGTCCGGGCGGGAGCCCGGCACCGTACAAACCCGGACGATAAGCCGCCATACTGGACCGGCCAGGGGAGGGCGGGGCGGACTGAACCACGGGGGCGGAACAGCGATGGGGGACAGCACGCTGATCCAGGGCCGGTACCGGTTGCTCGAGCGGATCGGGCGCGGCGGCATGGGCGAGGTGTGGCGGGCACGGGACGAGTCGCTGGGGCGGCACGTCGCGGTGAAGTGCCTCAAGCCACTGGGCACGCAGGCCGACCAGTCCTTCACCCGCGTGCTGCGGGAGCGGTTCCGGCGCGAGGCCCGGGTGGCCGCCGCGCTCCAGCACCGCGGGGTGACGGTCGTGCACGACTTCGGCGAGGACGACGGCGTGCTCTTCCTCGTCATGGAGCTGCTGGAGGGCCGCGACCTCAGCCGGCTGCTGGAGGACAACCGACACCATCCGCTGCCGGTCGCCGACGTCCTGGACATCGCCGGACAGGTCGCCTCCGCGCTCGCCTACACGCACGAACAGGGCATCGTGCACCGCGATCTGAAGCCGGCGAACATCGTGCGTCTGGCCGACGGCACCGTGAAGATCTGCGACTTCGGCATCGCCCGGCTCGGCCACGACGTCGGGTTCACGGCCCGTCTCACCGGCACCGGCGTCGCCATGGGCACGCCGCACTACATGTCGCCCGAGCAGATCGGCGGCGACGAGGTCGACCGGCGCAGCGACCTGTACTCGCTGGGCTGCGTGCTCTACGAGATCGCCACCGGCGTCCCGCCGTTCGACCTCGACGACGCCTGGGCCGTCCTCCTCGGCCACCGCGACACCGAGCCCGAGCCGCCGCGCAGCCACCGGCGCGACCTGCCCGGCCACCTGGAGCGGATCATCCTGGACCTGCTGGCCAAACGGCCGGAGCAGCGGCCCCAGGACGCCCGGGAAGTGGGCCGCCGGCTCATCGAGGACCGCGCGGACCGCGCGGCGCCGGTGTACGCGCCGGCCGTGCCGACGCCCCGCCCGGCCCTGCGCACACCGGAGCCGGTCGGGGGCGGGACGGCCCCGCCCTCCTGGACCCGGGGCACGGCCGGCGGCGACGAGACGGCCGCCCCCGCGCCCGGCGACGGGACCGGCCCCGCGCCGGAGGTCCTGACCGTGCTGGCCGCGCGGCACGACGCGGCCCTGGGCCTCGGCCGGCTCGGCCGCTGGACCCAGGCGGCCGAACTGCACCGGGCCGTGGCCGGCGAACGCGAGCGGCTGCTCGGCCCCGACCACCCGGACACGCTCGCCAGTCGCCACGAGATCGCCTTCACCCTGACCCGCACCGGCCGCGCCGCCGACGCGCTGCGCGCGTACAAACGCGTCGCCGAGGCCCGGATCCGGACCCTGGGCGCCGACCACGCCGACACGCTCGCCGCCCGCCAGGAGATGGCGTACGTCCTGGGCAGGCTGGGCCGGTACGCCGACGCCCACCAGGTCTACACGGCCGTCCTCGCGGCCCGGGAACGCACCATGGGCGCCGACCATCCCGACACCCTGCGCTGCCGGCACAACCTCGCCTTCAACCTCGGCCGGCTCGGCCGCCCCGAGGAAGCCCACCGCATGGCCTGCGAGGTCGCCGAGGTCCGCGCCCGCGTCCTCGGCGCCGAGCACCCCGACACCCTGGTCACCCGCTACGAGGTGGCCTACGCGCTCGGCCGGCTCGGCCGCTGGCGAGAAGCCCTCGAGACCTACCGGGAGGTCGGCGGCGCACGCGCCCGGGCGCTCGGCCCGGACCACCCCGACACCCTCGCCGCCCGTTACGAGTCCGGCATCTGCCTGGGCCGCCTCGGACACAGCGCCGAGGCGCTGGCGCTGTACGCGGCGCTCATCGACGACCGCACCCGCGTCCAGGGCCCCGACCACCCCGAGACCCTGCGCGCCCGGCACGGCCTCGGCGTCAACCTCGGACGCCTCGGCCGCTGGCAGGAGGCGCTCACCACGGCACGCGAGGTCTGCGCGATCCGCGCCCGCGTCCTCGGCCCCGAGCACCCCGACACCCTGGTCAGCCGCCGCGAGGTCGCCGTGGGCCTGGGCTGGCTGGGCCGCTGGTCCGCCGCGCTGACCGAGTACAGCGCGGTCGCCGCCGCCCGCGAGCGCGTCCTCGGACCCGACCACCCCGACACCCTCGCGAGCCGCGACGACGAGGCGCACTGCCTGCGCCGGCTCGGCCGGGGGCCGGAGGCGGCGGAGCTGTACCGCAGGGCGGCGGTGCGCCGCCGGGCCGGAGCCCGTTGATCCACCCCTGGCCGCCCGGGATCACCTCGTGCTACCAAGAGCCATGAGCGCACCCCGCACCTCCCGTACCTACGACGTCGTCATCGTCGGCGGCGGCCACAATGGACTCGTCGCCGCCGCCTATCTGGCCCGCGCCGGGCGCACCGTGCTCGTGCTGGAGCGGCTCGGCCACACCGGGGGCGCCGCCGTGTCCGCACGGCCGTTCGCCGGGGTCGACGCGCGGCTGTCCCGGTACTCCTACCTGGTCAGCCTGCTGCCCCGGAAGATCGTGCGGGACCTCGGGCTCGACTTCCGGGTCCGCGGCCGCACCGTCTCCTCGTACACGCCCGTCCACCGGGACGGGCGGCCCACCGGGCTGCTCGTCGGCGGGGGCGAGCGGCGCACCCGGGAGTCGTTCGCCGCGCTCACCGGCTCGGAGCGGGAGTACGCGTCCTGGCAGCGGTTCTACGGCATGACCGGTCACGTCGCCCAGCGGGTCTTCCCGACCCTCACCGAGCCGCTGCCCACGCGGGACGAGCTGCGCCGCCGGGTCGACGACGAGGACGCCTGGCGGGCCCTGTTCGAGGAGCCCATCGGCGTGGCGATCGAGGAGCACTTCGCGGACGACCTGGTGCGGGGCGTGGCCCTCACCGACGCGCTGATCGGCACCTTCGCCGACGCCCACGACCCCGGCCTGAGCCAGAACCGCTGCTTCCTCTACCACGTGATCGGCGGCGGCACCGGCGCCTGGGACGTGCCGGTCGGCGGCATGGGCGCCCTCACCGACGCGCTGGCCGACGCGGCCCGCGCCGCGGGCGCCGTGCTCGCCACCGGACACGAGGCGGTGCGCGTCGACACGGACGGCAAGGCGGCCGAGGTCACCTACCGGTCGGCCGACGGCGAGGGCGTCGCCGCCGCGCGTCACGTCCTGGTGAACGCCTCCCCGCGGGAGCTGGCGGCCCTGACCGGACAGGCACCGCCGCCGCCCGCCGAGGGCGCCCAGCTCAAGGTCAACATGCTACTCAAGCGTCTGCCGGCGCTGCGCGACCCCGCGGTCGACCCGAGCGAGGCCTTCGCGGGGACCTTCCACATCGCTGAGGGCTACGAGCAGCTCGCCACCGCCTACGCCCGGGCGGCCGCCGGGGAGCTGCCCGAGGCCCCGCCCTCCGAGATCTACTGCCACTCGCTGACCGACCCCACGATCCTCGCCCCCGAGCTCGCCGAAGGGGGCATGCACACCCTCACCCTCTTCGGGCTCCACACCCCCGCCCGCCTCTTCGCCCGGGACAACGACGCCGTCCGCGAGGAGCTGCTCGAGTCGGCGCTCGCCCAGCTCGACGCCCACCTGGCCGAACCCCTCGGTGACTGCCTGGCCACCGACGCCGAAGGGCGGCCCTGCATCGAGGCCAGGTCGCCGCAGGACCTGGACCACGACCTGCGGCTGCCCGGCGGCAACATCTTCCACCGCGAACTGTCCTGGCCCCACGCGGCGGTCGGCACCGGCCGCTGGGGCGTGGAGACGGCCCGGCCGAACGTGCTGCTGTGCGGCGCGGGCGCGGTGCGGGGCGGGGGCGTGAGCGGAGTCCCGGGACACAACGCCGCGATGGCGGTGCTGGAGCGGACGGGAGGCTGACCGGCATGCGCCCCGCAGGGCTGGGTACCGCGACATGGCGGACATTTCGCCCGCGTATCCGGTACGACAAGGAGCCCGACATGGCGGACCTCAGCCCCATCGACCTGCAGAAGGCCCTCAGCGGGATGGACTACCCGGCGGACAAGAAGGCCCTCGTCGACTGTGCCCGCAGGAACAAGGCGGACGACAAGGTCGTGAGCCGGCTCGACGGCCTGAAGGAGAACAGCTTCGACGGGCCGAACGAGGTGCAGAAGGCCGTGTTCCACGGATAGCGGCCCGCCCGCGGGCTGTCCTAGTCGGCCGACGGCGTCCAGCCCACCGCTTCGATCCGCGCCGCGTCCGCCGGGCGGGCGTCGTCGAACAGGACGCGGTCGGCCGTCCTCACGCGCAGGCCGTCGACGTACGCGCCGCGGCCCACGTACAACCGGTCGGTCGTGTAGCGCCAGCGCAGCACGAGCCCCCGGACGGCCGGGAGTTCCGCCGCCAGGCGGTGCCACACGCGGCCCGACCAGCCGCTCACCGAGCCCGCCGGATGCGCCTCGGGCCCCTCGCCGCGGCGCGTGGTCGTGAAGGGGACCGGCAGCCAGGTGGTGCCGCCGTCCGTGGTGGACTCCAGGACGAGCGCGTCCGCCCCCGGCTCGGTGTCCCACCACAGTGAGCCCTCCAGCCGCCCGCCCCCGGTGGACGTGTCCAGCGCCGGCAGGGTGAGGGTCGCCGAAGCCGCACTCGCCGTCCCCGAGAACCAGGCGGTGCGTCCGTGCGCCGGACGGACGGGCACCGCACGGGCCATGTGGGTGCCGGCAGCCACCCGGGGCGCCGACCCCGAGCGCCAGTTGCGCACCGGGTGCACCGAGTTGCCCAGCACCACGAGGAACGAGTCGGTCGTCGGGTCGAGCACCAGCGAGGTGCCCGTGAAGCCGGTGTGCCCGGCGGTGCGCGGCGTCGCCATCGCGCCCATGTACCAGTGCTGGTAGAGCTCGAAGCCGAGGCCGTGCTCGTCGCCGGGGAAGGAGGTGTTGAAGTCGGTGAACATCAGCTCCACCGACTCCGGCCGCAGGATGCGCGCCCGTCCGTAGGAGCCTCCGTTGAGCAGCGTACGGCCGAGCACCGCCAGGTCCCACGCGCAGGAGAACACTCCCGCGTGGCCGGCGACGCCGCCGAGACTGAACGCGTTCTCGTCGTGCACCTCGCCCCACACCAGCCCCCGGTCCAGCCCCGACCAGGGCTTGCGGGCGTCCTCCGTGGCCGCGATCTTCGGCCGCCAGGAGGCCGGCGGGTTGTAGCGGGTGCGGCGCAGGCCCAGCGGGGCGGTGATGTTCTCGCGCAGCAGGACGTCCAGGGTGCGGCCCGTGACCTTCTCCAGCACCAGCTGGAGCGAGATCATGTTCAGGTCCGAGTAGAGGTATGCGGTACCGGGCGTGCTGACCGGCGCCTCGTCGTGGACGAGCCGGACCTTCTCCTCGTACGTCGGCGCGCTGTACAGCGGGATCCAGGCCCGGAACCCGGAGGTGTGCGTCAGCAGCTGGCGGATCGTCACCGCCTGCTTGCCCGCGCGCCCGAAGTCCGGCAGGTACGAGGCGACCGGCGCCTCCAGCTCCAGCGCGCCCCGTTCCATCTGCTGCACTGCGAGCAGCGAGGTGAACAGCTTGGAGATCGACGCCAGGTCGAACACCGTGTCCTCGGCCATCGGGATCTGCTGCCCGGCCGGGAACTCGACCCCGGTGTCGGTCTTCTCGTCGTACGCCCGGTAGCGCACCGCCATGCCGATCGGCTCGTGCAGTGCCACCGTGCCGCCGCGCCCGGCGAGCAGCACGGCTCCCGCGTACCACGGATGGGCGGGGGAGGGGCCGAGGAACGCCTCGGCGTCGCTGACCAGTTGCCGCAGATGGCCGCGGAGCAGACCGGCCCGCTCCGCCGAGCCGCGCCGGAGGGTCGGGCGGGCGGCCTTGTCCGCGGCGGCCTCGGCGGGTCCGGCCGCGAAGGGGGCGATCGCCAGCGCCCCGCCCAGCGCCAGGGCGCCGGCGCCCAACTGCCGCCGTGTGTATCCGCTCGTGCCCTGACCGGTCATCGAAGAGCCTCCCGCCGCCGAAGCTGAAAGTATCTTTCCCGGATCACCGTGCGGAGTGAAACTTTCCTGTCAGCGGCGGGTCGTGTCAATGGGGCGGGCGGGACCCACGGGCCGCGGCCCGCCCGGTGGCTCACCGGACGGGCCTCGGGGCGGGGGTGCCGCTCAGCGCTCGCGCACCCGGACGATCCGCAGCGCCGGCGAGGCCAGCACGTCCCGCTCGCAGAAGCGCGACGTCACCCACTTCTCGCGGGAGAACAGCCGGGTCTGGTCCGCGTGGTGCGGCGAGCCCGGTTCGGAGGACTGGGAGTAGGTCAGAAGCGTACGGGCCACCGGGCACGGGCCGCCGTCCCAGCCGACGGCCTGGATGTAGCTGGAGCCGGTGGTCACCTCGGTGTAGCCGCCGTGCGCCGGGTCCCAGACGGGCTCGACCTTGTTCCACACGCCGAGGGACTCGGTGCCGCCGCCGACGGGGATGCGGACGCCGTCGCGGACGACGGACTGGTGCTCCCCGAGCGGCGCGTCGAGCGGGATACCCGCGGCACGCAGCTCGCCGACCGCGTCCGCGAGGGCGGTGGCGAAACCGGGCGCCGAGGTGTTCAGCGTGTTCGGGGTGCGGACCGGGTCCGCGGGCGAGAACGGCACCTTCCACAGCTCACCGGCCGGCACGGCCTTGGCGAGCGCCCGCCAGAAGCGGTCGAAGAGCAGCGCACCCCGGCTGCCGGTGTCCATGGTGCGGTCCCACCCGGCGAGGACGCCGCAGGCCTCGCGCACGTCCACGGACCGGCCGTCGCCGCCGGTCGCGGTGGAGCCGGGCAGCGTGGCGCAGGCCTTCGCCGCGTCGGCCGCGACCAGGTCCCCTGCGGGCACCCGGTCGGCGAACTGCTGCCGCTGCAGGTCCCGTACGGTCAGCCCGCCCCGGTCCGCCATCGCCGCCACGTCCTCGACCGCGCCGCGCGTGCGCATCGACCGCTGGGTGCCGACCGTGCCGAAGACCCGCTCGTACCCGGTCAGCGGCCGGTCCGCGTTGGCCAGCCAGGCGCTGTCGTTGGAATTCTCCGCGTACGGCGCGTCCTTCAGCACGGGCATGCTCGACGGACCGAAGATCCCCGGCTGGACAGCGTCCCGGTCCGCTCCGGGCGCGCAGTTCCCGCGCGAGCCGTCCAGCACCGCCAGCCCCGAGGACGGGTACGTCACCCGGCCGAGCGGCGTGGAGCAGCGCCCGGCCAGCTCGTCGGTGATGCGGGGGAGCACCTGGGACTGGGTGAACAGGGTGTGGCCGCGAGAGTCGGCGGCGATGGTGTTCACCCACGGCAGGCCCTGCGTGCGGCGCAGGGAGGCCAGGACGTCGTCCGTGCCGCGGGCCCGGCTGAAGCCGAGGGCGGTGTCGGAGGCGCGCAGGTTGGCGGCGTTCGGATCGTTCAGCGCGTACGCGGTCGTCGCCGTCCACGGCAGCGGCAGCGAGGCGCCGAGCGAGGTCACCACCGGGCCGTACCGGGTCCACCACTGGGACCTCGTGACCGGTGCGCCGTTCTTCACGGCGACGGTGACGGACCGCTTCGTCATCCGCTCGCGCCTGCCGTCGACCACGTAGGCCGTCGGGTCGGCCGGGTCCAGCGTCAGCTGGTGCAGATTGAGGGTGACGCCGGTGGCGACGGTGTGGCTCCAGGCGACGTGCGCGTTGTGGCCGATGGACACGGTCGCCGAGCCGAGCAGCGAGCCGCCCGCGACGTTCAGCCGCCCGGGGATCGTCTGCTGGGACTGCCAGAAGCGGCGCCCGCCCTGCCAGGGGTAGTGCGGGTTGCCGAGCAGCAGCCCGCGGCCGTTCGCCGTGGTGCGGCCGCTGAAGGCGACCGCGTTGGAGCCCATGTCCGCGTCGTCGGCGGCGAACAGCTCCCGGGCGGCGCGGGCGGTCGCCTCGGCGCCGGGTCCCTGCGCGGTGCCGGTCCCGGACGCCGAACTCGGCGGCTGGGCCGCGGTGATGCCGTCCACCGCCCGTCCCTGTCCGCCGAGCACGGAGAGGGCGAAGCCGCGCGCGGCCACGTCCAGCGCGGTCACCGGCCGCACCCAGGCGGCGTCCCGGCACGCCGGGTCGGTGATCCGGTTCTGGGCCAGCCAGGCGTTGTAGCCCGCGGCGAAGCCCCGCATCAGCTCCTCGGCGTCCCGGCTCGGGCCCCGGGGCGCCGGCTCGGCGAGCAGCCGCTCCACGGTGCCCGCACGGCGCACGCCCGCGAAGTACAGGTCGCTGGAGAGGTTCGTGGCGGCGGAGGACAGGGACAGGTCGGGCGCCGCGTCCGGTCCGAACCAGCGGGAGCGTTCGCCGCGCACGGTCACGAAGCCGTCGGCCAGGACGCAGATCTGGTCGGCGGCCTGCGCCCAGCCGGTGCCGAAGCCGAGGTTCGCGTAGTCCTTCGCGACGATGTGCGGAATGCCGTACTCGGTGTAGCGGACCACGGCGGACAGACCACCGCGGGACGGCCGTTCGGCCCGGCCGCCCGAGGGGCCGTCCGAGGCCGCCGCGGGCAGGGTGATCGCCGCGGTGAGCAGGGCGACGGCCGCGACGACGAGTCGTCTCCGGCGGATGCGCATGGTGCCTCCCGACGTCTTTGGGGAAGGGGCGGCTGAGCGTACCAGTCGGTATGTGCACGTGTCAGTGGCATGACAGTCCGAGCCGGGGCGCCGCCCGCACACGTCTTGACCCGCCCCCCGCACCGGCCGAGGATCAGGTCATGACGCCCGGACACCGCAGCACGGTCGACGGGGTGCTGCGGCGCAGCGCCCGACGCACCCCCGCCCGCGTCGCGGTCGAGTACCGCGACCGCGCCTGGACCTACGAGGAGCTCGACACCGCGGTCTCCCGCGCGGCGAGCGTCCTGCGCGACCGGGGACTCGCGCCCGGCGACCGGGTCGGCGCCTACGGGCACAACTCGGACGCCTACCTGATCGCCTTCCTCGCCTGCGCCCGCGCGGGCCTCGTGCACGTCCCGGTCAACCAGAACCTCACCGGCGACGACCTCGCCTACCTCGTGGGGCAGTCCGGCAGCACCCTCGTCCTCGCCGACCCGGACCTCGCCGGCCGCCTCCCCGACGGCGTACGCACGCTGCCCCTGCGCGACGCCGACGGCAGCCTGCTCGACCTGCTGGCGAAGGCACCCGCGTACGACGGGCCCGAGCCCGACGGCGAGGACCTGGTGCAGCTGCTCTACACCTCGGGCACCACCGCGCTGCCCAAGGGCGCGATGATGACCCACCGCGCCCTGGTGCACGAGTACCTCAGCGCCATCACCGCCCTCGACCTCGGCGCCGGTGACCGCCCCGTGCACGCGCTGCCCCTCTACCACTCGGCGCAGACACACGTCTTCCTGCTGCCCTGCCTGGCCGTCGGCGCGACGAACATCATCCTGGACGCCCCGGACGGCGACCGCCTCTTCGACCTGATCGAAGCCGGCCGCGTGGACAGCCTGTTCGCGCCGCCCACGGTCTGGATCGGCCTCGCCAGCCGCGCCGACTTCGCCACCCGGGACCTCGACGGCCTGCGCAAGGCCTACTACGGGGCGTCGATCATGCCGGTGCCCGTCCTGGAGCGGCTGCGCGCACGCCTGCCGCACCTCGCCTTCTACAACTGCTTCGGCCAGAGCGAGATCGGCCCCCTGGCCACCGTCCTCGGCCCCGACGAGCACGAGGGCCGCATGGACTCCTGCGGGCGGCCCGTCCTGTTCGTCGACGCGCGCGTGGTCGACGAGGAAGGCAAGGACGTGCCCGACGGCACCCCGGGCGAAGTCGTCTACCGCTCCCCGCAGTTGTGCGAGGGCTACTGGGACAAGCCCGAGGAGACCGAGGCGGCCTTCCGCGGCGGCTGGTTCCACTCGGGCGACCTCGCGGTCCGGGACGCCGACGGCTACCTCACCATCGTCGACCGGGTGAAGGACGTCATCAACTCCGGCGGCGTCCTGGTCGCCTCCCGCCAGGTCGAGGACGCCCTCTACACCCACGAGGCCGTCGCCGAGGCCGCCGTCGTCGGCCTGCCCGACGACCGCTGGATCGAGGCCGTCACGGCGGTGGTCGTCCGCCGCGGCGAGGTCACGGAGGACGAACTCGTCGCCCACGCCCGCGAGAAGCTGCCCGCGTTCAAGGCCCCGAAACGCGTCCTGTTCGTGGACGCCCTGCCACGCAATGCCAGCGGCAAGATCCTGAAGAGGGAACTGAGAGACCGCTTCGCCGGCTCTCAGGACGGCCCGAGATCGACCTCGGCCCACTGCTGAGGGTCGTTGTGAACGTCCCGCAGGAGGTTCTCGAAGGCCTTGGCGTCGAACAGCAGACCGTTGTAATCCGCAGGAATCGGCTTGCCGTTGATCGCAGCGGTGGGCGTCCCGCGTCCCCCGGGGTTCTCCGGTCCGCCGGCCCGCTCGTACGCCTTCTCCGAGGCCGTCACGAAGGAGCGGTACTTCATCGTCTTCACGGCCGTGTCGAACTCGGGACCGCGCAACCCCTCCACCTGGCCGGCCAGTTCCAGGAGAAAGGCGTCGGTGTAGCCGTCGACGCTCTCCTCCGGCTGGTTGGCGTAGAGCACCTCGTGGTACTCCACGAACTTGCCCTCCTCCAGAGCGGCGCGCAGTGCGTTGACCGCCTTCTTCGACCCGGTGCCGCCGACCCGGTCGTCCAGGAAGGACGCCAGGGTGTACTCGGTACGTACCCGACGGGAGAGCATCTCCTCCCGCAACTGGCCGGAGCCGCCGACGGTCTCGAACTCCTCGCAGACGGGGCAGCGCGGATCCTCGTACAGCTGCACCCTCGTGCTCGCGTCCGGATCACCCACCAGAATGGTGACACCGTCCTCGCCGAGCCTCTCCGGCAGTTCCTCCGCCCCGGCGAAGTCCGGCGCCGCCTTCGCCGCCTGCTGCCCACAGCCGGCCAGCGCCAGCACCGTGGCCGCGCACAGCACGACCCACCGCCCCCTACGCACCATGCGTCATCCCCTCCCCAGAGAACAGACGAACGATAGATCATCCGCCAACCGATCTCCCCGAAGGCACGTGTCGTATGGCCTGTCGGCGGTCCGAAGCGGTCGCTAGGCTGGCCCGCGGACGACGAAACCGGGAGGAGCACGGACGTGGCCGAGAGCACCACCCACCAGCGCCCGCTCATGGGCTGGGACAAGCCGGAGCTGGACCTCAGCAACGCGCAGTGGCAGTCCAGCAGCCGAGGAATGGGGGATGTCCAGATCGCCTTCGTCGAGGGGTTCATCGCCATGCGGAACAGCGGCAGCCCGGAAAGCCCCTCCTTGATCTTCACCCCGGCGGAGTGGGGCGCGTTCGTGTCGGGAGCACGTGAAGGGGAGTTCGACCTCACCTGACTCCGGCGAGGCCCACCCGCCGGGCACCGTCCGGCCGATCCGGGGGTGTTCCACCGGTTTTTCCGGACACGCGACCGTGAGCGCCCCGTCGCGGCCACGCCTGAGCGAGGCTGGGCCACGACGGGGGAAGGTCGTCCTTCCGGAGGTGAGGAACCCATGAGCACCCTGCCGGTCATCGCTGCGGTCGACGGTTCGCAGGACAGCCTGCGCGCCCTGGACTGGGCCGTCGACGCGGCCCGCGGGCGCGCGGCGCCCCTGCGGGTGGTGCACGTGCGGCAGTACGCCGCCTGGGCACAGGGCGACGTCCTGGTCGCCGGCCCGCCGGACACCGGACAGGACCCGGTGATCGAGGAGGCCCGCGACCGTCTGCGGGCGCGGACCGACGCGCCGGTGACGGAGTACCTCGGCATGGAGGGCGTGCCGGGCGCCGTGCTGCCGGAGCTGGGAGCCGAAGCCCAGCTCCTGGTGCTCGGCTCCCGGGGCCGCGGCGGATTCGCCAGCCTGCTGCTCGGCTCCAACAGCATGGCCGCCGCCCGCGACGCCGAGTGCCCCGTCGTCGTGGTGCCCCGCCCCGGCCGCGAGGTGCACGGCGAGCCGCCGGCCGAGCCCGGCCCGCGCGTGGTCGTCGGCCTCCATGTGGACAGCCCCGACGACGCGGTGCTGTCCTTCGCCTTCGCCGAGGCGGCGCGGCGCGACGCCCGCCTCCAGGTGGTCGTCGCCTACCCCTGGCCGGTGCAGACCTGGGCCGCCGCCGGCCAGATGATGCCCCTGGTGATCGACGAGGTCTCCGTCGAGAGCGAGACCCGCGTCCTGGCCGACGGCCTGCTCGCCCCCCACCGGGGACGCCACCCCGACGTCAGCGCCGAATCGTACGTCGTGGCCGGCGACGCGGCGGGACACCTCGTCTCCGCCTCCCGGGACGCCGAACTCGTCGTCGTCGGCCGCCACCGCCGGCGCCTGCTGGCCCCCGCCCGCATGATGGGCTCCGTCACCCACGCCGTCCTGCTGCACGCGGCCTCCCCCGTCGCGGTCGTACCCCCCGCCCCACCGGAGGAGTGACCCCGCGCGGCTCCCCGGGGCGACCGGGCGCGGCCCGCACCGGCACCCGCGCCCCGGACGCCCGCCCGCACTCCGGGAAGGGGGTCCGGCCACGTACCATGGCGGCATGTCGTTCCTCCGCCGCCGCAGCGCCACGCCCGCCGGGCCCGACTTCGACGTACTGGCCATGGACCCCGGCGACTGGCCGGGGAACCTGGGCGCCGGACTGCTCCCCGCGCCCGACGGCACCTGCCAGGGCGTCTTCCTGCGCTACGACCTGTTCGGCGGGCGCGGCCCCGCGATGATCATCGGCAACCTGCCGGAAGGCTCCCCGGCCCGCGAGGTCCCCGAGGGCGAGATCCCCTTCGAGGTGGCCCAGCTGCTGCTGGCCCTGGAGAACGACGAGGAGATCACCGTCGTCGGCACCGAGGACGTGCCGGTCATGCAGGGCGACAACCTGCTGATCGTGCGCCGCCTCAAGCTCTCCGAGAGCCGGATCGCCTGCGTCCAGTTCGACCGCAGCGACAACGTCCTGGTGACCATCGCCGCCTGGGACCGCCCCATCACCGACGACCTGTACGCCCTGCTGAAGCCGCTCCCGGCGGAGCTTTTCCAGCAGGGCTGAGCAGGCCGCTACCGCGCGGTCGTGAGCGTGACGTCCGCGGCGCGCACGTACGCGATCCGGTGACCGTACTGGATCTCGTAGTACCGGTCCTGGCCCCGCACCACCCGGTGCGACGCCTCGTCGAAGGTGACCGCGTAGTAGTACTCGCCGGGCACCTCGTCGCCCACCACGTACCTCTGCCCCTTCGGCAGCGTGTACGGCAGCGGTGACACGGCCTGGGCGGGGACGTCCGCCGGGTAGGCGGCCTTCTCCGGGTAGGCGCGCCCGTACACCGGGACGCTGTCCAGACCGGCGCGCGGGGTGATCAGCCGGCCCGAGGCCGGTACCGCGGCGGGGTCCTCCTTCGGATCGTGGAACCAGGCCTTCTGGCCCAGGTACCAGATGGCCGTCCAGTCACCCCACCGGCCGGCCACCGCGAACTGCTGGCCCGTGGAGACCCGCGAGGACAGGTCGTTCACCCCAGTCGTCGGGGCGGTGCCGAGCCCCACGTCCTTGACCAGGGGCGCGTTCACGTCGTGGTCGGTGTACAGCCGCACCTCGCTGGAACCGTGCGCCGCGCAGGGCACGCCGACGGTCTCGCAGCCGGTGTACACGGGGCGGTTCGTGTCGTAGTCGGGGCGGATCGTCACCAGCTGCGCCTTCTTGCCGGCGGTCGGCGTGACCGGCCGGCCCAGCAGCTGGAAGTAGTGCCGCCAGTCCCAGTACGGGCCCGGGTCGGTGTGCATGCCGGGGACCGTCGAGGCGGTCGGACCGGGCACGTTGTCGTGGCCCAGGATGTGCTGCCGGTCCAGCGGGATGTCGTAAGTCCGTGCCAGGTACTTCACCAGCCGCGCCGACGACCGGTACATCGCCTCCGTGTACCAGGCGTCCGGGTCCGCGAGGAAGCCCTCGTGCTCCAGGCCGACCGAATTGGCGTTGAGGTACCAGTTGCCCGCGTGCCAGGCCACGTCCTTCGCCTTCACGTGCTGGGCGATGTGGCCGTCGGTGGAGCGCAGGGTGTAGTTCCAGGAGACGTAGGTCGGGTCCTGCACCATGTTCAGGACACCGTTCCAGGTGCCCTCCGTGTCGTGCACGACGATGTACCGGATGCGCTGGGAGGCGGGACGGTTCCCCAGGTCGTGGTTGCCGTAGTCGCCGTCCCCGAACTCCTCGTACGGTGCAGGGACCCACTCGCAGGACACCGACGCCGGGCACTCGGTACCGGCGGCCGACGCGGCGCGCAGGCCGGTGTGCGCCAGCTGCGCGGTGTCGGGGGCCACACCGGGACGGGCGGCCAGCGTGACCCGCTGACCGGCGTCCGTGGTCCGCCGCTCACCGGCCCGGATCACCGCGTACACGTCGTCGGCGTAGGCCGCCGCCGTCGCCGAGTCGTCGGCGCCCGAGAAACGGGCCACCGCCCCGTACCAGTCCGCGGGGTCCTCGCTGAGCGGCTCGCCCAGCTCACGCTGCGCGGCGGCGAGCAGCGCGGCGCCGCCCTCCACGTTCGCGGCGGGGTCGGTGCGCAGCGCGGCCGGGCTCAGCCCGGTCAGCTCGGCCGCCCTCGGCAGCGTGGTCAGCCGGGCCGGCAGCTCGCTGCCCGCCGGGACATCCGCCTCACGCGCTTGCAGCGGGCCCCGGGCGTCGTCGCCGCGCGGGTCCTCCGCGCCCTCGGCGTGGTGCGAGGCCCCGGCCAGCGCGGTCCGTGCGTCGGTGAGGTGCATGGGCCCGTAGCCGCCGGTCACGCTCGGGGCACCGCCGTGCGTGTCCCAGCGGGACTGGAGATAGGAGACGCCGAGCAGCACCGACTGCGGCACCTGGTACTCGGCCGCCGCGGCGGCGAACGCCCGCTGGAGGCCGTCGGGGGCGGGCGGCGCGGCCGGTCCGGCGGCGGACGGTGCCGCGCCCAGCAGCGGCAGCAGCAGCGCCGCCGCGGCCAGGGCACCGGCCGTCGTACGGACGCGTCTGCCGCCGCGGGCGGGCTCGGGAACGGTGGCGGATCCTCGCAAAGCGGCCTCCTGTGACCGTCGGGCGTAGCGGGGCGTGCGGGACCGGGTGTGGGTCAGTCAGTGGTACCCGGCGGTCCGACGATCCGTCAATCATGCCGACACGGTGGCGATTTCCCACGTCAACAGGGCTCCGGCGAGTTTCGTGGCGGCGGCTCACGGGCCTGCGGGGCGTCAGTGGCGTACACCAATGGCCCCTCTCGCATCGCGCGGACACACAAAAGATCCGCGGTACGGCCCGTGTGGGGCGTACCGCGGATTCCCGTCCTCGTCAGCGCGTGCCGACCGCCGCGCGCACGGCGCGCCGGGCCATCTGGCAGTCCTCGTGCAACCGCCGCAGCAACAGCCGCTGCTCCTCCCCGGAGGGCACGGCTCCCGCGGGTGTCGCCGTCGGGGCCGCCTCGTGCATCGACCGCTGCACGGCCGTCTCGTACGTACGGATCTCCCGGGTCAGCACGAGCATCAGGTTCACCAGGAACGCGTCGCGCGCCGCGGGCCCCTGCGCCTGGGCGATCTGGCTGATCTGGCGGCGGGCCACGGGGGCGTCCGCGAGCACCGACCACAGCGTCGCCAGGTCGTAGCCGGGCAGATACCAGCCCGCGTGCTCCCAGTCCACCAGCACCGGACCGGCCGGTGACATCAGGATGTTGGACAGCAGCGCGTCACCGTGGCAGAACTGGCCCATGCCCTGGCGTCCGGAGGCGTGGGCGATGCCGTGCAGCAGCTTCTGCAGGTCGCCCAGGTCACGGTCGGTGAGCAGACCGAGCTCGTGGTACCGGGAGATCCGTGCCGCGTAGTCCAGCGGCGCGTCGAAGGTCCCGGCGGGCGGCCGCCAGGCGTTCAGCCGGCAGATCGCGCCCAGCGCCGCCCTGATGTCCGTCCGCGGCGGCGTCTCCAGCGGGTGCCGCTGCAGCGCCGCGGGGCGTCCCGGCATCCGCTCGATCACCAGCGTGCCGTTGTCCGGATCCGCCGCGATCAGCCTCGGCACCCGCACCGGGGGGCGGTGCCGGACGAACGCGCGGTATGCCCCTATCTCGTGCCGGATCCGCTCACCCCACGCGGGGGAGAGGTCCAGTAAACACTTGGCGACCGCCGTGCTGCGCCCGGTCGTGCCGACCAGGAGAACGGAGCGCCCGCTGCGCCGCAGCACCTGCACCGGGGAGAACTCCGGGCAGATCCGGTGCACGGCGGCGATCGCCGTGCGCAGCTGGGCGCCCTGGACGCCGGACAGGTCGATTCTTCCGCTGAGCGGTTGCGTGCCCGCTCCCGCGCCGTGCCGCGCCCTGCCTGCCCCGAGCACCGGGGCCGCCGGACGCGCGGGGGCGAGGTAGGGGCCGCCGCCCGCCGCCGGGCGGGGGTGGAGCGGTCGCTGCGGGGCGGACACGGAGGACGATGCTGCGTACATGGGCGAGACAGATCCCTTCGTGTGCCTGCTGTGCCTGTCTGGAGGCGGTGCCCGCTCGAGCGGGCGCGCCCTCCGAAAAGCCTTCGCGCTCCCCGGCCCGGCCGCCGGGGGCCACCCTGGGGAGTACCCCCGCGGCGACCGGGTCGAGGTGGCGCTTTCCTACCTGACACCCGGGCGCCCGTGGCACACCATCTGGCGCACCCTGGCGAACGGTGGCGAATAGTCGCCCGGCAACCCGCACCGGGCTACTGTCAACTCAGCCGAGAACCTGGGGGCTTGACGTGAGCGGAGAACCCAACACCCGTCTGTCGGACCTGTTCGGCCTGGCCGGCTGGTCCAAGGGCGAGCTCGCGAGGCTGGTCAACCGGCAGGCGGCGGCCATGGGCCACCCCCAGCTGTCGACCGACACCTCGCGGGTGCGGCGGTGGATCGACATGGGAGAGATCCCGCGCGATCCGGTGCCGCGGGTGCTGGCGGTTCTGTTCACCGAGCGTCTCGGCCGTGTCGTGACCATCGAGGACCTCGGTCTGGTCCGGCACGGGCGCGCGGGTAAACGGCAGGTCGGCGGGAGCGAGGAGCATCCCGACGGAGTGCCGTGGGCGCCCGAGCGGACTGCGGCGGTCCTCACCGAATTCACGGGAATGGACCTCATGCTCAACCGACGCGGCTTGGTGGGCGCGGGCGCCGCGCTCGCCGCGGGATCCGCACTCAGCAGCGCCATGTACGACTGGCTGCACACCGACCCCTCCCTCGCTGCCGACGCACCCCACTTCACCGATCCCCTGCACGCCGACCCCGCCGGGTACGACCGCTACGAGGCCGCCCCCATCGGGTCCCAGGAGATCGAGGAACTGGAGCGCTCGGTCGAGGTGTTCCGTGCCTGGGACGCCGCCCGTGGCGGCGGTCTCCAGCGCAAGGCGGTCGTGGGCCAGCTCAACGAGGTGGGCGGCATCCTCGCCTACCACCACCCACCCCACCTGCAGAGGCGCCTGTGGGGTGTGGCGGCCAACCTCGCCGTCCTCGCGGGCTGGATGTCGCACGACGTCGGCCTGGAGCCCACGGCCCAGAAGTACTTCGTCATCGCCGCCCATGCCGCGAGGGAGGGCGGCGACCGGCCCCGGGCCGGTGAGGCACTGTCCCGGGCGGCCCGTCAGATGGTGCACCTGGGCCGGCCCGACGACGCGCTGGACCTGATGAAGCTCGCCCAGTCCGGCTCCGGCGAGCAGGTGTTGCCCCGCACCGAGGCGATGTTCCACACCATCGAGGCCTGGGCGCAGGCCTCCATGGGCAAGGGCCAGGCGATGCGCCGGACCCTCGGCCGGGCGGAGGACCTCTTCGTCTCCGACAAGAGCGACGTGCCGCCGCCGAGCTGGATGCAGCTGTTCAACGAGGCGGACCTGTACGGCATGCAGGCGCTGGCCTACCGCACCCTCGCGGAGTTCGAGCCGGGGGCCGCCGCGCACGCGCAGCACTACGCCGACAAGGCGCTGGCGCTGCGGGTCGACGCGCAGGAGCGGTCGAAGATCTTCGACCACCTCTCCATGGCGTCCGCCTGCTTCATCGCCGACGACCCGGAGCAGGCGGCCGGGTACGCGCGGCTGGCGCTGGTGTCGATGGGCTCCAACTCCTCACGCCGCACCTGGGACCGGCTGCGCCAGATGTACCGGCTGACCGCCCAGTACGCCGGCTATCCGAAGATCCAGGAGCTCCGGGAGGAGATCGAACAGGCGCTGCCCAAGGGCAAGTCGCCCAAGGGCGGGGGAAGGGGCGGCGACACCGCCCAGGCGTAGGGGGCGGCGCGAGCGCTACGCCGTCACCCGGGCGACCAGCACACAGGCGTCGTCCTGTCGGCCGGCCGTGGCGAGCGCCTCCGTCACGAGCCGTACGCCGTCCCGCGCCGAGCGTGCCCCGGTCAGCCGGGGGGCCAGAGCGAGGAGGCCGTGCGCGGCCGTCGGCGCGGGTGTGCCGGTGTGCAGGAGCAGCACGTCGCCGGCCTCGAGCCTCGTCCCGGCACCCTCGTCCAGCTCACGCCCCGTCCCGTCGCGGAACAGCAGCGGAACGGGGCCGCGGGCGTGCGCCCAGGTGAGGGTGCGGGTGGCGGGGAGGTAGCCGCAGTACACGGCGTCGTGCACGGGCGGAAGGGCGGTGGACTCCAGTAACCCGGCGAGCCGGTCCGGCAGTTCGGCGGGCCGGGCACCCCCGGCCGCCAGGCCGCGCAGGGCGCCGATCACCAGGGCCGGCGCCGACGTCCCGTCGCCGTCCGCGCCGGCGAGGGCGCCCACGCTGAGCAGTGTCCCGTCGCCGGTCAGGGGGCATGCGTCGTACCAGGCGCCGCCGTGCGGCGCCGCCAGGTGGCCGGCGGCCAGGTCGAGGCCGGGCCGTCCCCGGTCCGGGAACCGCAGGAGGGCGTGCCAGGGCGGCGGCACGGCCTCCTGCGGTTCCACCGCAGCCCGCCGCTCGATGGCCGCGTCCCGCGGGTGACGGTGCAGCGAGTCACGGGTCTCGCTCACCACCCGCTGGCTGCGGCGCAGTTCGCTGACGTCCCGCAGCACCGCCCACATCGAGGCGGTGCTGCCGTCGGCGTCGAGCACGGGCTCGCCCATCATGTGCACGGTCCGTACGGTGCCGTCGGGGTGCACGACGCGGAACTCCCCGTCGATGGGGCGGGCGTCGACGAGACAGTCCGTGACCATCGCGGTGAGCTTCGACCGGTCCTCGGCGACCACCAGGGACGGCAGTTCGTCGAGGCTGAGGGGGGAGGCGGCCGGGTCGAGACCGAGGATCCGGAAGAGCTCGCCGGACCAGTCGGCCTCGTCGGTCAGCAGGTTCCACTCGGCGCTGCCGACCCGGCTGAGCAGCGAACCGGCCCGCGGTGCGGGGGCCGGGCCGTCCCGCAGCTGCGCCAAGTGCTCGTCCAGGTCCGTGAGCTGATGCAGCGCCAGGTCGTACAGGGCCCGCTGCCAGCGGCCTCGGGGACCGGCCGCGTCGTGCCGGGTGTCCCGCCGCACGGCGTCCACGTCGCCCCGGAGCCGCCGCGCCTGCGAGATCAGCGCTTCGACCGAGCCGCGTTCCGGCGGCTGGGCGGCGGGGCGGTCCGCGGAGAGGTGGGACGACATGACGCACTCCGATGTGCAGACGGTACGACCGAGGCGGATCCAGGGGGTGGCGGAAGGACCGTTACGACTCTTGCACAGCCCGCGACGCCCCGTAAGGGATTCGGCGACACACGATACGGTGGTGCTTCCGGCATATGCCAGCGTCTTCCCGGAGCGACTTCCGCGCGCCGATGACGTACGCCCGCGGCCGTCCAAGTCGTAGCGTTCCTACGCGACTTGGGGGCCACGGGCACCTCGGGGCGTCGTCGCCCGGATGTTCGTCGGACGCCTGTTCTAGGAAGGTGTGTGCAGTGCCGGGCGCGGGGCCGCCTCGACGGTGGTCCGCACCCCCGTCTCCAGTGCCCGCACGCCGGCTTCGGCGACCACGGAGGCGACGTAACCGTCCCAGGCGCTCGCACCGGTGACCCGCCCCCGCCGGGTGGCGTCGACCCACGCCTGCACCTCGCGGTCGTAGGCGTCCGCGAACCGCACGAGATAGTCCTGCGGCACCTCCTCGCGGGCGCCGCCCCCCGCCGTCACCACCATGGTGTGCGCCCCGCCGATCCGGGCGCTGCCCGCCTCGCAGACGGCCTCGCAGCGGACCTCGTAGCCGAAGCCGCAGTTGACGAAGACCTCCACGTCGACCAGCGCGCCCCGGTCGGTCTCGAACAGCACGAACTGCGGGTCGAGCAGCCCCTCGGGCGCGCCCGAGGACGGCCGGGGCCGCAGCACGCTCACCGCGGTCAGCTCCTGGCCCAGAAGCCAGCGGGCGGCGTCGATCTCGTGCGAGACGGAGCTGTTGACCAGCATCGCGGAGGTGAAGTGCGGCGGAGAGGACACATTGCGGTGCACGCAGTGCAGCATCAGCGGACGGCCCAGGCCGCCGCCGTCCAGGAGGGACTTCAGCCGCAGGTACTCGAGGTCGTGGCGCCGCATGAAACCGATCTGCGCCAGCCTGCGGCCGAGCCGCGCCTCCGCCTCCACCACACGCAGCGCGCCCGCGGAGCCGGGCACCATCGGCTTCTCGCACAGCACCGGCAGACCGCGGGCGAAGGCGGCCAGCAGGGCGTCCTCGTGGGCCTCACCGGGGGAGGCGATCAGCACGGCCTCGACACCGGGCGCGTCGAGCGCCGCCTCGGCCTCCGCGTGGACGCTCACCCCGTCGATCCCGGCCACGGCCTTACGCGCCCGTCCGGCGTCGGGATCCGCGACGGCGGCGACCCTGGCACCGCTCACCACCCTGTCGAGGCGCCGAATGTGATCGGCGCCCATGTGCCCCGCGCCCAGGACCGCCACGCCCAGAAGTCCGCTCACGCTCCGCCGCTCCTTCCCCGTCCGCCGTGCACCCGCCGGGCGGATGCGTGTACGGCGGACAGGGTTTCACGGTCGTCAGGACCGGCGGGGTGGCGGGCCTCAGTAGCGCAGCACCCCGGCGATGCCCTCCACGTCCTCGAGCACACCGTCCGGCACGAACCGGACGTCGGCGCCGGTCTCCAGGCACTGCTCGACGATCTCGTCCACGATGTCCTCGCGGGCGTCGAGGTCGCCGCTCTCCGCGGGCATCAGGTGTTCGCCGTCGTCCCGCATCGTCACCCTGAAGTTCTCCTCCACGGCGAGCAGCCGGACGCGCCCGGTGTGCGCGCTCTCCCACAGCTCGTCGACGCCGGCGGCGAAGTCCTTGCGCCCGCGGGCCGCATCCAGCTCCCTGGCGAGGGCCTCGACGGAGCCGCGCGCCTCGTCGTCGAGGACCGGCCGCACCGCCTGCCGCACGGCTTCCGCGGTGCTGTGCGCGAGGCCCCCGTGCGGGACGCACACGGCGTGCGCCGCGACCCCGCCGGCCTCCTCGAAGAGCGCCAGCGCGGCCTCCGAGCCGGTGATGTACAGCGGCCGGGGATGCGCGCGCAGCATCCTGTCCATCGCGGCGTCGGCCTCGCGGAGGAACTTACGGGTCTCCTCGTCGCGGAAGGCGCTCGGCGAGTCGCCGATCCGCTCCTGGCGCTCCGGGTCGAAGTTCGCCTCGGGCCGGTCCATCGGGAAGCCGCCGGTGCGCTCCTCGACGACGCGGTCCCCGCCGCCGTTCCACAGCGTGACGCGGTCCGCGGCGACCGACAGCACCCAGAACGGCCGCTCCGCGGCCTGCGCCGCGACGAGATTGCGGGTCAGGAAGGTGTCCGAGAGCACCACGCGCTCGGGCACGGAACGGGCCAGCGTCCAGACCTGGTGCTCACCGGGGGCGGCGAAGATCGCCAGACCGTCCTCGGCGTACGTGAGATCGACTTCGGCGAGGGCCCGGTCCAGCTCCCGGGCGACCTCGAGGCGCCGCTCCCGGGTGACGGCCGGATCCTCGTCCAGCTGCTTCTTGGCCTCGGCGACCATGTTGCGCAGCCGGACCGCGTCCTGGGCGTTGTCCGGTTCGCGACGGTGCGTCGGCGTCAGCACGGACACCGCCGGATACGGGCGGGGCCGTCGTAGCGCGGCAAGGGCTGCGGGACTCAGATCGTGCTCCATGTCAGCACCATAGAGCCCTCGGACGTATCGGGCATTCGGAGCAATCGGTGTACGCCCCGGGCGGCGCCGGTCCTACCCCCCGGCCGACGGCTCAGTCCTCCTGGTCCTCGGGGCCGCAGGAGCTGCCGTCGGGCGGCAGGGAGCCGTAGAGGAGGAAGTCGTCGATCTTGCGGTGCACGCAGTCGGAGGACGCGTAACCGGTGTGTCCCTCGCCCTTGTTGTCGAGCACCACCGCCGACGGACCGAGCCGGTCGGCCGTCTCCTCGGTCCAGCGGTACGGCGTCGCCGGATCGCCGCGGGTGCCGACCAGCAGCATCTTCGCGGTGCCGACGTTCTTCACGTCCTCGCGGATGTAGTCGGTGCCCTTGGGGCGGCCGTAGCACATCAGCACCTGGGTGAGCCGGTACCGTCCGAAGACCGGGGAGGCTTCCTCGTACTGCTCGCGCAGCCGGCCCAGGGACCGGGCGACCTGCTCGGCGCTCGGACGGTCGGGGTCGTCCGCGCAGTTGACGGCCATCAGGGCGGCCGGGGGGTTGTCCATGGGGACGTCCTCCTCGTCGGTGAGGCCGCCGCCGTCCGCGCGGCCCTTCCCGCGCACGGGGAAGGTGACGCCGCCGGACATGAAGCCCTCCAGGCCCCGGGTGTCGCCGTCCTCCAGCAGCTGGGCGAGCGCGCGCTCCAGCAAGGGCCACAGCTCCCGGCTGTAGAGCGCCTGCCCGATCGCGCCCGCCATGTCCTGCCCGGAGAACGCCTCGCCGAAGGCCGACGGCACCGGGTCCGCGTCGAGCGAGCCGACGAGCTGGACGACCTGGCGCCGGGCGTCCCGGGCGTCCTGCCCGAACGGGCAGGCGATGTCCTCGACGCACCAGCCGAGGAAGTTCTCCAGCGCGGTCTGCTGCCCCCGCGCGGCGGCCAGCCCCTGTTCGGCCAGCGGCTCCGTCAGCGTGTCCACGCCGTCCAGGGCCACCCGGCCCACCTTGTCGGGGAACTGCGCGGCGTAGACCGAGCCCAGTCGCGTGCCGTAGGAGAAACCCAGGTAATTGAGCCGGTCGTCGCCGAGCGCCGCGCGCATCACGTCCATGTCCCGGGAGGCGTTCACCGTGCCGATGTGCGGCAGCACGGGGCCCGAGTGCTTCGCGCACTCCGCGGCCGCGTCGCGCAACTTGCGGAGCACCGACCGCGGGTCGCCGGTCCCCTCGTCACCGTCCGTCGCGTCGATGATCTTTCCGATGGCGGGCCCGCAGGTGACGGGGGAGGACCGGCCGACGCCTCGGGGGTCGAACGTCACCACGTCGTAGCCGTTGGTCAGGTGCATGAACTCCTTGCCGCCGGCGGCGAGTTCGCTGACACCCGAACCTCCGGGGCCGCCGAAGTTCAGCAGCACCGAGCCCCGCGCCTGACCGGTCGCCCGGTACCGGGCGAGCGCCAGGTCGAGGGTCCCGCCTTCGGGCCGGCCGTAGTCGAGGGGGACGGTGACCTTCCCGCACTGCAGGTCCTTCGGCATCTCCATACCCTCGCACGCCGACCATCTGATCTTCTGGTCGTAGAACCGGGCCAGTGCGGGTTCCCCGGCCTGCGCGGTCGCGGCGGGCAGCCCCGCGCCCAGCAGCGCCAGGCCGAGCGTCCCGGTGACCGCGCGGCGCCGGACCGACGGCCGTATCGACAGCTTGGCCAGCATCGATGCCTCCCGGGACGCCCCGTCGCGGACCGGTCGTCGGCGTCCTCGCTCACCATAAACGGGCCTCGCACCCGGCGCCTCCGGGCGCTTTCGGCGGTCGCGCGCGGGACTGTGCGGACGTGCGGACACCGCGCCGTTCGTTCGACAAACCGCCCACTCGATGGAGTGAAAGGCCGATAAGCCATAACTCGGATCGTGCGCCCGCGTTTTAACCGGTGCGGGCGAGCGCCCGCGACATTGTCTGGAAGGCAGGGAACCTCATGCGAAGGGTCACCCGAAACGGTCTGTTCGCTGTCGCCGCGTCCGGCGCGCTCGCCGTGACGATGCCGGCGTACGCGGCGTTCGCGTCCGACGGCGCCGTCGCGGAAGGCTCCACGGCCGGTTCGCCCGGAGTGGTCTCCGGCAACACCGTCCAGGTACCGGTGGACGTCCCGGTGAACGTGTGCGGGAACACGCTGAACGTGGTCGGGCTCCTCAACCCGGCGGTGGGCAACGCGTGCGCCAACACCGGCACGGGCGCCTCGGCGCAGGAGAAGGCGGAGACCCCGTCGGGCACCTCCGCCGGCGGTGCCGTCGCCGAGGGTGGGACGAAGGGCTCGCCGGGCGTGCTCTCCGGCAACGGCGTACAGCTGCCGGTCCATGTCCCGGTGAATGTCAGCGGCAACAGCGTGAACGTCGTGGGCATCGGCAACCCGGCCGTCGGCAACGAGTCGGTGAACACCTCCGACGAGCGTCCCGCGGAGCCGCAAAGCCCGCGGAAGCCGGCTGCCCCGGTGGAGCGCGCACAGCCCGAGCCGGCCCCGCGCACGGTGGCGCCGCAGGCGGTGGAGACCCTCGCGCACACGGGCGCGGACGCCACCGTGCCCGCCCTCGCGGGCGGCGCCGCGCTCGTCCTCGGCGGAGCGGTCCTCTACCGCCGCTTCCGTCCGGGAGCCACGGGCTGACCAGGGGCGGGCGTCCGTCCCGGTTCCCCGCCGGCGGGGTGTGCCACGGCGCCCGTCCCGTCCGGCTCAGCGGGCCGTGCTCCCTTCCTCCGGCTCTCCGGCCCCTGACACTCCGCACCCCCGGCGCACGGTCGCGCCGGGGGTGCCGTGCGCTTCAGGCACTCCGGCCGTGGAACCGGTGGTGCAGCGCCCGCACCTCCTCCGCCAGTCCGGGCACGGGCCCCTCGACCGCGACGCCCGGAGCCACCTCCCCGACCGGCAGCGCCCGGACCGGTGCCGCGGGCACCCCCAGTTCCGCCAGCCAGGTGCCGAGCTGCTCCGACGAGGCGACGTACACGATGCGGCCAAGACCCACCCAGGCGTGCGCCGCGGCACACATCGGGCAGTGCTCGCCGGACGTGTACACGGTGGCCGCGGCGCGTTCCTCGGGGGTGAGGCGGGCGGCGGACCAGCGCGCCAGCTCGAACTCCGGGTGCCGGGTGCGGTCACCGGACGCCACCCGGTTGCGGTCCTCGGCCAGCACCGTGCCGTCCGCGCTCACCAGCACCGACCCGAACGGCTCGTCCCCGGCGTCCAGCGCCTCGGCCGCCAGCTCCACGCAGCGGCGCAGATGTCCCAGTTCGGCGTCCTTCACGACCATGACGTACGGCCCTTCTCGCGATGTGCTCCTCACCGGGCACCTTACGTCCCGTGCACTCCTCGGCCCTTGCTAGGGCTGGTCACTGGAGTTAGAGTCTCTAACAGAAGCGAGTGGCAGTAGCGCGCGTATGCCCCTCCTCATCGCAGCGACCGAACAGAGACAAGGGGAGCGCCATGTCCGCCACACACACCGTCCTGGGATCCGGCCCCGCCGGCACCGCGCTCGCCCGTGAACTGGTGCACCGGGGGCACCGCCCCGTACGGCTGGTCGACCGCAGCGGTGGTGGCCCCGCACTCGACGGCGTCGAGCGGTTCGCCGCCGACGTGAGCACCGCCGACGGCGCCCTGGCCGCCGTGGGGGACGCGTCCGTCGTGTACCACTGCGTCAACGTCGGCTACCACCTCCAGGTCGAGGTGATGCCCCGCATACAGGAAGCGGTCCTCTCCGCGGCCGAGGCCGCCGGAGCCCGCCTGGTCGTGCTCGACACGCTCTACCCGTACGGCGAGACCGGGGGAGCGGTGATGACCGAGGACAGCCCCTGGCGGGCGACCAGCCGCAAGGGCCGGATGCGCGCCGGACTCGACGAGCGCTACCTCGGCGCCCACCGCGCCGGGCGTGCCCGTGTGACCCTCGGCCGCTCCGCCGACTTCGTCGGCCCCCGCGTGCTCAACTCCTCGCTCGGCGCGGCCGTGTTCCCCGGCGCACTCACCGGCGGGGAGGTCGTCGGGTTCGGCGACATCGACCTGCCGCACAGCTACACCGCCATCCAGGACGTGGCCGGCGGCCTGGCGACGCTCGGGGAACGGCCGGAGGGCGACGGGCGCGTCTGGCACCTGCCCACCGCGCCCGCCGTCAGCACCCGCGAGATCCACACGATGATCGAGAAGCGCGTCGGCCGGTCGCTGGAGGTCGTGATCCTCGAAGAGGCCCTTCCCTTCGGGCCGTTCGACGAGCGCTTCATGGCCGAGTACGCGGAGATGTTCTACCAGCACACGGAGCCGCAGATCATGGACTCCTCCGCCTTCGAGCGCGCCTTCGGCGTGGCACCGACACCGCTCGAGGACACGGTGGACGCCACGCTGGCCTGGTACGGGGAGTGGCTCGCGAGCCGATGACCGCGAGCGTCCGGACACGCCCGGTCGCGGGCGGACGCGGTTCGGCCCGCTGTGGACGGACGCGGCCGGAACCGTACGCAACGGCGGCGCGCCGGTTCCGGCGCGCCGCGTCGCTCCCCGGCCCGTCCTTCCGTCCGGGCCTTGCGGATCTACGGCCGTGGGGTGCTCCTCGCGGCCGTGCCGGCGCAGACCGCGCCCAGGACCACGGCCAGAGCGCCGATGACGATGTTGTTCCAGATGACGCCGGCGTCCGGGCTCGAGCCGACGATCCACGGAGAGATGATCATCCACACGCCCATGGCGCACATGGCCCAGCTGAGGCCGTACATGCGCTCGGGGGCCCGGGTGAACCCGAGGGCGAGCAGGCCGATCGCGATGCCGATGATCAGGTTGTGGGCGACGAGCGCGGGCTGACTCGTGGTGAAGTGGACAATCCACGGGGACACGGCACAGTACAGACCGAGCAGGAACACCGGCCCGTCCATGAGTGCCACATCGCGGCCACCGAGCACGCGGGCGTAGCGCGCCTGCATCTCCGGTGCGTCGGGGTGGCTGGTGATGTCACCTCTGGGGTGCGAGACGTTTGCCATGAGTCGTCTCCTTCGACTTGCCGGGCCGACCGCGTCGAACGCGGTGCGGTAGCGCCGTATATCTCCCATTCTGCTCTTATTTGGCACTTATGTGTAGAGGTGAGAGGCCCGGACATGCATCGATCGATCGCGGGCATCCGCACAGTGTGAGCGATCGGTGACACGGGCTGGACGTGGAGGTGGCGGCCGCTATGGGCGCGAAGGTGCTGGAGAGGTTCCCGGCGGGGGCGCCGCGCGGGTCGTGGCCGGCGGAGGAGTACGCCGCGCGACGCCGCGCCGAGGGGGAGCCCGCCACCGTCGTGATGGACCTGGAGGCGGACGCCTTCCTGGTCGTGGTGCCCGCCGGTGCCGAGGACGGGGAACCGACGGGTGTCCGACAGCTCACGGGCGGCGGCGCCCTGACGCCCGCGTCACCGGGGTCCTGACGCCCGTGCAGCCGGGGTCCTGACGCCCGCATCCCCGGACCCCCGGACTCTCGTCACCCGGCCCCGCGTAACTCGAACCCGGCTGTAACAAAGCCGAGTTGGACTGGTCTACACCCTTGACTGGTACAGACCAACGCGGTTGAGTATGCCTCCACACCCCCCACCACGGCCGCCCCCACGCCTGGCCGGACCGACCGGCACGCGCGGACAAGGTCCGGCTCCCCCCTGCCCTTGTCGCGGGGAGCGGCCGTGCTCCGCGAAGGAGGCAGACCTGTGCCGAGACGCCGCATCGCCGCCGCCGTGACCGTACTGGCCCTCGCGGGCTCCGTGCCCGCCTTCCTGCCGGCCACCGAGGCGTCCGCCGCCGCCTGTTCGAGCTACCCGAACTGGACGGCAGGCAAGGCCTACAACGCCGGCGACATCGTCCGCTACACCGACGGCAAGGCCTACATCGCCGAACACGCCAACCCGGGCTACGACCCGGTCATCAGCACCTGGTACTGGGAGCCCTACGCCTGCGACGGCGGACCGCAGACGCCGGTCGGGAACTTCGTCGTCAGCGAGGCCCAGTTCAACCAGATGTTCCCGGGCCGGAGTTCCTTCTACACCTACAGCGGCCTCACCGCCGCGCTCGCCGCCTACCCGGGCTTCGCCAACACCGGCAGCGACACGACGAAGAAGCAGGAGGCCGCCGCCTTCCTCGCCAACGTCAGCCACGAGACCGGCGGTCTCGTGTACGTCGTCGAGCAGAACACCGCCAACTACCCGCACTACTGCGACTGGAGCCAGCCCTACGGCTGCCCGGCCGGCCAGGCCGCCTACTACGGACGCGGTCCGATCCAGCTCAGCTGGAACTTCAACTACAAGGCGGCGGGCGACGCGCTCGGCATCGACCTGCTGAACAACCCCTGGCTGGTGCAGAACGACGCGGCCGTCGCCTGGAAGACGGGCCTGTGGTACTGGAACACCCAGTCCGGGCCGGGCACCATGACCCCGCACAACGCCATGGTCAACGGGGCGGGTTTCGGGCAGACCATCCGCTCCATCAACGGCTCCCTGGAGTGCGACGGCAAGAACCCCGCGCAGGTCCAGAGCCGGGTCACCACCTACCAGCGGTTCAGCCAGATCCTCGGCGTCGACCCGGGCGGCAATCTTTACTGCTGACCCGCGGCGGGTGTGCGAGACTCCGCCGATGACCTCCCAGACGATCACCGCGGAGTCCGCGGGCACCTGGAGACTCGGCGACCTGCCCGTCAACCGCGTCGGCTTCGGCGCGATGCGGCTGACGGGCAGCGCCGCCTTCCACCTCGGCACGCCGAGCGACCGCGCACGGTCCCTCGCCGTCCTGCGCCGGGCGGTCGACCTCGGCGTCAACCACATCGACACCGCCGCCTTCTACTTCTCCTCCCTCCGCTCCGCCAACGAACTGATCAACAGCGCGCTGGCGCCGTACCCCGACGACCTCGTGATCGTCACCAAGGTCGGCCCGTACCGCGACTGGTCGGGGGAGTGGGGCACCTCCGCCCGGCCCGAGGACCTGCGCGCCCATGTCGAGGAGAACCTGCGCCAGCTCGGCCGCGACCACCTCGACGTCGTCAACCTGCGCCGCATGGGGCAGGACTCGATCGCCGAGCACTTCGGCGCTCTCGCCGAACTGCGCGCGGCGGGCCTGATCCGCCACCTCGGCCTCTCCGACGTCGAGCCCCGGCACCTCGCCGAGGCCCGGGCCATCGCGCCCGTCGTCTGCGTCCAGAACCGCTACGGGCTCGGCTTCCACGACCCCGCCACCGACGAGATACTCGCCCTGTGCCGGGACCAGGGCATCGCCTTCGTGCCGTTCTACGCCATCGCCGGCGAGGCCGGACCCAAGGGCGCGGGCACCGCCCACGAGGACGATGTCCGCGCCGTCGCCCGCGCCCACGGCGCGAGCCCCGCGCAGGTCAGGATCGCCTGGACGCTGCACCAGGGGCCGAACGTCCTCGCCATCCCCGGCACCGGAGACCCCGGCCACCTCACCGAGAACGTGGCCGCGGGCGCCCTGCGCCTGACCGGCGCGGAACTGGCGCGGCTCGACGGGGCCAGGACCGGCTGAGGGGCCGGGCGGGCCGAGACGGCTCGCCGCCCCGGCCTACGCCCTCCAGGTGCCGTCCCGCATGAGGTGCCGCTTCCCCAGCTCGCGTGCCTCGTGCCACGCCTGGACGGCGAGCGGCCGCACCCGGAACCAGGCGTAGGACGGGCTGTCCTCGCGAGGGTCCCAGCCGGTCTTCGCGAGGAACGCCCCGGCCGCCGCCGACGGCACCTCCCGCAGGCCGAACGTCTCCACCTCGCCGTCGATCAGCACGACGTCCCGCGTGTCGCCGAACGCCAGCCGGGCCCGGCCGCCGTCCCGCAGATTGCGGCCGGTGGGGTTGGTGACGCGCGTGCACAGCCAGACCGACTCGTCGTGCCACACGAACCACAGGGGAACCATGCAGGGCACCCCGGCGGCGTCCGCCGTGGCCACCCAGACGTCCGTCTCCCGGTCGAGCCGTTCCAGGACGTCCCGTCTGCGGTGGCCCGGTTCCCGCGGGGGTGGGGTGATCCTCATGGCGGTGACCGTACTGGACGCGGGGGCTCGGGCGGTCGCGTGCGGGGTCTTGCGGCCGGGGTTTCACGGCGGGTTTCACGACGGGGTTTTGAGTCTGCGGGTTTTACGTATAACCTCTCCCGTCAATCCCCCGTCCCGAGAGGTCCCGATGAGACGCATCGCCCTGGTCACCCTCGTCGTCGACGACTACGACGAGGCGATCCGCTTCTACACCGAGGCCCTCGGATTCCGGCTCGCCGAGGACACGCCCCGCCCCGACGGCTCCCGCTGGGTCGTCGTCGAACCCGGTGACATCGGACAGGGCACCGCGCTGCTGCTGGCCCGCGCCGAGGGGGACGGCCAGCGTGCCCGGATCGGCGACCAGACGGGCGGGCGTGTCGGCTTCTTCCTGTACACCGACGACTTCGCCCGCGACCACGCCCGGATGGCCGCCGCCGGCGTGACCTTCCTGGAAGATCCCCGGCACGAGCCCTACGGCTCGGTCGCCGTCTTCCAGGACCTGTACGGCAACCGCTGGGACCTGCTCCAGCCCGCCGCCTGACCCGACCTTCCGCTCAGACCGCCGAGGAACCGCCACCCATGTCATCTACGCGCATAGACACCGAGACCCTCCGCCGCCTCCCCAAGGCGGTGCTGCACGACCACCTCGACGGCGGCCTGCGTCCCGCGACCGTGGTGGAACTGGCCGCGGCCGCCGGCCACACCCTGCCCACCACCGACCCCGACGAGCTGGCCGCCTGGTACTACGAGGCCGCCAACTCCGGTGACCTGGTGCGCTACATCGCCACCTTCGAGCACACCCTCGCCGTCATGCAGAACCGCGAGGGCCTGCTGCGCACCGCCGAGGAGTACGTCCTCGACCTCGCCGCCGACGGCGTCGTCTACGGCGAGGTCCGCTACGCCCCCGAGCTGAACACCAGGGGCGGACTGTCGATGAGCGAGGTCGTGGAGACCGTCCAGGAGGGTCTCGCCGCCGGCATGGCCAAGGCGGCCGCCGCCGGGACGCCCGTCCGCGTGGGCACCCTGCTCTGCGGCATGCGGATGTTCGACCGGGTCCGCGAGGCCGCCGACCTCGCGGTCGCGTTCCGCGACGCGGGCGTCGTCGGCTTCGACATCGCCGGCGCCGAGGACGGCTTCCCGCCCGCCGACCACCTCGACGCCTTCGAGCACCTGCGCCGCGAGAACGTGCCGTTCACCATCCACGCCGGCGAGGCCCACGGACTGCCCAGCATCCATCAGGCCCTCCAGGTGTGCGGCGCCCAGCGCATCGGGCACGGGGTACGCATCACCGACGACATCCCCGACCTCGCGTCGGGCAAGCTCGGCCGCCTCGCCGCCTGGGTCCGCGACCGGCGGATCGCCCTGGAGATGTGCCCGACGTCCAACCTCCAGACCGGCGCCGCCACCTCCATCGCCGAGCACCCGATCACGGCGCTCAAGGACCTCGGCTTCCGCGTCACGCTCAACACCGACAACCGCCTCGTCTCGGGCACCACGATGACCCGTGAGATGTCGCTGCTGGTCGAGCACGCGGGCTGGACGGCCGAGGACCTGCGCACGGTCACGGTGAACGCCCTCAAGAGCGCCTTCATCCCGTTCGACGAGCGCAGGGCCCTGATCGAGGACGTCGTCCTGCCGGGTTACGCGGCGGCGCTCTGAACGAGCCCGCGCACATAGGCGGCCTGTCCGACGTGCTGGAGATCGTCGGACAGGACGCTGACCAGCCGCACGCCCAGCGAGACCGGCGGGTCCCAGTTGTCGTCGACGATCCGCTCCAGGTCCTTGGCGGCCAGGGAACGCAGGGCCCCGAGCGTCTGCTCGTGCACGGCGTCGTGGTAGCCGGTCAGCAGGTCCCCCGAGTCGACCCGCACCTTCGCGACCTTCGCGGAGCTGTGCCCGTACCCGGTGTCGAGACGGGGCAGGCCGAGGCCGAACCGCTTCTCCCACCCGCCGGTCAGCCACACCTGGTCCAGCCCGAAGGCGTCCGCGACGTGGTCGTCCTGGACCCGGGTCAGGTGCCAGACCAGCCAGGCGACGGAGTTGGCGTCGTCGGCGGGACGGGCGTTCAGGCCGTCGGGGTCCAGGCCCTCGACGGCGGCGTGGACTTCTTCCCGGATGCGGCCGTAGCCCTCGATGAGTACGTCCTTCGCGTGCATCCCTCCACCATCGCGCAGGACGCCCTCACGCGCTCCCCGTCTCCAGCAGCCCCATCAGCGCCCGCGCCGCCGGGCTGGTGGACTGCGCCGGCGGCAGCAGAGCGATGGTCTCGTACGCCGTGTCGCCGGAGTCCTTCAGCGGCAGCGAGGTGAGGGAGGCCCGCTTGTGCCGGAAGTGGCGCGGCACGACGGCGATGCCGAGGTTCTCGTCGAGCAGGTCCAGCAGCCCGTGCACGTCGTTCACCTCCAGCGCGACGGTCCGCCGTACGCCCGCCGCGGCGAAGGCCGCGTCGGTGACGCGGCGCGGGCCCCAGTCCGGGTGGAAGTCGACGAAGACCTCGTCGGCGAGATCGCGCGCGGTCAGCGCCGCACCGCTGCCCGCGAGGCGATGGCCGGGATGGCACAGGACGGTCATGGGCTCGCCGGCCAGCGAGACGGACCGCAGCTGCTCCGTGTCCGCCTGCGTCCGGTAGGCGAAGGCCAGGTCGAGCCGCCCGGCCGCGACCTCCTCCGCCAGCTCGCCCGAGCCCGCCTGCCGCAGCCGGATCTCCACGTCCGGATGGCGGCGCCGGAACGCGGCCAGCAGCCCCGCCACCGGCACCCCGGCGATGCACTGCTCGGTGCCCAGCGACAGCGTGCCGCGCAGCACGCCCTGCACCGCGGCGACCGCCTCGTGTGCCGACCGCACCTGTGCCAGGATGCGCTGTGCCTCGTCCAGCAGCGCCCGCCCGGCCTCCGTCAGCGTCACCCTGCGGGTCGTGCGCACGAACAGCGGCGCCCGCAGCTCACGCTCCAGCGCCCGGATCGACGCCGACAGACCGGACTGGGAGACCAGCAGCCGTTCGGCCGCGCGGGTGAAGTGCTGGTCCTCGGCGACGGCGACGAAGTGCTGGAGATGACGCAGTTCCATGATTGAGAAGCGTAGTCGCTGAATACCATCGGATTCTTCTGTTGGACCACTGCCCGCAGGTCACGACAGAGTGGGACACGGTTCCGCACAAGCCCCGTACCTCGGGCGCCAACCCCTCTGGAGTCGCGTTGTACACCGCACACCCCGACCGCTACGCGGAGATGCCCTACCGGCGCACCGGACGCAGCGGTCTGAAGCTCCCCGCGCTCTCGCTCGGCCTGTGGCACAACTTCGGCCCGGACCGCCCCGTCGAGACCCAGCGCGCCATCCTGCGCCGCGCCTTCGACCTCGGTGTCACCCACTTCGACCTCGCCAACAACTACGGCCCGCCGCCCGGCTCCGCGGAGTCCGCCCTCGGCGAGGCCCTGAAGGCCGACTTCGCGCGGTACCGCGACGAGCTGGTCATCTCCACCAAGGCCGGCTACCTCATGTGGCCCGGCCCGTACGGCGAATGGGGCTCGCGCAAGTACCTGCTGTCCTCGCTGGACCAGAGCCTGTCCCGGATGGGCCTGGACCACGTCGACATCTTCTACTCGCACCGCCCCGACCCGGAGACTCCGCTGGAGGAGACGATGGGCGCCCTGCACACGGCGGTGCAGCAGGGCAAGGCGCTCTACGTCGGCGTCTCCAACTACTCGCCGGAGCAGACCCGCGAGGCCGCCCGCATCCTCGCAGGCCTCGGCACCCCGCTGCTCATCCACCAGCCGCGCTACTCCCTGCTCGACCGGCGTCCCGAGACCAGCGGACTGCTGGACACCCTCGACGAGCTCCACGTCGGCTCGATCGCCTACTCCCCGCTGGAGCAGGGCCTGCTCACCGGCCGCTACCTCGACGGCATCCCCGAGGACTCGCGTGCCGCGAGCGACAGCCCGTTCCTGAACTCCGACGCGGTCACCGCGGAGCTGGTCGGCAAGCTGCGCGCGCTGGACGAGATCGCCAAGTCCCGCGGCCAGTCGCTGGCGCAGATGGCCCTGGCCTGGGTGCTGCGCGGGGGCCGGGTGACCTCGGCCCTCGTCGGCGCGAGCAGCCCGGGCCAGCTGGAGGACAGCGTGTCGGCCATCGGCAACCTCGCCTTCGACGCCGACGAACTGGCCCGGATCGACGCCGTCGTCACCCGCTAGGCCGGGGGCTGTCTGGCACGGTCACGGTCCGAGCCGCTCCGCCAGCCGGACCGTGACCGTGTCGCCCTCCTCCTTGCCGATGGCCCGGCGGACCTCCGCCTTCACCGGCAGCTTGTGCGTGCCGTCGCCCAGCGCCATGAAGGAGCTGCGGAAGGCGTGCCCGTCGATGGTGCCGCGGACCTTGACCAGGCCACGGGTGCCGAAGAACTCGGCGGACTTCGGCCAGACGAGATACGTCCATCCGCCCTTGTCGGGGCTCTTGCGCAGGACGGCGGTGAATTCCTCGTCCAGCTCCTGGCCGACGCTCATGGTTCCTCCACTTCCCCGGGGGCCGTTGCCCCGTTTCCCGGTAGACCCCCGGGAGCCGTGGAACTCATCGCCGGCGCCGCGGCCTCACGCCCCCGCGGGCACCCGGTCGAGGAAGCCGTACACGGACCGGATCCGGCCCTCCTCGTCCAGGGTGACCACGTCGGAGCCCGCCACCGGCGCCGAGCCGTCGGCCTCGTTCACCAGCTCCCAGGAGAAGCGCGCCGTGTCGTGGTGCCCGTCCACGGAGCCGGACAGCCGGAAGACGAATCCCGGGAACTGCTCGCGGGCCGCCGTGATCACCGCGGCGATCCGGTCGTGGCCGCGGACGTCGGCGAGCGGGTCGGTGTAGCCGCCGTCCGCGGTCCAGGCCGCGGCGACCGCCTTGGCCCGGGCGTCCGGCCCGGCGTTCCACGCCTCGAAGTAGCGGGCGACGGCGTCCTCGTGACGGTACGTGGGTGCGGACATGGCGATCAGCCTCCATCAAGGGGGTATGTGCTGGTCAGGGACCGGATCCTCGCTCGGCGACCCGGTGGTGCAACCATGCCCGCGGCCGGCCCGAGCCGTCGATTACCTCAGGGGTCATGACGGACGCCCGGACCGCTCCTCGCGTTTTCGGCCAACAGCCGCCGTGAATATGCCAGGAGACTGGCCGGAATGCCATGGTGACAGTGATTCAGCAGTGAACATACTCACCTCTAGGGCGTCTCACACCAAGCGACAGCGCCCTCACGCACCGCACACGAGCCGCACGGACGTCATGCCCGACCGGCAGGCGAGCCGGGCGACGGGGGAGGGGAGCAGTGCACGACGAGTTCCTGTGCCATGTCACCGCCTACGGCGTCTGCGACGGCAGACGCGTCGGCGTACCGCTGGGCACCTACCGGGCTCCCACCCTCGCCCTCGCCCTGTGGTGGCTGCGCGACCGCGCCACCTGGATCGCCATGCGCCTCGATCCGCAGCCCGACTCCCCGCACTTACCCCGCGGCGCCCTGACCCCGGTCGCCGACGACGCCCCCGACGTACCGCGCGTCCTGCGCGTGTGGTGCGCGGACACCGTCCAGCAGGAGCTGGTCGCCGACGAACTGGCCGCAGGGCGCCTGGTGCGCATCGCCACCAGCGACGACACCACGGAGTACGAGCTGCTGGCCGAGTCCGTCGACGCGCTGCGCATGCAGCGGGCCGCCCCGCCGCTGGTCGTCCCCGTCGCCTGAGCCCGTCCCGCGCGCCGGCAGGACCCTAGGAGCGGGCGTCACCCTTCCGGCGTCCGCGCAGCCTTCGCTCGAGCAGCGCGCCGAGATACCCGGTGACCAGCCCCCACAGCAGGGCCAGTCCGACCGCGCTCTGCAGCCGGGGGCGCAGGAACAGCCGCCCGGACAGGTCTCCGCCCAGGTCGCCGATGCCCAGCACCGACAGGCCGTAGTACGCCGAGATCCGGCCCACCGCGCAGATCATGAGCACCGTGAGCGCCAGCGCGACGCCCATGTGCACGGAGTGCCGCCAGGCCGGTGTCCCGTCCGGAGAACGGACCGCCGCCAGCCACGCGGCCGCCAGCAGCAGCACCGCCGCCGCGACCAGCAGCCACCACATCCGCCCGTCCCGCTCACCGAGCGTGCCCAGGTTCACCGTGGAAACGTCCGGCGTGCGCAGCACCTCGTCGAGGACCTGCGGCATCGGCAGTCCGAACGGACCCTCCACCCGCCCGTTCCAGGTGGCGCCCGTACCGATGGTGAACGCCGGCCACGCCAGATTGGGCAGCCCGAGCAGCAGCACGGCGAAAGTGTCCGCCGGGTGCCCCCGCGTCGCGGCGACGACCAGACAGACGACGACACCGGCGACGGCGTACGCGAGCAGCAGCGCCACCATCGCGTACGCCACCGGCCGTACCGACGCCTGGAAGCGCAGCAGCCGTCCCGGCAGCGGGGCCCCGCTCGAGACCAGCAGGGCCAGCACCAGCACCCCCGCCAGCCACAGCAGCCCGAACAGCACGGTCAGCGGCACGTCCGTGGTGAAGCCGATCCGCGGGACGATGCCGAACAGGTCCCCGAGGTCGTCGAGCACCCCCTCCCCGAGCGACACCTCGAAGGTCTGCCGCGAGGCGAAGGCCAGCCCGAGGAGGGCGGGCAGCCACAGCACGGCGATGCGGCCGGCCCACCCGGCCAGCTCCCAGGAGTCGGCGACCGCACGGTGGCGCAGCGGCCGCAGGAACCCCGCGGCGAACACCAGCGCTCCGGTCAGCGTGACGGACAGCGGCATCACGGTCAGTCCCGCGTCCGTGGCGGCGATGCCCCCGGCGTCCCCGGCCAGCTCCAGCGAACCGCCGACGGCGGCGACGACCGTCGCCGTGACGACGCGCGGGAAGGCGTTGTCGGGCAGATCCGTCGCACCGGCCGCCCACAGTCCGAGCGCGGCCACGACTCCCATGGCGACCAGCCCGGCCAGCACCGTGACGAGGGCCTGGGCCCAGCCGTGACGGGCCGCTGCCGGACCGGAGGGGGTTCGCGCGCTCACGCAGCCACGCTAAGCAACACCCGCGCGCGGCGCCCTCCCGGCGGGTCCGTCCGCGTCGCCCCGCGCCCGGCCCCACCGCCGTCGGGGCTCAGGACGTGCGGACGACCAGCGCGTGGTCGCCGAGGCCCGTCATACGGTCGGCGGGCAGCTCGCCCCGCGTGGTGAACAGGGCCAGCACGCGCCCGTCGCGCGGATCGAACGCCACGTCCAGCACCGTGCCGCGCTCGACGCCCTCCTCGGTCAGGACCCGCCGGCCCAGCAGCTCGTGACCCGGCGGCACCGCGTCCGCCGGGGTCACCGGAGCGACCCGGGCGGCCCCGGGGCCCAGCGACCGCACCGCGTCCCAGGCCAGCACGGTCTCGCCGCGCAGCCGGCCGGCGCGGAACCGGAGGTGGCTGACCGTGCCGGAGGGGGCGTCGACCGTCAGGGACGTCACGGCACCCAGCCTCCGGTCCCCGTCCGCGCTCAGCACCGGCAGCCCCCGCACCTCGGTGAACAGCATCACGACAGCGCGTCCCGCCGGTCGCCCAGCAGACCGGCGAGGCCCGTCAGGTCGTCGGCCACGTCCCGCACCGCGTCCACGGGAAGGACGAGCGTCCGGCCGGCGACCGTCAGCACCGGTCCCCGGGCCACGTACACCTTGCGGTGGTGACGGGCCGGGGCCGGCGCGAAGCGTCGGCTCGCCGCCACCCGGAAGCCGACGACCCACCCGCCGGTGCCGCCCTCCACCACGACGTCGAGCACGGTGCCGACCTCGGTGCCCGCGTCCGTCAGCACGTTCGCCCCCAGCAGCCGGCCGCGCAGTGTCTCTCGGTGCACCATCAGCAGCGCGGTGCTCGCCAGGCCCCGCCGGTCGCGGACCATCACCGCGTCATGGCCGAGCGCGTGCACCGCCGACCACGGAAGCCCCTCCTTCATCGGACCGGACAGACCCCGGCCGCTCAGCGTGAAACCCGTGATCCGCCCGACCGCGGCGTCGAAGACGGTGTCCTTGACATGGGCGACGGCGTCCCCGCCCAGGGTGACCACCGGCCGGGTGGTGAGACTGCGCGCACCCATCAGTTCGTTCATCGCACACCCTTCCCGTGACCTCCGGGTTCCCCGGGCGACTGTGACGATGCCCGCACTGCGCGCAGAGGTGGACTGCAATGCCGGAGCCGGGGTACGAGGACTGGTGCAGTGGCGTCCGGCCAGTCCGGCTTCCGAGAGAGAAACGCATGACCGAACACCTGGACGGGGCAGTGATACCGACTGGCTTCGACGTACCCGTGGAACCGCTGAGGCGCGCCGCCCACTACACGGGGGAGCCCGGATGCATCGCCGAGGCGCGTCATCTCGCATCGCTCTTCCTCGACCAGCTCAGGACCGAGTGGTGCGCCACGATCGGCCGGCGGGCCGACGGCGCGGTGCTCCTGGTGGTGAGCGAACTGGTCACCAACGCCGACCGGCACAGCCAGGGGCCGTACATCCTGGAGCTGGAGGGCACGGACGCCTCCGTGACGGTGACCGTCTACGACAGCAGCGGCGCGGTGCCCCGGCGCTTCCCCCGCGACCCCGGACGCGTCGGCCGGCACGGACTCGAGATCGTCCACGCCCTCGCCGAGACGGTCCACGTCGAACGGGTGCCGGTCGGCAAGCGGGTGCGTGCGGTGGTGCGCCTCACCGACGAGTGACCGTCGACGAACGGCCGACCGTGCACGGACGCCACCGCCCCGGGCCCTGACCTGCCCCGGGGCGGTGGCGTCGTGGGCGTCAGGCGCAGCCCAGCTCGCCCAGCATGCCCTCGCGCAGCCGGGTGATGATCCGCTTGATCAGCCGGGACACGTGCATCTGCGAGCAGCCGAGCTCCTCGCCGATCTCCGCCTGGGTGGCCTCCTCCACGAACCGCATGTGGATGATCCGCCGGTCGCGCTCGCTGAGCTCGGCCATGAGCGGGGCGAGGGAGTGGAAGTCCTCGACGAGCCGCAGCCCGTCCTCCTCGACACCGATGAAGTCGGCCAGCACCGACTCGCCGCCCTCGGCGCCGTCCCCGGTCAGCGCGGCGTCCAGCGAGGAGGAGTTGTAGCCGTTGGAGGCGATCTGGCCCTCGACGACCTCCCTCTCGTCGATGTTCATCAGCGTGGCGAGCTCGGCGACGGTGGGCTCGCGGTCCAGCCGGCTGGACAGTTCCTCGCGGGCCTTGGCCAGCTCCACGCGCAGTTCCTGGAGCCGCCGCGGCACATGCACCGCCCACGTGGTGTCACGGAAGAAGCGCTTGATCTCGCCGACGATGTACGGCAGCGCGAAGGAGGTGAACTCGACCTCGCGCGACAGCTCGAACCGGTCGATCGCCTTGATCAGGCCGATCATGCCGGTCTGGACGATGTCCTCCATGTCGTCGCCCCGGCCGCGGAACCGGCCGGCGGCGAACCGCACGAGCGACATGTTCATCTCGATGAGCGTGTTGCGGGCGTACTGGTACTCGTGCGTGCCCTCTTCGAGCTCCGCCAGGCGCCGGAAGAACTGACGGGACAGCTGCCGTGCGTCACGCGGGGCCACGGAACGTCCGTCCACGGCACCCGGAAGCGATCCGTCGTCCGTCCCGCTCTCGGTGGTCTCCCCGACGACCTGTTCCTGCGGCCGGATCACGGCGGTCTCCATTGCCTCTCCCACGGAAGTCACGGTTGGGCGTCTCCCCAGCTTCGTACCGTCTGCGGGTACCCGGGTCACGCCGGTCCATGCCGTCCGGTTTCCCGGGTGACGCGGATCCGGTGTCCTCGGTGTCGTCGCGAGGTGGGGTGGCCGTCTCCCAGCCTATGCCCGGGACCGGCGGGCGGCACCCGGGCACGCCGTCCCGCCGGATTTCCCTGTGGGCGGAACGCCGCCCCCTTCCCTCCGGCGGCCGGGCTCCTAGGCTGTGGACGTGACCAGCCACGTGCCGAACGAAGCCCGCGTCATTCCCCTGCGCCCGCCGGCCGCGCGCACCGAGGACCGTCCCTCCGCCAGAGAGCCGTTGTGGCGCGATCTGGTCGGCGACGTCCTGCGGCGCGAACGCCTGGCCCAGGAACGCACCCTGAAGGACGTAGCGGAGAGCGCCCGGATCTCGATGCCGTATCTGTCGGAGGTGGAGCGCGGCCGCAAGGAGGCCTCGTCGGAGGTCCTCGCCGCCGCCGCGGGCGCCCTCGGCCTGGGCCTGGCCGACCTGCTCGCGAGGGCCCAGCGCGAGCTGGTCCGCGTCACCGCGAGCCACACCGGCACCGGCCGCGGACGCGGTGGCTCCGGCGCCCGGTACGACGGAATGTGCCTGGCCGCCTGACGGTCGCCCCTGCTGTCCGGCCCGGTGCCCAGCTGATCGAGCTGCAGAAGACCCTGAAGAAGACCATCGTCTTCATCACCCACGACCTGAACGAGGCCATGCGCCTGGGCGACCGCATCGCCG
>NZ_JBEZVJ010000027.1:0-111883 GCF_040636935.1 Streptomyces sp. NPDC032940 | reverse complement strand
GGGGGGGGGGGGGGGGGGGGGGGGGGGGGGGGGGGGGGGGGGGGGGGGGGGGGGGTTGGGGGGGGGGGGGGGGGGGGGGGGGGGGGGGGGGGGGCGGGGGGGGGGGGGGCCGCGTGCGGGGGGGGGGGGGGGGCCGGCGCGGGCCCCCCCCCCCCCGCCGTGGGGTCGTGTTCCGGTCAGTACGGCCAGATCGGGGGGTCGGTCACGAAGTGACCGCCGAGGCACGCGTGCGCAGGGTCGTCCGGGTCGAGCTCGCCCTGCTCGGCGACGAGCTTCTCGGCGTACGGCTCGGAGTCGTCCTGCGGCTCGTAGCCGAGCGCCCGCGCGGAGGTGAGGTCCCACCACAGCCGGGTGTTGGCGGAGGAGCCGTGGACGACGGTGTGGCCGACGTTCTCCGCGGTGAGGGCCGCGTGCAGGAGACGGGCGCCGTCGGCGGGGCTCATCCACACCGAGAGCATGCGCACGCTGGTCGGCTCGGGGAAGCAGGACCCGATGCGGACCGAGACGGTCTCCAGGCCGTGCTTGTCCCAGTAGAGCTGGGCGAGGTCCTCGCCGAAGCACTTGGACAGGCCGTAGAAGGTGTCCGGGCGGCGCGGGGTGTCGACCGGGATGAGGGGGTCGTCGCCCTGCGGGCGCGGGGTGTAGCCGACGGCGTGGTTGGAAGAGGCGAAGACGATGCGCCCGACACCCTCCTCGCGGGCGGCCTCGTACAGGTGGTACGTGCCCTCGATGTTCGCCTTGAGGATCTTCTCGAAGGGGGCTTCCAGGGAGATGCCGGCGAGGTGGATGATCGCGTCGACGCCCCGGACCGCCTCGCGCACGGCGTCCCGGTCGGCGAGGTCGGCGACGATCGCGTCCGGCTCGCCCTCGACCGGGCGCAGGTCGAGCAGGCGCAGCTCGTAGCCGTAGCCGGGGAGCAGGTCCCGCATCAGGGTGCCGAGGCCGCCGGCGGCGCCGGTGAGCAGAACGGTGCGGGGAGCGGGCATCCTCGGGGTCTCCTGGGGTCTCCTCGAAGCGGGCGCCATGCGTATGCGCGTATGGCGTTCATATGCGTGGACACGCTAAGGAGAGGAAGGGTGACCCGTCAAGTGTCCCGGCGGAGCGCCACGACGGCGACGCGGAAGCGGCAGGGCAGCGGCAGGGAAGCGGCGCGGAAGTCGCGCGGAAGCGAAGGATCCGCTGGTGCGCCGGGAGGGGGTGCGCTTGACCGGCCTCCGGTGGCGGCTTAGCGTGGAGGCGTTCAGAAATATAGACGCAGATCATACATATGGAACGGGGAGTGCTCGTGACCTCAGCCCCTCTCGCCGCCCGGCTCACCGTCCCCAGCGGGCCGCTGTTCTTCCCCGTCACGGCGTACGGCCCCGGCGGCGACATCGACCTCGACGTCTACCGCGCGCACGTGCGCCGCGGCATCGACGCCGGGGCCGCCGCCGTGTTCGCCTGCTGCGGCACCGGGGAGTTCCACGCGCTCACGCCCGAGGAGTTCCAGGACTGCGTGCGGGCGGCCGTGGAGGAGGCGGCCGGACGCGTGCCCGTCGTCGCCGGCGCGGGCTACGGCACCGCGCTCGCCGTGCGCTACGCCCGGCTCGCCGAGGAAGCGGGGGCCGACGGCCTGCTCGCCATGCCGCCGTACCTGGTCGTCGCCGGGCAGGAGGGGCTGCTGCGGCACTACCGGGAGGTGGCGGCCGCGACCTCCCTGCCGGTGATCGTCTACCAGCGGGACAACGCCGTGTTCACCCCGGAGACGGTGGTCGAACTGGCCCGCACGGACGGGGTGATCGGCCTCAAGGACGGACTCGGCGACCTCGACCTGATGCAGCGCATCGTCAGCGCCATGCGCACGGAGCTGCCCGGCGAGGACTTCCTCTACTGCAACGGACTGCCGACCGCCGAGCAGACCCAGCTCGCCTACCGCGCCCTCGGCATCACCCTCTACTCGTCCGCCGTCTTCTGCTTCGCCCCCGAGGTCGCCCTCGCCTTCCACCGGGCGCTCCACACCGGCGACGAGGCCACCGCGCACCGACTGCTGGACGGCTTCTACCGGCCCTTCGTCGAACTGCGCGACCAGGGCCGCGGATACGCCGTCGCCCTGGTCAAGGCGGGCGTACGGCTGCGCGGCCTGGACGTGGGGGAGGTCCGGGCGCCGCTGCACGAGCCGAGCGAGGACCACGTCAAACAGCTCGCGCAGCTCACCGACCGCGGATACGCGCTGCTCGCAGAGGGGACCGACCAGTGAGGGCATCGGCGTTCGTCTACCCGTGGGACGTCAACGGCGACCCCGGGGCGGCCGGGTTCGTCGCCGGCCTGGGCGTGGACCAGGTGACACTGGCCTCCGCCTACCACTCCACCCGCGCCCTCACCCCCCGCCACCCGCGCCACCGCGTCGTCACCGCCGAGCACGCCGCCGTCCTCTACCCGCCGGACGCCACCCGCTGGGAGGGCCGCGAACTGCGCCCCTACGAGGCCGGCGACTGGGCGCCGGGCGACGCCTGGGGCGAGGCCGCGGAAACCCTCGCGGCGGCGGGCCTGGAGGTGCACACCTGGGTCGTCCTCGCCCACAACTCCCGCCTGGGCGCCGAGCATCCGCACACCTCGGTCGTCAACGCCTACGGCGACCGCTACCCCTGGGCACCCTGCATCGCACAGCCCGCCACGCGCGCGTACCTCACCGACCTGGCCGCGGAGGCGGCGGTACGTCCCGGGGCGCGCGGCACGGAGCTGGAGTCCCTCGGCTGGTACGGGCTGGCCCACCTCCACGCCCACGACAAGACCGCCGGGGTGCCGCTCGGCGACGCCGGCCACTACCTGATGTCGCTCTGCTTCTGCCCGACCTGCCGCTCGGGCTACGACGCCCAGGGCCTCGACCCCGACGCCCTGGCCGCGGCGGTGCGCGCCGCGCTGGAGCCGGTGTGGCAGGGGGCCGCGCCGTCGGACGGGGGCTGGGCGGGCGTGGAGAAACTCCTCGGCGAGACGCGGGCGAACGCGACGCGCACATGGCGGGACATGACCGCGCGCACCCTCCAGGAAGCGGCGGTCACCGCGGTCCGTGCGGCGGCACCCACCGGCTTCCAGGTCCTGCTGCACGCGGACCCGGTGTCGTACCACTGCGGCGCCAACGCGGGCGTGGACCCCGCGCACATCCTCTCCGTCGCGGACGGCGTGGTCGTCCCCTGCACCGGCGGGGCGGGTCTGCTGACGCCGTTCGCGGAGGCGGCCGGTGCCGGCTCCGTCCTCGCCGCCAACCTGACGGTGGTCTCCGGCATGGGCGGCAGCCCCGGCACCCTGGCGACGGACGCGGCCCGGGCACGCGCGCTGGGGGCGACAGAGCTGCGGCTGTATCACGCGGGATTGGCTTCGGACGGGGATCTGGAGGGGGTGCGGGTGGGGTTGGGATGAGAGGCGCGGATCAGTGCCGCAGCCGTCGCCAGCAGTGCCGCGCCCGTGGTGGGGAGCAGCAGGAGCAGGTCCGTGTGTTCCACCAGGGCCGCTCCCGCCGCCAGGCCGAGGACGTTCGGTGCGAAGAGCAGGGAGTTGGCGGTGGCGCTCGTCCGGCCCAGCAGTCGCCCCGGCGTCTCGTGCTGGACCGCGGTCAGTGCCGCGATCAGGGCCGCCGGCATCCCCGCGCCCGCCGTCGCGAAGGACAGCAGGGCCACCGCGTCGTGCGGTACCGCGCGTGCCGTCACCGAGATCGCCAGCAGCGTGATCCCGGCCGCCGCGAACCGTCGCTCGCCCAGGCGTCGCAGCGCCGGCCCCGCCAGCAGGCCGACCGCCACCGACCCGGCGCCCTGGACGGCGTACAGCGCGCCGGCGTACGCGGGGGAGTGGCCGAGGGCGTCGACGACGGCGTACACCGTCGCCCCGCAGACGCCCGCGCACAGCATCATGACGCCGCCCGCGAGGACGAGCGGGCGCAGGCGCGGGTGCCGCCACAGGTACCGGGCACCCTCGGCGGTCTGCCGGCGCCGGCGAGCCGGGGGGTGCTCGGGCGGTGCCTCCCGTACCCGCAGGGCCGCGTACAGGGCCGTGGCCAGGACGAACGTCGCCGCGTCCAGCACCGCCACGCTCGCGCCGCCGTACGCTGCGTAGATGCCCGCGCCCGCCGGCGGCGCCACCAGCTTCATGCCCTCCGTCGCCGTCGTGCGCAGGCCGTTGAAGTCGCCGAGCAGGCCGGGGGCGACCGCCGTAGCGACGAGCGCCGACTCGGCCGCGTCGTGGACGACGCCCACCGCGCCGTACACGAACAGCACCGCGAACAGCAGCCACACCGTGTCCGGAGAGTCCACAGCGAAGAGGGTGGGCAGGAGGCCGGCCAGGAGCAGGCTGCCGGTGATCAGCAGCGGCTTGCGGCGGACGCGGTCGGCCAGTGTGCCCAGCGCCGGGCCCAGGAGGGTCGGTGTCCACAGGGCCAGCACACACAGTGCCGCCAGTCCGTCCGAGCCGGTGAGGTCCTTCACCCACACGCCGGACACCAGCCACAGCGCCGAGGTGCCGAAGCCGGACACCACCACCCCGGAGAGGTACAGACCCGCGTTCCGGTCGCGCAGGGCGCGGAGCGCCGGCCAGGCTCCCCGCGTCGTCTCCCTCGTCCTGCTCGTGTGAGGTGTTCTCGGTGCCGTCATGCCTGGGATGGTGGGCCTAAGGCACGGGGGCGGGCATCGGGCAGGTGCCCTAGGGGCGGGGGTCTCGACCGATGAGTTCCGCGGTCGTCGCCGGTCTACCGACCGAGAGAGCCCGCCGCGCCGCACCGAGGAGCAGCCCATGAGTCCCCAGGACACCCCCGACCGCACCCCCACCCTCGACCTCGGGCCGCAGGCGCGGATCGTGGCGCGTCTCGCCGAGGGGGTCGGCGATGCGGCGCTCGAGGACCCCACGCCGTGTCCCGACATGGCCGTCCGTAATCTGCTCGGGCATCTGACCGGCCTGGCCGCCGCCTTTCGCGACGCCGCGCGCAAGGACCTGGGCGCCACCACCGACACGAGCCCCGACGCGAGCGTGCCGGACATCGGGCCCGGCTGGCGCGAGCAGCTGCCCAAGGTGCTCGACGAGCTAGCCGACGCCTGGCGGGCCCCGGAGGCCTGGACCGGCATGACCCGGGCCGGCGGCCTCGACCTGCCCGGCGCGGTCGCCGGTGCTGTGGCCGCCGACGAGCTGGTGATCCACGGCTGGGACCTCGCCCGTGCCACCGGCCAGGAGTACACGCCCGACCCGGCCGCGCTCCAGGCATCGCACGGCTTCCTCGCCGCCGCCGCGGAGGAGTCCGACGGAGGGGGCGGCATCTTCGGCCCCGTCGTCCCCGTCCCGGACGACGCCCCGCTGCTGGACCGTGCGGTGGGCCTCAGTGGTCGTGACCCGGGCTGGACCCGGCCGGTGCTCTAGGGGAGCACAGGGCCTTCGCCCCGGCGGCGCCGCATAGCCTCCCCGCATGACCCTCACCCTCACCGTCCTCGGCACCGCCTCCCCGCACCCGGCTCCGGACCGGCCCTGCTCCGGTCATCTGCTGCGCGGTGAGGGTGCCGAGGTGTGGGTGGACGCCGGGACCGGGACGTTCGCGGAGTTGCAGCGGCACACCGATCCGGCGCGGTTGAGCGCCATCTGGATATCCCACCTCCACGCGGATCACACCGCTGACCTGCCGGCCGCCTGCTACGCCTTCGCCTACGGGGGAATGACCCCGGCCTCCCCCATCCCCCTCTACGCCCCGCAGGGCTGCGCCGAGCGCCTCGCCGGGTTCTTCGGACGGCCGGACACCCACTTCCTCGGTGACGTCTTCGACGTCAGGACGCTGTACGACGGCCACACCGCCCGGCACGGCGGGGTAACCCTCACCGCCCGCGCGGTCCGGCACGACTGCGAGGCGTACGGGCTGCGGGCCGAGGGCGCAGGCCGGGTCCTCGCCTACTCGGGGGACAGCGGACCGTGCGCCGCGCTCACCGGCCTCGCCCGCGACGCCGACCTCTTCCTGTGCGAGGCGGACATCGACACGCATCGCGAAGGCGAACAAGTGCACCTCACGCCCGAGGACGCGGGTGACACCGCCCGCGAGGCCGGTGCCCGGCGCCTGCTCGTCACGCACGTCGGGCCCACCCTCACCCCCGCGACGGCCACCGCTCGGGCCGCCGCGGCGTTCGGCGGTCCCACCGCCACCGCCCGCGTAGGGCACACCGTCGACGTATGAGCAGGGCCCGACGAGCCCCCGAACTTTCTTTTGTCAGAAGCATTGACGCCGCCCCTCGCCCCTCCTACCTTCAACGCGTCGTACTCCGTACGTCATATATGAGACGCGATATGTGAGATCCGAGAGGCGCGCATGACCTCTGTGCCCACGCCGATCCCCTCCCGCACGCAGTACGTGCTGGAGGAGATCAAACGCCGCATCCTGACCGGACGCCTGACGCCCGGTCAGGCCCTGGTCGAGACCGACCTCGCCGCCCAGTTCGGGGTGTCCAAGACACCCGTGCGCGAAGCGCTCAAGACCCTGGCCGGCACCGGACTGGTCGTGATGAGCCAGTACAAGGGCGTCACCGTGCGCATGGTGGACGCGGACATGGCGCGCGAGGTCTACGACGTGCGGCTGCTCCTGGAGCCGGAGGCGCTCAAGCGCGCGGTGCGCCGCGGTGCCTCCCTGGACGCCGCCCGCGACGCGCTGTCCCGGGCCGACCAGGCCACGGACACGGCCGAACGGTCGCTCGCCAACCGCGAGTTCCACCGCGCCCTGTACCTGCCGTGCGGCAACCCGCTGCTCGGCCGGATGCTCGACGAGGTGCGCGATCAGGCGGCCCTCGTCTCCGCCGTCGCCTGGGCCGCCGACCCCTCCTGGGAGAGGGAGGCCGGCGAGCACCAGGAGATCCTGCGCCTCGCCCTCGCCGGTGACGCGGACGGCGCGGCCCGCGCCCTGCACGCGCACATCGCGTCGTTCGTCGAGCGGGCCTTCCCCGGAGCGGGGACCGAGGCCCAGGAAGAGGTCGGTCAGGCATGACAACGACGTTCGAGACCCAGCGGGCGGCCCTGGCCGACGTGGTGGCGATCCCGGTGACCCCGTTCGCCGAGGACGGCTCCGTCGACCCCGCCGCCTACCGGGCCCTGCTGCGTCGTCTCCTCGACGCCGGCATCACGACCCTCACCCCCAACGGAAACACCGGCGAGTTCTACGCCCTCGATCCGGCCGAGCGCCGCCTCGTCACCGAGCTGACCCTCGAGGAGGCCGGCGAGGGTGCCGCAATCCTGGTCGGCGTCGGCCACGACGTGCCGACCGCGGTGGCCTCCGCGCGGCACGCCCGCGAGCTGGGCGCCCAGATGGTGATGGTCCACCAGCCCGTCCACCCCTACGTCTCCCAGGGCGGCTGGGTCGACTACCACCGCGCGATCGCCGAGGCCGTGCCCGACCTGGGCGTCGTGCCCTACCTGCGCAACCCCCAGCTCCCCGGCGCCCGCCTCGCCGAACTCGCCGACCACTGCCCCAACGTCCTCGGCGTCAAGTACGCCGTCCCGGACGCGGCCCGCTTCGCCGCCTTCGCCCGCGACGCCGGCCTCGAGCGCTTCGTCTGGGTCGCGGGGCTCGCCGAGCCGTACGCCCCCTCGTACTTCTCGGCGGGCGCCACCGGCTTCACCTCGGGGCTCGTGAACGTCGCCCCGGCCGTTTCGCTGAACATGATCGAAGCGCTTCGATCCGGCGACTACGCGGCCGCCATGAAGGTCTGGGAGCAGATCCGCCGCTTCGAGGAACTGCGCGCCGCCAACGGATCCGCCAACAACGTCACCGTGGTCAAGGAGGCCCTTGCCTCGCTGGGCCTGTGCCGTCGCGAGGTCCGTCCGCCGAGCAAGCCGCTGCCCGAGAGCGAGCGCGCCGAGGTCGCCGCCATCGCCGCGGGGTGGTCCATATGACCGGCCGGAAGCCGCCCGAGGAGCTCCGCAGCCACCAGTGGTACGGCACCGACGGCCTGCGCTCCTTCAGCCACCGCGCCCGCACCCGCCAGCTCGGCTACCTGCCCGAGGAGCACCTCGGCAAGCCGGTCATCGCGATCCTCAACACCTGGTCCGACATCAACCCCTGCCACGTCCACCTCCGCGACCGGGCCCAGGCCGTGAAGCGGGGCGTGTGGCAGGCGGGCGGCTTCCCGCTGGAGTTCCCGGTCTCCACGCTCAGCGAGACCTTCCAGAAGCCGACCCCGATGCTCTACCGCAACCTCCTCGCCATGGAGACCGAGGAGCTGCTGCGCTCCTACCCGGTCGACGGCGCCGTGCTGATGGGCGGCTGCGACAAGTCCACGCCCGCCCTGCTCATGGGCGCCGCCAGCGTCGACCTGCCCGCCGTGTTCGTGCCCGCCGGGCCCATGCTCCCCGGGCACTGGCGCGGCCATACCCTCGGCTCCGGCACCGACATGTGGAAGTACTGGGACGACAAGCGGGCCGGTCTCATCGGCGACTGCGAGATGCTGGAGCTGGAGAGCGGCCTGGCCCGCTCGCCCGGCCACTGCATGACGATGGGCACCGCCTCCACGCTGACCGCCGCCGCCGAGGCCCTCGGCGTCACGGTCCCGGGCGCCTCCAGCATCCCCGCCGTCGACTCCGGGCACGACCGGATGGCCGCCGCGGCCGGCATGCGCATCGTCGAACTCGTCCACCGGGACCGCAGGCTGAGCGACATCCTCACCGCGGACGCCTTCGAGGACGCCGTCACCACCGTGCTCGGCCTCGGCGGCTCCACCAACGCCGTGATCCACCTGATCGCCATGGCGGGCCGCGCGGGCGTCACCCTCACCCTCGACGACTTCGACCGCATCGCCCGCACCGTCCCCGTACTGGCCAACGTCCGCCCCGGCGGACAGACGTACCTGATGGAGGACTTCCACTTCGCCGGCGGCCTGCCCGGCTTCCTCTCCCGCATCACCGATCTGCTCCACCTGGACCGGCCCACCGTCTCGCACGACACGATGCGCGAGCAGCTCGACGGTGCCCTCGTCCACGACGACGACGTCATCCGGCCCCGGCACAACCCCGTCGCGGACGAGGGCGGGGTCGCCGTGCTGCGCGGCAACCTCTGCCCCGACGGCGCCGTCATCAAGCACATCGCCGCCGAGCCGCACCTGCTCAAGCACACCGGTCCCGCCGTCGTCTTCGACGACTACCGGACCATGCAGCGCACCATCAACGACCCGGAGCTGGGCATCACCGCCGACAGCGTGCTCGTGCTCCGCAACGCCGGACCCAAGGGCGGTCCCGGCATGCCCGAGTACGGCATGCTGCCCATCCCCGACCACCTGCTCAAGCAGGGTGTGCGGGACATGGTGCGGATCTCCGACGCCCGGATGAGCGGCACGAGCTACGGCGCGTGCGTGCTGCACGTGGCACCCGAGTCGTACGTCGGCGGGCCGCTCGCGCTGGTACGCACCGGCGACCCGATCACCCTCGACGTCGAGGCGCGCTCCCTCCAGCTCCACGTGGACGACGAGGAACTGGAGCGCCGCAGGGCCGCCTGGACGCCGCCGCCCGCCCGCTACGAACGCGGCTACGGCGCCCTCTACGACGAACAGATCACCCAGGCCGACACCGGCTGCGACTTCGAGTTCCTCGCCCGCCCGGGCTCGGTGCAGGACCCGTACGCCGGCTGATCCCCCACCCCCCCCCCGCGGCAGCGGGGCACCGCACACCCACGCACCTCGAGAAAGCGCTTCCCGGCGAGCACCACGCCGCCGCGCCCCCCGCCCCGCGCCGCAGGCGCACCGCACAGGCACCACCCACGCACGACGTACCAGAACGGAGAACTGTCATGGCCCAAGCCGCAGCCGTGGCGAAACCGCCCGCGCCACCCCGGCGGCGCCGTGCCTCCGCCACGCCGCGCAGGCTCCCGTACCTGCTGATCGGTCCCGCCGCCCTGCTGATGCTGGGCTTCATCGCCTACCCGGTCATCAGCGTCTTCTACTACAGCCTGCAGGACTACAACCCCACCAAGCCGTGGCGGAACGGCTTCGCGGGCCTCGACAACTTCGTCAGGATCTTCACCGACGACCCGCAGTTCTGGGACACCCTCGTCTTCAGCGCCAAGTGGGTCTTCGTCGAGGTCGGACTCCAGCTGCTGTTCGGCCTGGCGCTGGCGCTCATCGTCAACCAGACCTTCGTGGGCCGGGGGATCGGGCGTGCCCTCGTCTTCTCCCCCTGGGCCGTCTCCGGCGTGCTGACCTCCGCGATCTGGGTGCTGCTCTACAACTCCCAGACCGGCATCACCCGTTACCTCGCCGACATGGGCATCGGCTCCTACGGCACCAGCTGGCTCTCGGACACCTCGACGGTGTTCTCCGCCGCGGTCGTCGCCGACCTGTGGCGCGGCGTGCCCTTCTTCGCGATCCTCATCCTCGCCGACCTCCAGTCCGTCTCGAAGGACCTCTACGAGGCCGCCGAGGTCGACGGGGCCAGCCGGATCAAGCAGTTCTGGCACATCACCCTGCCCCACCTGAAGGACGCGATCATCCTGTCCACGCTGCTGCGCGCGGTGTGGGAGTTCAACAACGTGGACCTGCTCTACACCCTGACCGGCGGCGGACCCGCGGGCGAGACCACGACCCTGCCCCTCTACATCGCCAACACCAGCGTCGACGCGCACAACTTCGGCTACGCGTCGGCCCTCACCACGGTCGCGTTCGTGATCCTGCTCTTCTGCTCGATCGTCTACCTGCGGCTGAGCAAGTTCGGAGGCGAGAACAAGTGATCACCAAGGAGGCCCCCGCGCCCGCGCCCGCACCCGTGCGGGCCGGCCAGGAACCGCCGCGCCCCACGAAGAAGCGCCCCGCCTGGGACGAGGTCCCCCGCTGGCAGATCTACCTGCCGCTCGGCATCTACCTGGTCTTCACCCTGATCCCGTTCTACTGGATCCTGCTCTTCGCGGTGCGCCCGGCCGGCTCGACCTCGCTCGTGCCCTGGCCCCTCACCTTCGAGCACTTCGAGAAGGTGTGGACCGACCGCGCCTTCGGCACCTTCTTCCAGAACAGCGTGCTGGTCGGCCTCGCCACCCTGGTCATGACGACGCTCGTCGCCCTGGCCGGCGGCTACGCCCTCGCCCGGTTCGACTTCAAGGTCAAGCGGGGCTTCATGCTCGCCCTGCTCTGCTCCCAGTTCGTGCCCGGCGCGCTGCTGCTGGTCCCGCTGTTCGAGATCTTCGCCGAGCTGAAGATGATCAACTCGCTGGGCAGCGTCATCATCGCCGAGACGGTCTTCCAGCTGCCGCTGTCGATGATCCTGATCAGCAACTTCATCAAGAACGTGCCGTACTCCCTGGAGGAGGCCGCCTGGGTCGACGGCTGCGGGCGGTTCCGGGCCTTCCGGATCGTCGTGCTGCCGCTGCTGCGCCCCGGCCTGATCGCCGTCGGCTCCTTCGCCTTCGTGCACTCCTGGAACCACTTCCTGTTCGCCCTGATGTTCCTCAACGACCAGGGCAAGCAGACCATCCCGGTCGGCCTCAACACCCTGATGAGCGCGGACAGCGTCGACCTCGGCGCGCTCGCCGCCGGCGGCATCATCGCCGCCGTGCCCGTCGTGATCGTCTTCGCCTTCATCCAGAAGTGGCTGATCACCGGCTTCAGCGCGGGGGCGGTGAAGGGATGAGCCGGGTTCCCGTCGTCCTCGCCGGCGCCCGCGGCCACGGCCGCTGGCACGTCGCCAACATCCGCCGCCTGGAGCGGGCGGGCCTGGTCCGCCTGGCCGGCATCTGCGAGCTCACCCCGCTGAACGAGGAGGAGGCCGGCGGTGAACTCCCCGAGCAGTCGCCCGACTTCGGTGCCCTGCTCGACTCCACCGGCGCCCGGATCGCCGTGATCTGCACGCCGATCCCCACCCACACCGACCTCGCGCTGACCGCCGCCCGCCGGGGCGTGCACCTGCTGCTCGAGAAGCCCCCGGCACCGTCGTACGCCGAGTTCCGGCGCATGGCCGACGGGGTCGCCGAGGCCGGCGTCGCCTGCCAGGTCGGGTTCCAGTCGCTGGGCTCGCACGCCGTGCCCGCCATCCGGGCGCTGATCGCCGAGGGCGCGGTCGGCGAGGTCGTGGGCGTCGGCGGGGCCGGGGCCTGGGTGCGCGACGAGGCCTACTTCCGCCGTGCGCCCTGGGCCGGCCGGCGGCGGCTGGACGGCGCCGACGTGATCGACGGCGCGCTGACCAACCCCCTCGCGCACGCCGTCGCCACCGCCCTCGCCCTCGGCGGCACCGCCCGCGCCGAGGACGTCGCCGGCATCGAGACCGAGCTGAGCCACGCCAACGACATCGAGGCCGACGACACCTCCTGCGTACGGGTCACCACCACGCGGGGCCACCGGGTCACCGTCGCCGCGACCTTGTGCGCGGAGCGGGCCGGCGAACCGTACGTCCTGGTGCACGGCAGCAGCGGACGGATCACCTTCTGGTACAAGCAGGACCGCGTCCTGCTCCAGCGCGCGGGCCACGGACCCGAGGAGTTCGAGCACGGCCGCACCGACCTGTTGGAGAACCTGGTCGACCACCTCACCACCGGTGCCGCGCTGCTGGTCCCGCCCGCCGGGACCGGCGCCTTCATGCGGGTCGTGGAGGCGATCCGCCGGGCCCCCGACCCGGAGCCGCTGCCCGACGGCGCCTGGCGCCCCGTCCCCGGCGAGCGGCGCCGCGTGGTCCCCGGCATCGACGGCCTCGTGGCCGCCGCCGCCGACACCCTCTCCCTGTACTCCGAACTCGGCGCCCCCTGGGCCGCGCGCACGGAGCACCCGCTGAAAGAGGTGAGCACCCGATGACCGGCCCCGACTCCCCGGTACTGCGCGTGGCCGGCCGCCCCGTCGGCCGGTACGTCACCCGGCCCGAGCTGCCCGTCCGGCTCTCCCCGCGCCCCTATCTGCACCCCGTCACCACCCTGGCCGGCACCGTCGTCACCGAGTTCAACCCCGCCGACCACCTCCATCACCTCGGCGTCGGTGTCGCCGTTCCCGACGTCGAGGGCCACAACTTCTGGGGCGGGCGCACCTACGTCCGCGACCAGGGACCGACCGAGCTGGACAACCACGGCGCCCAGCGGCACACCGCCTTCCAGCTCCGCGACCCCGACGGCTTCGTCGAGGAACTGCGCTGGGTCGCCGCCGGCACCGAGCTGCTGCGCGAACGCCGCACCGTCGCGGCCACCGGACTCACGGACGTCGCCTGGGCGCTGGACTTCACCTTCTCCCTCACCAACGTCACCCCGGACCCCGTCACCATCGGCAGCCCCGCGACCAACGGGCGCCCCGGCGCGGCCTACGGCGGCTTCTTCTGGCGGGCCCGTAAGGAGAGCACGGCCCCGCACGTCTTCACCGCCGACCGCGCGGGCGAGCAGGCCGTGCACGGCCGCACCGCCGACTGGCTCGCCCTCACCGGCGCCACCTGGTCCCTGGTCTTCGCCGGCGCCACCGAACGCACCCGGCGCGACCCGTGGTTCGTGCGCACCGAGGAGTACCCGGGCGTCGGCTCCTCCCTGGCCCACGGCGAGCGGCTGCCGCTCGCCCCCGGCGACACCCTCGTCCGCCGCGTCGTCACCGTCGTCGCCGACGGCCGTCTCGACGCGGAGGGCGCGGCGGCCCTCGTACGGAAGGCGGTGGCGCCGTGACCGCTGAGCGCATGGAAGGCGGTGGCGCCGTGACCGCTGAGCGCGCGGAAGGCGGTGGCGCCGTGACCGCCGGAATCCCCGAGACCGCGGACACCTACACCAACCCGATCCTGAACGCCGACTGGTCCGACCCGGACGTCCTCCGCGTCGGCGACGACTTCTACCTGACCGCCTCCAGCTTCGGCCGCGCCCCCGGCCTGCCGCTGCTGCACTCGCGGGACCTGGTCAACTGGACTCTGGCCGGCCACGCGCTGGAGCGCCTCGAACCTGCGGACGCCTTCGCCGCGCCCCGGCACGACTGCGGCGTCTGGGCCCCGTCCCTGCGCCACCACGCCGGCCGCTTCTGGATCTTCTGGGGCGACCCCGACCAGGGCGTCTTCCAGGTCAACGCCCCCGAGATCCGGGGCCCGTGGACCGCGCCGCACCTGGTGAAGGCCGGCAAGGGCCTGATCGACGCCTGCCCCCTGTGGGACGAGGAGACCGGCGAGGCCTACCTGGTGCACGCCTGGGCCCGCTCCCGCTCCGGCGTCAAGAACCGCCTCACCGGGCACCGCATGCACCCCGACGGCACCGGGCTCCTCGACGAGGGCAAGGTGATCGTGGACGCCGACCGCATCCCGGGCTGGTTCACCCTGGAGGGCCCCAAGCTCTACCGGCACGACGGCTGGTTCTGGATCCTGGCGCCCGCCGGGGGAGTGGAGACCGGCTGGCAGGGAGCCTTCCGCTCCCGTGACTTCTTCGGCCCGTACGAGGAGAAGGTCGTCCTGGAGCAGAAGGACACCGACGTCAACGGCCCCCACCAGGGCGGCTGGGTGCGGACCGCGGCCGGCGAGGACTGGTTCCTGCACTTCCAGCAGCGCGGCGCGTACGGCAGGGTGGTCCACCTCCAGCCGATGACCTGGGGCGCGGACGGCTGGCCGGTCCTCGGCGACGACGGCGCGCCGGTGACCGCCCACCGGCGCCCCGCGCTGCCGCCGCAGCCGCCCGCCGCGCCCGCGACCGACGACGCCTTCCCCGGCGGACGGTACGGACGCCAGTGGTCCTGGACGGCCAACCCCGGCGACGGCTGGGCCATCGCGCACTCCGGGGACGCGCTCCGGCTCGCCTGCCTGCGCACGGCCGACGCGCACGACCTGCGCAGACTGCCGAACGTCCTCACCCAGCGCCTGCCCGGCCTGCCGTCGACGGTGGAGGTGGAGCTGCGGCTGGACAGCACGGAGCCGGGCGCCCGGGCCGGGCTCGCGGTGCTCGGCGACGCCTACCGGTGGATCGGGCTCCAGCGGGGAGCGGACGGGGCGGTGCACCTGGTGCACCGGTTCGCCGAGACCGTGGCCGAGGCCGAACGCGACGCCGACCACCCCCGCCTCGCGCCCGGGGGACGGGTGCGGCTGCGGATCGAGACGGCGCCCGGGGCGCGCTGCCGCTTCTCCTACGACCTCGGCGGCGGCCCCCGGCCCACCGGCCAGGTCTTCGCCGCCACCCCGTGGCGCTGGGTCGGCGCCCTGCTCGGCCTGTTCGCGCTCGCGCCCGAGGGGGCGGGGCCCGCCGGGGCCGCCGAGTTCACCCGGTTCCGGATCCGCCCCCAGTGACCAACCCACCCGTACGCCTGTCGGGAGCCGCCATGACACACCTCCGCAGCAAGCGCTTGCCGCAGAAGCGGTCCGGCACCCACTGAGTCACCCGCAGCACCCATCCACAGACCCCCCACGTTGTTCAGCACCGCACCGTTGGATCCAGAAGAAGAAGAGAGCCGACCAATGAAGATCAGCATGCGCAGCAGCAGAAGCACCGGCAGGCGCCGGACGACCGCCGCCGTCGCCCTGGGGGCCGTGCTCGCGCTGACCGCCACCGCCTGCGGTGACGACGGCAGCGGGGCGGGCGGCGACAAGGGCGCCGAGGGCAGCGGCAAGGGGAAGATCGTCTTCTGGGACAACAACGGCGGCATCCGCACGGCCGTGTGGAAGGAGATCATCGCCGACTTCGAGAAGGCCAACCCGGACATCGACGTCGAGTACGTGGGCATCGCCGCCACCGAGTACCAGTCCAAGGTCGACACCGCCATCCAGGGCGGCGGCCTGCCCGACGTCGGCGGCGTCGGCGCGGCGATGCTCGCCGGGTTCTCCGCCCAGAACGCGCTGGAGCCGCTGGACAACCGGCTCACCGGCTCGTCCCTCAACGGCAGGGTCAACAAGGACATGATCGAGTCGCTGCGGGCCGCCGGCGGCGGCGACGGCCGGCTCTACTCGGTGCCGACCTCGGCCAACAACGGCGTCCTCTACTACCGCACCGACCTGTTCGACAAGGCGGGCCTCGAGGCGCCGACGACCTGGGACGCCTTCTACACGGCCGCCGAGAAGCTGACCGCCGCGGGCAAGAACGAGTTCGGCTACACCATCCGCGGCGGCTCCGGCTCCATCGCCCAGGCCCTCGACGCGATGTACGGGCAGTCCGGCATCACCTCCTTCTGGGACGCGGACAAGAAGAAGACCACGGTCAACGACCCGAAGAACGTGGAGGCGCTGGAGAAGTACGCGGCGCTCTACAAGAAGGTCACGCCGGCCGCGGACGTCAACAACGACTTCGCCAAGATGGTCGCCCAGTGGGACTCCGGCACGATCGGCATGCTCAACCACAACCTGGGCTCCTACCAGGACCATGTGAAGGCGCTCGGCGTCGACAAGTTCCGCGGCATCCCGCAGCCGGTGGGCGCCTCCGGCAAGCGGGTCCAGGTCTCCAACCCGGTCGACGGGCTCGGGCTGTTCAAGAGCTCCAAGAACAAGGAGGCCGCCTGGAAGTTCATCGAGTTCGCCACCTCGAAGGAGCAGAACTCGAAGTTCAACGAGTCGGCCGGGCAGGTGCCGTCGAACACGGACGCGGCGAAGGACGCGTGGATCTCCGAGGCCGAGCCGACGAAGCTGGCCGCCGAGGCGCTGAACGACGGCTCCACGACCATCGTCCAGCTGCCGTACTACCTGCCGGACTGGAACACCATCTCCAAGGCCGACAACGAGCCGAACTTCCAGAAGGTGCTGCTCGGCAAGATGAGCGCCAAGGACTTCCTCGACACGATGGCGGAGCAGCTGAACGAGGCGCAGGCCGAGTGGAACGAGCAGATGGGCTGACCGCCCCGAGCCGGACATCGCCGTGGGGCGGTCTGCGGACGGCGCAGGCTGCGGGCCGCCCCTGTCCCCTTCCCCCGTCTCCCTTTCCCTCGTCATGAAAGGCCCCCCACGTGTCACTCAGCCGAAGGCAGGTCACCGCGGCCGCGGTCGCCGCCGTCCCCCTCGCGTTCGCCGCGGGCACCGCACAGGCCGGCGCGCGCCGCCCCCGCACCCTCTACCTCGCCGGCGACTCCACCGCCGCCCAGAAGTACGCCGACGCCGCGCCCGAGACCGGGTGGGGCATGGCGCTGCCGTTCTTCCTCCACCGGCAACTGCTCGTCGCCGACCACGCCGTGAACGGGCGGAGTTCCAAGAGCTTCGTCGACGAGGGGCGGCTCGACGCGATCCTCGCGCTGATCCGGCCCGGCGATCTGCTCCTCGTCCAGTTCGCGCACAACGACGAGAAGGCCGAGGACCCCACCCGCCACACCGATCCCTGGACCACGTACCAGGAGCACCTGCGTCTGTACGTCGACGGCGCCCGGGCCCGCGGGGCGCGGCCCGTGCTGGCCACGCCCGTCGAGCGACGCCGCTTCGACGCGGCCGGCGACGCGGTCCCCACCCACGGTGAGTACCCGGCCGCGATGCGGGCGCTGGCCGCCGAGGAGGGCGTGGCGCTGCTCGACACGCAGGCGCTGTCGCTGGCCCTGTGGCAGCGGCTCGGCGCCGAGGAGACCAAGACGTACTTCAACTGGACCGCCACCGAGCAGGACAACACCCACTTCAACCCGCCGGGCGCGATCGAGGTGGCCCGGCTGGTCGCGCGGGAGCTGCTGCGCACGCGGGTGCTCGCGCACCGGGACGTGCGCCGACTGGACGAGGACGTTCCCGCGTCCTGGATCACCTGGCCGCAGCCCGCGTAGGAACCATCGACCCGAAACGGAGAGCCGCACCATGAGCACACAGAGATGGCATGGGCATGCCACAGCAAGAGTGGCCGCGCTGGCCGGCTGCACGGCCCTCGCGCTGAGCCTGACCGCCGCCGGAGCCGAGGCCCGCCCCGGCCACCACCACTCCACCGACCTCGCCCGCCAGACGCTGCCGGCGAAGGACGGCTGGGCCTCCCAGGGCACGGGCACCACCGGCGGTGCCGCCGCCGACGCAGCGCACGTGTACACGGTCACCACCTGGGCCGAGTTCAAGGCCGCCCTCGCCGCCGGCGGCGACGCGCCGCGGATCATCAAGGTGAAGGGCACCATCGACGCCGTCTCCGAGGGCTGCGACGCCTTCGCCGCCCCCGGCTACGACTTCGACGCCTACCTGAAGACGTACGCGCCCGAGACATGGGGCCTGGACACCGACCTGAGCGCCGAGCCCGACGACAGCCCCGAGGGACTGCGCCGCGCCTCCGCCGCCCGGCAGGACCAGTCGATCAAGGCGAACGTCCCGGCCGACACCACCATCATCGGCATCGGCAAGAACGCCGGCCTCAAGGGCGCCAGCCTGCAGATCAAGGGCGTGGACAACGTCATCGTCCGCAACCTCACCTTCGAGAGCCCCGTCGACTGCTTCCCGCAGTGGGACCCCACGGACGGCGACCGGGGCAACTGGAACTCCGAGTACGACAGCGCGGTCGTGTACGGCTCCACCCACGTCTGGCTGGACCACAACACCTTCACCGACGGCGAGCACCCCGACAGCGCGGCGCCCACCTACTTCGGCATGCTCTACCAGCAGCACGACGGACAGCTGGACGTCGTCAAGGGCGCCGACTACGTCACGGCCTCCTGGAACGTCTTCACCGAGCACGACAAGACGATCCTGATCGGCAACAGCGACAGCGAGTCCACCGCCGTCGGCGACCGCGGCCACCTCAAGGTCACCTTCCACCACAACCTGTTCGAGAACCTCGTCGAGCGCGCGCCCCGCGTCCGCTTCGGCCAGGTCGACGTCTACAACAACCACTTCGTGGCCTCGGACGACTACGCCTACAGCTTCGGCGTCGGCAAGGAGTCCGCACTCGTCGCCGAGCACAACGCCTTCACTCTCCCGGCCGGGGTCAGCGCCGCGAAGGTCCTCAAGAAGTGGAGCGAGGCACCGGTCACCGCCGCCCACAACCAGGTCAACGGCCGCACCGTCGACCTGATCGCCGTGCACAACGCGGAGATCCCGGGCGAGACCCTCCAGCGGGGCTCGGGCTGGACGCCCACCCTGCGCACCACGGTCCTCCCGGCGAAGGCCGTCCCCGCGGTCGTCGACCACGGCGCGGGCGCCGGCCGCCTGCGCTGACGCATCCCCGAACAGGGCCGGGGCGACCGCACCGCCCCGGCCCACCCCGGCACCGTCCCGCCCGAAGGAGTACACGCATGCACCGCACCGCCCCCTCCCGCAGAGGCTTCCTGTTCGCGACCGCCGGCGCCGGCGCCGCCCTCGGCCTCGCCGCCGGCCCGGCCCGGGCCGGCGGACGCCACCGCCCGTTCGGACGCCACGGCTCGCCGTCCGCCCGCCGCACCCCGAAGACCCTGTACGTCGACCCGCACGGCCGCGGCGACTTCACCTCCGTCCAGGCCGCCGTGACCGCCGCCGCCGGCAGCGGCTGGACGCTCGTCCTCGCGCCCGGCACCTACCGTGAGACCGTGACCGTCGACGCCACCCGCACCGACGCCACCTGGATCGGTGCCTCCGAGGACCCGCGCGACACCGTCATCGTCTTCGACAACGCGGCCGGCACCCCCAGGCCCGACGGTTCCGGCACCTACGGCACCAGCGGCTCGGCCACCACCACCGTGCAGGCCGACGGTTTCACCGCCCACCGGATCACCTTCGCCAACGACTGGCTGCGCGCCGACCACCCCGACTGGACCGGCACCCAGGCCGTCGCCCTCAAGGCCCAGGGCGACCGCACGGCGTTCCACCACTGCCGCTTCCTCGGCCACCAGGACACCCTCTACGCCGACACCCGCGCCCTCGGCCACTTCGCCCGCCAGTACTACGCCCACTGCCATGTCGAGGGCGACGTCGACTTCGTCTTCGGCCGGGCGACCGCCGTGTACGAGGACTGCCACTTCCGCACCCTCGACCGCACCGACCTCGCCGCCGCCCCCTACGGTTTCGTGTTCGCGCCGTCCACCGCGGGCGCCAACCCGCGCGGCTACCTCGTCACCCGAAGCCGTGTCAGCAGCGAGGCCCCCGACGGCCACTACAAGCTGGCCCGCCCCTGGGTGCCCAGCTCCGACACCACCGCCCGCCCCATGCTCACCGTGCGCGAGACCCACCTCGGCACGGGCATCGACGCGGCCGCGCCCTACGCCGACATGCGCGCCGACCACCCATGGCAGGAGCAGCGGTTCCGCGAGTACCGCAACACCGGCCCCGGCGCGGCAGTCACCGTCCCGGAGAACCGGCCCCAGCTGAGCCGCGCCGAGGCCGCGGCGCACACCAGGGCGGCGTACCTCGGCGACTGGCGTCCGTAGTCCCCGGCGCACTTGACGCGATTTTTGCCAGGTAAAGGGGTACCGATCCGGCCACAGCTCTCGCGCAGCAGGGGGTGACGCGCGTAGGACCGTGTCTCATGCAAAAGTCATCGCGCATCGCCGCCGTCACCGCCGCCTGCGCCGTCGCCGGTGCCGCCCTCTACGGCACGGGTGCGGCCACCGCCGGCCAGTCCACGGCCAACTCCACGCACGAGCCCTACAACATCGGGCAGTTGACCAAGGACATCGACGCCTACTACGGCACCACGGCCGACGCCGACGGTGTCTACCAGGCGTCCCCGGACAGCCAGTACGCCAAGGACCTGGCGAGCATCGACGCCGCGGCCAGGAAGCAGATCGACAAGGCGGCCCGCACGGCGGCGCACCACCGGGGCGAGCGGCCGGCGGTCGTCTTCGACATCGACGACACGCTGCTGCTCAGCCTCGACTACGAGAAGAAGAACAACTACGGCTACGACAGCGCCACCTGGGCCGCCTACGTCAACAAGGCAGACCGCCCCGCCGTGTTCGGCAGCCCGGGCCTGGTGCGCTACGCGGAGGAGAAGGGCGTCGAGGTCTTCTACAACTCCGGCCTGAGCGAGGCCCAGCGCGCCGCCGCCGTCGAGAACCTGAAGAAGGTGGGCGCGGACGTCAATCTCGACGCCGGCCACATGTTCCTCAAGGACAAGGCGAACCCGCCGTCCTACCTCGCCCACTGCGCCACCCCGGGCACCTGGACCTGCACCACCGTGCAGTTCAAGGCGGGCACCCGCCGCCACATCGAGCGGGACCTCGGGTACGACATCGTCGCCAACTTCGGCGACCAGTACTCCGACCTCCAGGGCGGATACGCCGACCGGACCTACAAGCTGCCCAACCCGACGTACTTCGTCGAGTGACCTGACGCGGTCGGGGAGCGCCCCCGCCGGCGACCGGCCGGCGGAGGCGCTCGCGCGGAGGGTCACTCGTAACTGATGTCCGCCGCGGTGAAGTTGCACGTCGTGCCGTAGGGGCCGGCCGGGGAGAGCTCCTTGGGCTCCTTGCCGGTGTTGTTGCCCTCGAAGCGGACGCAGGTCTCGATCTTCTTCTTGCTGTCGCCGTGGATGCGGATGTTGCGCAGCGCCGCGGTGTCGCCGTAGTTCTGGTTGACGCCGACGACGGACTTGCCGGGCGCGGTGACGTCCACGTCGTTGATGATGATCGTGCGCTGGTACTGCGTCTTGCAGTTGCCGCAGGAGCGCACCAGCTTGCCGAAGTTCTCGACCTGGAACTTGGTGACGACGAGCTTGCCCGCACCGTTGAACTGGAACACCTTGTCCTCGGCGTTCTTCGCGCCGCCCCCGTACACGGTGTACACGGCCGACGGGGAGGCGCCCTTGAAGCTGGCGGCGTCCTCGCCGACGTCCAGCCACCAGACGTTCTGCAGCGTGCAGGAGCCCTTGCAGTGCACGCCGTCCGCGGCCGGGGTGCCGATGATCACGTTCTTCAGCACGGCGCCGTCCGCCAGCTCGAAGATCGGGCCCTGGTCCTCGTCCTGGCCGGAGGTGCCGAGGTCGCCGGTGCCGTAGAACCTCTGCAGCTTGCCGTCGTAGGTGCCGGAGACCGGGATCGTGGACGAGACGGCCTTGCTGCCGGTCTCCGTCGGCCAGGACGTCGCGGCGCCGGCGGTGGACAGCATCGTCGTCGTGACGATCGCCGCGCCGGTGAGGCCCAGCGCGGCCGCCGAGGCGATCACCGCCCGTCGCCTGGAGACCCGGCGGCGGTGGCGGACGCGCTGTTCGGTAGGTGCAGTCATGCCCATGTCCTTGTGTGGAGGGGGAGTTGTCGCTCCCTGGTCGCCACGGACGGGCAAAGGGTTGCCGGTGGCGCGGAGTTTCCTCACGCGCCGTCGTCGTGCGGCGCGAAGTCGCCCCGCACCGACAGCCGTCCGGTCTGCGCGGTGGCCGTCGCCGAGTAGCGGTCGCCGTTAGCGTCCCGGCCGCCCAGCGCGTGGTCGTACTGGCCCGCGAACATCCACTCGCCCGCCGGGACCGTACGGCCCTGCTTGAGCGTCCACCGGTGGACGAGGAAACCGTCCCGCTCCTCCACCGTGAACGTGAAGTCGTCCTCGGGCAGCGACCGCCACGCGCCGGTGGAGGCGACCCCGCCGGTCTGCGCCACCCTCAGCTCGACGGTGAGCGCGGTCAGCGGGGTGCTCGTCCTCAGGGTGATGTTGCTCTGCGCCCAGTAGTCGTTGCTGTGCGGGTCGACCGAGCCGTCCGACCACAGCGGGCCGTCCTCGGTCCCGGCGGCCGGTGGGCGGGCGGCGCCGGTGGCCGTGCCGGACGGAGACCCGGCAGGTGTCCCGTCCGGCGTTCCGGAGGACGACGGCCGGTCCGGCCCCCGCGTCCCGGCCGAGGTCCCCGGCGTCGGTGCGACGGACGACGACGGCCGGGGCGCGGGGCTCGTGGGGGCGGCCGGCGACGGGGAAGCCGTCGGGGAGGCGGCGACCGAGCGCCGGGCGGGCGCCTCGTCCTTCACCGCGGACGCGACCGCGTACCCGCCGACCACGAGGACACCCGCCACCGCGGCCGTCGCACCGGCCACCCGGGCCCAGCCCAGCGCCGGCGGGCGGGCCGCCCGGCGCCCGGCAAGGTCCCGGCCCGCCATGCCGCGCTCGATCCGGGCCAGCATGCGCGCGCGGTCGGGCTCGTGCGCCCCGGCCGCCTCGTGCAGCCGGGCGCGCAGCTCCTCGTCCACGTCCCGCCGCCCGGTCATCGTTTCCTTCCCGCGGCCTCACCGGTGCGTGCGATCGCCGCGTGCACCTGCTGCGCCGCCCCCCGGGTGCCGAGCACCCGCTGCAGTTCGGCCACCGCCTTCGACGTCTGGCTCTTCACCGTACCCACCGAGACGCCCAGGGCGAGGGCGGTGTCCTTCTCGGAGAGGTCGAACGCGTGCCGCAGCACCACGCACGCCCGCTTGCGGAACGGCAGGGCGCGCAACGCCTCCTGTACGTCCACCACACCCGCGACGTCCGGGTTCTCCGTCCCCTCCTCGCGCTGCGGCCAGAACAGGGCGACGCGCCGGCGCTCGCGCACAGCGCTGCGGATCCGGCTGCGGGCGAGATTGGCGACCACGCCGCGCGCGTACGCCACCGGATGGTCGGCCGCGCGCACCCGGTCCCAGCGGTGCCACAGCGCGAGCAGGGCGTCCGCCGCCAGGTCGTCGGCGGCGTCCGGCTCGCCCGTCAGCAGATGGGCGAGCCGGGACAGTTCGGCGTAGTGGCGCTCGAAGAAGGCGTGGAACTCCACGGAGGCGGCGTCGTCGACGACTGTGCCCACGGGCGGACTCTCCTCGCAGCGGCTTCCCCGGCGTCGAACAGCCGTGCGCCGGGCCGGGATCCGGCACTGTAGCAGCGTCGGCCGGTCCGGCCGTACGGTGCGCCGAACACCGTATGGCACCCCGAACCGATGTGAGGAGGTCCCTTCCGGCCTTCGGAAGGCCTAGTCCTTCAGCGCCGCCTGCATCATCGCCCTGGCCACCGGGGCCGCCAGTCCGTTGCCGCTGACCTCGGAGCGCGCCGCGTCGGACTGCTCGACCAGGACGGCCACGGCGACCTGCCGGTCCGACGAGTCGGACTTGGCGTAGGACGTGAACCAGGCGTACGGCGTCTTGCTGTTGTTCTCGCCGTGCTGGGCCGTGCCCGTCTTGCCGCCCACGGTCGCGCCGGCGATCTGCGCGTTCGACCCCGTGCCCTCGTCGACCACCGTCCGCATGGCCGACTGGAGCTGCCGGGCGGTGTCGGAGCTGACGATCCGCTCGGTCCCGGCCGAGTCGTCGTAGTCCTCCAGCACGTCGCCGTCGCCGCCGGTGATCTGCGACACCATGTGCGGCGAGACCAGCTTGCCGTCGTTGGCGAGGGCCGCGGACACCATGGCCATCTGGAGCGGGGTCGCCGTCACGTCGAACTGGCCGATGCCCGTCAGGGCGGTCGACGGCCGGTTCATGTCCTTCGGGTACACGCTCGTGTACGCCCGCACCGGCACGTCCTGCGTCGCGTCGTTGAACCCGAACTTCTCGGCCATGGCCCGCAGCTTGTCCTGACCCAGGTCCACGGCCATCTTCGCGAACACGTTGTTGCACGAGTACTGCAGCGCCGTGCGGATCGTGGCGTTCTCGCAGGGGGCGTTCGGGTTCTCGTTCGACAGATCGGTGTTCGTGTCCGGCAGCTGGTACGGGTCCGGGCTGTCGGTCCTCTCGTCGACCGATCCGTACAGCCCGTCCTCCAGCGCTGCCGCCGCCACCACGAGCTTGAACGTCGAGCCCGGTGGCAGCGGCTGGCGCAGCGCACGGTTGGTCAGCGGCTTGTCCGGGTCGCTCGTGAGCGTCTGCCACGCCTCACCGGCGGTGTTGGCGTCGGTCAGCGACGACGGGTCGTACGACGGGGTGGAGACGACCGAGAGGATCCTGCCCGTCTTCGGGTCGATCGCGACGGCGGCGCCCTTCTTGTCGCCCAGCGCCTCGAGCCCGGCCTTCTGCACGTCCGGGTCGATCGTCGTGATCACGTTGCCCGGGTCGGACCGCCGGCCGGTGACCGTGTCCATGAGGGTGTGCAGCCGCGGGTCGGTGCCGTTGAGCAGGTCCTGGTAGATGCCCTCCAGCTGGGTCGGCGCGTACGCCTGCGAGGCGTAGCCCGTCACCGCCGCGTACAGCTCGCCGTCCGTGTACGTGCGCTTGTACGTGAGGTCGCCGCCCTTCGTCGGCGTGGATCCGGTGACCGAGCGTCCGGCCACGATGATGTTCCCGAGCGGCTCCGCGTACGTCTCGATCGCGTTGCGCCGGTTGCCCTTGTCGTCCGCGAGCGCCTGGCCGTCGTAGAACTGCACCCAGGTCGCCCGCACCAGCAGAGCGAACACCAGGAGCAGCGTGAAGACCGAGGCGCGCCTGATCGTCTTGTTCATCCCGCCCACAGGACGAACGGGCGGGAGCGGATCGTTCCCATGCGCCCCGTTTTCTCATCATCCGTTCATGAAACCCCGGGCAGGCGGCGCTCAGTGGGCGAGGTGGAGGACGACCTCGTCGATGACCTCGCCGCGCGCCGGCGCGAAGCCCCGTGCCCGGGCGCTCGTCTCGAAGCCGCACTTCTCCAGCACCCGCCGCGACCCGGCGTTGTCCGCGGCGGCCCGGGCGTACAGCGGGCGGTCCTCGACCTCGGCGAGCAGGGCCCGCAGGGCGGCCGTGGCCACGCCCCGACCCCAGTAGGCCCGGTCCACCCAGTACGTCACCTCGCGCTCGCCGGGCTCCCCGTACACCGCGGTGCTGCCGATGACGTCGCCGTCGCCCAGGATGGTCCGCACGACGTCCCGCGAGGCCCGAATCTTCCGCCAGTGCGCCGTGAACGCGTCCCAGTCGGCGGGGTCCGGCGGGGTGAAGGCCGCCATGCGCAGGGCCTCCGGATCGTTCATCTGCCGGAAGAAGACGGGCAGATCGCTGTCGTGGACCTCGCGCAGTGCGATGAGCATGGCTCAGAGCCTACGCGTCGCCAGCGTCAGCCGGTCACGCGCGTCGAACAGCGCGTCCTTCACCGTCTGCTCGTGCGCCGGCGTCAGCCGCGCCACCGGAACCGAGCAGCTGATCGCGTCCCGCGCGGGGGTGCGGTAGGGGATCGCCACGCCGAAGCAGCGCAGCCCCAGGGTGTTCTCCTCGCGGTCCACCGCGAAACCCTGCTCCCGCACCTGGTGCAGCTCCTCGATGAGCCTCTCCCGGTCGGTGATGGTGTGTTCGGTCAACGCCGGCAGGGTCTCCGGGAGCATCTTGCGGACCTGCTCGTCGCTGTACGTGCTCAGCAGCGCCTTGCCCAGCGACGTGGAGTGCGCGGGCAGCCGGCGGCCGACCCGGGTGAAGGGGCGCAGGTAGTGCTGGGACTGGCGGGTGGCCAGATAGACGACGTTCGTGCCGTCCAGCCGGGCGAGGTGGATCGTCTCCGTGGTGTCGTCCGAGAGCCGGTCCAGCGTCGGCCGCGCCGCCGCGACCACCTCGTCGCCGTCGATGTACGACGTGCCGACCAGCAGCGCCCGTACGCCGATGCCGTACCGCGTGCCCGTCGCGTCCGTCTCCACCCAGCCCAGCTCGACCAGCGTGCGCAGCAGCATGTACAGGCTCGACTTGGGGTAGCCCACGGCCTCCTGGACCGACGCGAGGGAGTGCATGCCGGGGCGTCCGGCGAAGTACTCGAGCAGTTCCACCGTCCGCACGGCGGACTTGACCTGCGCTCCGCCCCCCGTCTCGCCAGCCGACATCGCCCTTGACCCCTTCGTTCGACGGGAAATAGTGTCCACCGTATTCATCATCGGAGACAACGTTCAGTATATCGAACGACTTCGTTGCAGAGAACGCAGAGCACGTGGAGGGACCCGCGGTGGCAGCAGCACCAGTCTGGAGTGTCGACCCCCGTACCGGGAAGCAGCGTGAACAGGTCGCGGTGGAGGCCACGGCCCAGGAGGTGGACGCCGCCGTCCGTGCCGCCCACGCGGCACGCGAGGCCCTCGCCGACCGCGCCGTCCGCGCGGCGTTCCTGCGCACCGCCGCCGACGAGCTGAAGGCGGCCGAGAACACCCTCGTGGAGGTGGCCGACGCCGAGACCGCGCTCGGCCCGGTCCGGCTCACCGGCGAGCTCGCCCGCACCTGCTACCAGCTGCGGGCCTTCGCCGACATCGTCGACGAGGGGGAGTTCCTCGGCGTCGTCATCAACCACCCCGACGACACCGCCACCCCGCCCATCCCCGACCTGCGCCGCTACAAGGTGCCGCTCGGCGTCGTGGCCGTCTACTCCGCCTCCAACTTCCCCTTCGCCTTCTCCGTCCCCGGCGGCGACACCGCGAGCGCCCTCGCGGCCGGCTGCCCGGTCGTCGTCAAGGCCCACCCCGACCACCCGGCCCTGTCCGAGCTGGTCGCGAGCGTGCTGCGCCGGGCCGCCGCCCGGCACGACCTCCCCGAGGGCGTCCTCGGCCTCGTGCACGGCTTCGACGCCGGTCTCGAGCTGATCAGGCACCCGCTGGTGACCGCGGCCGGCTTCACCGGCTCCGTACGCGGTGGCCGCGCCCTCTTCGACGCGGCGGCGGCCCGCCCCGTGCCCATCCCCTTCCACGGCGAGCTGGGCTCCCTGAACCCGGTCGTCGTCACCGAGGCCGCGGCGGCCGAACGGGCGGAGGCCATCGGCGCCGGCCTCGCCGGTTCGATGACGCTGGGCGTCGGCCAGTTCTGCGTCAAGCCCGGCCTGGTCCTCGTGCCGTCCGGCGCCGCCGGTGACGGCCTGGTCAAGACCCTCACGGACGCCGTCAGCGCCACCGACGCCGGGGTGCTGCTCGACCACCGCATGCGGGACAACTTCGTCGCCGGCGTCACCGAGCGCGCGGCGCTGCCCGACGTGGAGTCCCCGGTGACGCCGGGCTCGGGCGGCGAGCACAGCGTCAGCCCCGGCTTCCTGACCGTGCCGGCCGCGCGGCTGGCCGCCGAGGGCGAGCACGACCTGCTCCTCGAGGAGTGCTTCGGGCCGGTCACCGTGGTGGCCCGCTACGAGGACGAGGCCGAGGTCCGGGGGGTGCTGTCGCGGCTGCCGGGGAATCTGACGGCGACGGTGCAGCTCTCCGCCGGAGAGGCCGCGGGGGAGGGAGGCGGCGCCGAGCTTCTCGGTGCGGTGACGCCCCTCGCGGGGCGGGTGCTGGTGAACGGGTGGCCCACGGGGGTCGCGGTGGCCGCGGCCCAGCATCACGGGGGGCCGTATCCGGCGACGACGTCGACGTCCACGTCGGTGGGCGGTACCGCTATTGAGCGGTGGCTGCGGCCGGTGGCCTACCAGGGAGTGCCGGAGGCGCTGCTGCCGGTGGAGTTGCGGGACGGGAATCCGCTGGGGCTGCCTCGGAGGTTCGACGGGGTGCTTGAGCGGTAGCGCCGTGGGGGTGCGGGTTGTTCTGCGGGTGCGGCGGCGTCGTGGCCGGTCGCGCCCACGCGGCGGAGCCGCATGTCGATACCGCCCCGCGCCCCTGAGGCCCGTATCCCCGACCGGATGGAATCAGTACATGGACATCGCACTTCCCGAACTGCCCTTTTCCCTCTGCCCCTATGGGCCCGACGGCAGTTGGGCATACGAGGACGGTGTGCTCACCGGTGTTGCCGGGGCTCGGCAGGATCGGTTCGTGCCGCCCACCGGCGAGGCGCTGGAGTCCGTTTCCGACGCGCCCCGGCTGCTGGGGGCTCCCGTCGGAGATTTCCAGCTGATCGCCCGGGTCACCGTCGGCTTCCGGGCCGCCTTCGATGCCGGGGTGCTGTACATCCACGTCGGGGAGCGGGCCTGGGCCAAGTTGTGCCTGGAGTACTCGCCGGACGTGGCCACCGTCTGCACGGTGGTCACCCGGGGGCACTCCGACGACTGCAACTCCTTCCCGGTGGAGGGCGATTCCGTGTGGCTGCGGGTCAGCCGCAGCGGGCGGGCCTTCGCCTTCCACGCCTCCCCCGACGGCGAGCGCTGGACCTTCGTCCGGCTCTTCACCCTGGGCGACGAGCGGGAGACGGGCTCGGCGCTGGTCGGCTTCCTCGCCCAGGCGCCCACGGGGGAGGGGTGCACCGTGACCTACGACCACCTGGAGTTCCGGCCGCACTGGCCGGCCGGGCTGCGCGACGGAAGCTGACGCAACCGGAAGGGGCGGCTCACGCGTCCTGCGGTGCATGATCCACGAACGCGTGACCGGAAACCGGGTGATCCGCACCGTCCTGCCCGCCGAGACGGAGACGGTGGCCGCCCTGCACGTCCGCGCCCGGGCGACGTACTACCCGGACGGGCTCCCCGACGACGGCTACGACTGGGCCACCGCCTGGCGCACCGCCGTCGAGCGGCCCGACGGCCACGTGCTGTGCGTCGTGGAGCACGGGCGCATGGTCGCCGTCGCTTCGTTCCGCGCCCCGGAGGACGCCCCGTCCGGACTGGTCAAGCTGTACCAGTTCCACGTCGACCCCGACCACTGGCGCTCCGGCATCGGCACCGCCCTGCACGCCGCCTGCGTCGAGCAGTGGCGGGCCGACGGCCTGCGGACCGCCGTCCTCGACGTCCACACCGGCAACCGGCGCGCCCAGGCCTTCTACGCCCGCCGGGGCTGGTTCCCCGACCCGGAGCACCCGCACGCCGAGGACGACCACCACCTCTTCCTGCGCTTCGACGTGCCCGGGGAATGAGACCCGGCGCTTGAACGTTCACGTACGTGGCGGAGGGGAGGCCTCCGCACCGTACGACCTGGAGAAGAGCCGAGACATGCGCGTCGAGATCTGGAGCGACATCGCCTGCCCCTGGTGCTACGTGGGCAAGGCCCGCTTCGAGAAGGCGCTGGCGGCCTTCGAGCACCGGGACGGCGTCGAGGTGGTGCACCGGTCCTTCGAGCTGGACCCCGGGCGGGCCAAGGACGACGTGCAGCCCGTGCTGACGATGCTCACCGCGAAGTACGGCATGAGCGAGGCGCAGGCACAGGCCGGTGAGGACAACCTCGGCGCGCAGGCCGCCGCCGAGGGCCTGGACTACCGCACCCGGGGCCGCGACCACGGCAGCACCTTCGACATGCACCGGCTGCTCCACCTGGCCAAGGAGCACGGCCGTCAGGAGGTGCTGCTGGACGCGCTCTACCGGGGCAACTTCGCCGAGGAGCGCTCCGTCTTCGACGACGACGAACGGCTCGTGGAGCTGGCCGTCGCCGCCGGGCTGGCGGAGGACGCCGTCCGTACGGTGCTCTCCGACCCCACCGCCTACGCCGACGAGGTGCGCGCCGACGAACGCGAGGCCGCGCAGCTCGGGGCGACCGGGGTGCCGTTCTTCGTGCTCGACCGCACGTACGGCGTCTCCGGCGCCCAGCCCGCCGAGGTCTTCGCCCAGGCACTGACGCAGGCCTGGGGCGAGCGCCCGCCGCTGAAGCTCGTCGACGCCGGGGACGGGACGGCCGAGGCCTGTGGTCCGGACGGCTGTGCGGTGCCGCAGAACTGAAACGCGCAGGTCAACGGGTTCGCATAAGCGTTCCTTGGGGATATCGCGCAGAAATACGCAATGGACGGGGAGGTCCCGGGGCCGCACAGTGGTGACATGGAGAGCTTCGAGACCCTCGTCCGTGCCGAGTTCGATCCGAAGACGACGTACCTGAACACCGCCAGCACCGGCCTGCTGCCCGCCCGGACCCTCGCCGCGATGCGGGACGCGGCACAGTCCGCGGCGGACGGGCAGCCCCTCGACATGTTCGCCGACGTCGAGGCGAGCCGGGCCGCCTTCGCCCGTCTCCTCGGGGTGCCCGCCTCCCGGGTGGCGACCGGGGCGTCGGTCGCCACCTTCAGCGGGCTCGTCGCGTCCTCGCTGCCCGCGGGCGCCGAAGTCCTCACCGCGGAGGCCGACTTCAGCTCCCTGGTGAACCCCCTCCACCTGCGCCGCGACCTCAAGGTCCGCAGCGTGCCGCTGGAACGGATCGCCGAGTCGGTGGGCCCGGACACCGCGCTGGTCGCGGTCAGCTCCGTGCAGTCGGCCGACGGACGGATCGCCGACCTCGCGGGACTGCGGGACGCCGCCCGGGCGCACGGCGCGCGGACGCTGATCGACGCCTCCCAGTCGAACGGGTGGCTGCCGCTGGCCGCCGACGACTTCGACTACGTGGCCGCCGTCGGCTACAAGTGGGTGTTCTGCCCGCGCGGCGTCGCCTTCCTCGTCGTCCCGGAGGACCTCGGCGAATCCGCCGGACTGACGCCGCTGTTCGCCGGGTGGGCGTCGGGCGAGCACCCCTGGGACAGCTGCTACGGCCCCGTCGAGGAACTCGCGCACTCCGCGCGGCGCTTCGACGAGAGCCCCGCCCTCTTCTCCTACACCGGCGCCCGGCACTCCCTCGCGCTCGTCGAGGAACTCGGCGTGAAGGCCGTGCACGCACACGACACCGCCCTCGCCGACCGGTTCCGCGCGGGCCTGGGCTCCCTGGGGCACGAGCCGGTCCCCGCACCCGGGTCGGCGATCGTCTCCGTGCCCGGACTCGGCCACCGTCAGGGCGACCTGGGGCGGGCGGGCGTGCAGGTCTCGGACCGGGCGGGCAATCTGCGGGCCGCGTTCCACCTCTACAACACGGAGGCGGACGTCGACCGGCTCCTCGACGTCCTGGCGGGCTGAGCCGCCCGGCCGTGCGACGGCGCGTACCGGGCAGGGGCCTCCCGTCCCACACGAGGAGGCCCCTGCCCGAGTCTTGTGCGCGGTTCACCGCACGGGCGTCACCGCACCGGCGTGAAGTCCCGCGCCCCGATGAACTCCGGACGCCGGATCGGTGCCGCGAAGGGCTCGACCGCCGTGTTCTCCACGCTGTTGAACACGATGAACACGTTGCTGCGCGGGAACGGCGTGATGTTGTCGCCCGACCCGTGCATGCAGTTGCAGTCGAACCAGGTCGCCGAGCCGGCCTTGCCGGTGAACAGCTTGATGCCGTACTCCGAGGCCATCTTCGTCAGCGCCTCGTCGGACGGCGTTCCCGCGTCCTGCATCTGCAGGGACTTCTTGTAGTTGTCCTTCGGCGTGGCCCCCGCGCACCCGAGGAACGTCTTGTGCGACCCCGGCATGATCATGAGACCGCCGTTGGTGTCGTAGTTCTCGGTGAGCGCGATGGAGACGGAGATCGTGCGCATGTTCGGCAGGCCGTCCTCGGCGTGCCAGGTCTCGAAGTCCGAGTGCCAGTAGAAGCCACTGGCCCCGAAGCCCGGCTTGACGTTGATCCGCGACTGGTGGACGTAGACGTCCGAGCCGAGGATCTGCCGGGCCCGGCCGACCACGCGCTCGTCGCGCACCAGATTCGCGAAGACCTCGCTGATCTTGTGCACTTCGAAGACGGACCGGATCTCCTTGGACCGCGGCTCCACGATCGAGCGCTCGTCCGCGCGGATCGCCGGGTCGCTCGTCAGCCGCTCCAGTTCCCGCTGGTAGACGGCGACCTCGTCCGGCCCGATGAGCTGGTCGATGGCGAGGAAGCCGTCGCGGTCCAGTGCCTGGAGGTCACCGGCCGAGACGGGGCCGGGCGCGCCGGGGTCGCCCCAGACCACCGGGTCCTGCCGGGGCGTGGCCACCTCGGTGGCACCGCGGGTGGGATAGAGATCGGTGATGTTCGTGGTCGTGATGGTCACGATGACTCACACCTCCTCGGTGAGCAGCGGGTAGACGCCGTTCTCGTCGTGGTCCTCCCGTCCGGTCACGGGCGGGTTGAAGACACAGATGCAGTGGAAGTCCTCCTTGACCTTGAGCGTGTGCCGCTCGTGGCCGTCCAGGAGGTACATCGTGCCCGGGGTGATGTGGTACGTCTTCCCCGTCTCGCGGTCGGTGAGCTCGGCATCGCCCTTGGTGCAGACGACGGCCTCGATGTGGTTCGCGTACCACATGTCCGTCTCCGTGCCCGCGTACAGGATCGTCTCGTGGACGGAGAAGCCGACCTTCTCCTTGGCGAGGACGATGCGCTTGCTCTCCCAGGTGCCGGACGCCGACTTCACGTGCCGGTCGGTGCCTTCGATCTCCTTGAACGAACGGACGATCACGGTGTTGCGATGCCTCCTAGGTGAGGGTGTGCAGGGATCCCCGGCGCCCACGGTCGCGCGGGCCGAAGGCGCCGGAAGCGCGTGGTGCGGTGTCAGGCGGTCTCGCGCACGGCGCGGGCGAGGGTCTTCATGCCCTCGTCCACCTCGTCGGGCGTGACGGTGAGCGCCGGCAGGAGTTTGACGACCTCGCTCTCGGGGCCGGACGTCTCGATGAGCAGCCCGAGCTCGAAGGCGCGCCTGGCGACGCGGCCCGCGCGCTCCTTGTCGTGGAACTCCAGGCCCCAGACCAGGCCGCGGCCCCGGTACTCCTTGACGTCGGCGAGGTTCTCCTCGGTGATGGCGATCATGTGCTGCTCGACCTGCTCGCCGCGCTTGCGGGTCTGCTTCTCCATCGCCGAGCCGTCCGTCCAGTACGCCTCCAGCGTGGCGGTCGCCGTGACGAAGGCCGGGTTGTTGCCGCGGAAGGTGCCGTTGTGCTCGCCCGGCTCCCACACGTCCAGCTCCGGCTTGAACAGGCACAGCGACATGGGCAGCCCGTAGCCGCTGATCGACTTGGAGACGGTCACGATGTCCGGCGTGATGCCCGCCTCCTCGAAGGAGAAGAAGGCGCCGGTCCGGCCGCAGCCCATCTGGATGTCGTCGACGATGAGCAGCATGTCCTGGCGGGCGCACAGCTCGGACAGGGCGCGCAGCCACTCGGGCCGGGCCACGTTGATGCCGCCCTCGCCCTGCACCGTCTCGACGATCACGGCGGCCGGCTTGTTGAGGCCGGAGCCCTGGTCCTCGAGCAGCCGCTCGAACCAGAGGAAGTCCTCGACGGTGCCGTCGAAGTAGTTGTCGAACGGCATGGGCGTGCCGTGCACCAGCGGGATGCCGGCGCCGGCCCGCTTGAAGGCGTTGCCGGTCACGGCGAGCGAGCCCAGCGACATGCCGTGGAAGGCGTTGGTGAACGACACGATCGACTCGCGTCCCTTCACCTTGCGCGCCAGCTTCAGCGCGGACTCCACGGCGTTGGTGCCCGTCGGGCCCGGGAACATGACCTTGTAGGGCAGGTCGCGCGGCCGCAGGACGATGTTCTGGAAGGTCTCCAGGAAGCGGCGCTTGGCGGTCGTCGACATGTCCAGCCCGTGCGTGACGCCGTCCCGCTCCAGGTAGTCGATCAACGCCCGTTTCAGGACGGGGTTGTTGTGCCCGTAGTTGAGCGAGCCCGCGCCGGCGAAGAAGTCGAGGTACTCGTGGCCGTCCTCGTCGTACATCCGGCTGCCGTGGGCGCGGTCGAAGACGGTGGGCCAGCCGCGGCAGTAGCTGCGCACCTCGGATTCGACGGTCTCGAAAACGCTGAGGTCGGGCTGGGTGATGGTCACGACGAATCGCTCCTCGTGGGGTGAGGTGGGAGAGGAAGGTCGTACGGATCCGGGGGACGACCCGGGCGGTCGCTGCCGGGAAGTGCGAGGGGCCGGAGGTCCGGGGCGCCCGGACGTCCGGGGGCCGGGCCGGTCAGCCGCGGGCCGCGGTGGTCAGGGGGCCGATGCGGTACAGCACTTCGGGCTCGTGCGGTCCGTCGGGGAAGAGGTCCGTGTCGAACAGCACCTCGCGCTCAAGCCGGGCTCCGTGCCGCTCGGCGAACGAGGTGAACAACCGCTGGGACGCGGTGTTGTCGGGGGAGATGGTGGTCTCCACGGTCTCCGTCCCGAACTCCGCGGCGGTCCGGGCGGCCAGCTCGTCCAGCAGTGAAGCGGCGAGCTTTCGTCCACGGTAAGCCTCGTCCACCGCCACCTGCCACACGAGCAGTGTGTCCGGCCGGTCGGGCCGCAGGTAGCCGGTGACGAAGCCGACCGGCACGCCGTGCCCGTCACGGGCCACGGCCGAGGTGGCGGCGAAGTCACGGCACCAGAGCAGATAGCTGTAGGACGAGTTCAGGTCGAGGACCTTGGAATCCCTCGCTATCCGCCACAGGGCGGCCCCGTCGGCCACTTCCGGGCGATCGATTCGCAGGTCTGCTTGCACGGCGGTCATGCAAATTGAATTTACCCAGTGGAATTAAAAAATGCATCGCCGGATGGGGTTACGGATGAGCGCCTCATGTGTTATCGCGCGGGCGCGTGCTTCCGCGCGAGAGGGCGGCGATTTGGGGGTAAATGACCTGTACATAAGTAGCAAAACGGTCACCATGTGCAACGGGTCACAATCATGTAACCCGTCGCGAGGTGCTCCGGATCCGATCTCCTGGCTTCATGAAATCAGGGGGTTTAGGCCCACGAAAACCGGGCAGGAGAATACCGGGAGCCTATCGAGGTAATTATCTGAATTCACTTTCTGTGGACTTCGGTAATTACCTCGAATTCATGCTCCCGCAAAGCCGGTGGCGGACGGCCGGTCCCAGGCGTCCTCGGCGGCCCTGCGTGCCGCCTCCACATCGGTCCGGCGGCCCTTGCCGGCCAGCGCGGCACCCAGTGCCGCCAGGCAGCCCCGCACCGTCTCGCGCGTCGCGTCCGGCCCGTAGTGGTTGACGCGGATCATCTCCTTGGCCAGCGCGCCGCCGCCCGCCGCCAGCGGCAGCGCCGGGTCGGCCGCCAGCGCCAGGGCCACCAGCTCCGAGGCGTCCAGCTCCGGCGCCACGCGCAGGGTCGTCGCCACCGGCGCCGCCCCCCGCGCGTCGTACACGTAAGGCTCCAGACCGCCGCCCAGCGCGAGCGCCCCGGCCCGGGTGGCCGCCGCGGCCGACGCGTGCCGCGCCATCACCGTCTCCGGGCCCTGCGCCTCGATGCGCTCGACGCAGGCCTCCAGCGCCAGCATCTCCAGCTGCGCCGGAGCGTGCAGCAACGCCTTGCGGCCGCCGTCGATCCAGCGCTCCTTCCAGTCCAGCAGCGACAGGTACGACCGGCGCGGCGCCCCGGGGTTGGCCGCCATCCGCGCCCACGCCCGCTCGCTCACCGACACCGCCGACACCCCGGCCGGGCCGCCCATCGCCTTCTGCGCGCCGATGACGCACAGGTCCACGCCCCACGCGTCCGGCAGCACCGGCTCGGCGCCCACCGAGGCCACCGCGTCCAGGTAGAACAGAGCCCCGTGCGCCCGCACCACCTCGCCGATCTCCGCGACCGGGTTGGTGTTGCCGGTCGCCGCCTCCGCGTGCACCAGGGACACGAAGTCGATCTCCGGGTGCTCGGCGAAGGCCTGCCGCACCAGGTCGGCCGTCACGGCGGTGTGGAAGGGCACGGCGAGGTCGTGCACGGTCGCGCCGCAGTCCCGCAGCCAGTCGCCGAACGTCTGCCCGTACGGCCCGGTGACCACGTTCAGCGCCACGGTGTCCGGGCCGGCGCACCCGCGGATCGCGCCCTCCAGCGGCAGCAGCGCCTCGCCCTGCGTGATCACGACGTCCTGCCGCGTGCCGAGCAGTCGCGCCACCCGGTCCTCGATCGCGGCGAAACGGGCGGCGCTCAGCGGGGCGAGGTCCAGGAAGGGGTGGCTCACGGCGGTGCTCTCTTCGGTGACGGCAAGTGACGGCAGATGTGCGACGCGGGTACGCGCGTACGCAGTCGAGAGTAACCGCGGCCCCCGCCGCCACTCGCGCCGGAGGGCCTCCGTTGCGACACCCCCACGCCCGGAATCATGGCTTCCGTCATAGCCGTGGCGGCCGCCGTCTGATGAACTGGCCGTGTGTTCCTCGCCCTTCTGCTGGTCGTCGTGGTCGTCGTGGTCACGGTCGTCGGCCTGACCGGCCACGGCGCGAGCGTGCTCGCCGCCCGCCGCGCCCGGGGCGGCGGCGCGGCACCGGCCCTGCACGCCCTGGCCGCGTTCGCCGGTGCCGCCGCCCTCGCCGCGTACGCCTGGGGGCTGCTGCACGTCACCGGTGCCGTGATGGAGTCGGGCGGCGGCGCGGGCTCCGCACCGGCGCCGCCCTGCCGCATGCCCGGATACGAGGCGCGGGCCCTCCATGTCATCGACCAGTCGGTCTCCTTCCTGCCCCTGGGCTTCGTCTGCGAGACCACCGACGGCGACGACTACACCAGCGACGACGTCCCCGGGTACGTCAACCCCGCCGTCGCCGTCCTGGCCCTGACCGGTGCAGCGAGCGCGGTCGCGGCCGGATACGCCACCGAGCTGCGCGCCCGCGCGCGGCGGCGTCCGGTGGCCGGCCACTCGAACGGCCCCGGCGGCCCCGTCTAAGGTGCGGGCATGAGCGATCGCACGGTGCTGCACGTGAAGGGACGGGTGCTCGTCGGACCCGAGGAGGTCCGCGACGAGCTGTGGGTCGTCGACGGCCGGATCTCGTACGACCGTCCCGCCGGGGCGGCCGACGTCCGCACCGTCGAGGGCTGGGTGCTGCCCGGCCTGGTCGACGCGCACTGCCACGTCGGCCTCGACCAGCACGGCGCCGTGCCCGAGGACGTCGCCGAGAAGCAGGCGCTGACCGACCGGGACGCGGGCACCCTCCTCATCCGCGACGCCGGATCGCCCTCCGACACCCGCTGGATCGACGACCGCGAGGACCTCCCGAAGATCATCCGCGCGGGCCGGCACATCGCCCGCACGCGCCGCTACATCCGCAACTACGCCTGGGAGATCGAGCCCGACGACCTCGTCGCCCTCGTCGCCCAGGAGGCCCGGCGCGGCGACGGCTGGGTCAAGCTGGTCGGCGACTGGATCGACCGCGACCTCGGCGACCTGTCCGCCTGCTGGCCCCGCGGCGCCGTCGAGGCGGCCATCGCCGAGGCCCACCGCCTCGGCGCCCGCGTCACCGCGCACTGCTTCGCCGAGGACTCCCTGCGCGACCTCGTCGAGGCCGGCATCGACTGCGTCGAGCACGCGACCGGCCTGACCGACGACACCATCCCGCTCTTCGCCGAGCGCGGCGTCGCCATCGTGCCCACCCTGGTCAACATCGCCACCTTCCCCGCCCTCGCCAAGGGCGGGGAGAGCCGGTTCCCGCGCTGGTCGGACCACATGCGCCGGCTGCACGCCCGCCGCTACGACACCGTCCGCAACGCCTACGACGCCGGCATCCCGGTCTTCGTCGGCACCGACGCGGGCGGCGCCCTCGCCCACGGCCTGGCCGGGGCGGAGGTCGCCGAACTGGTCACCGCCGGCATCCCGCCGCTCGACGCCCTCGCCGCGACGACCTGGGCCGCCCGGCGCTGGCTCGGCCGGCCCGGCCTCGACGAGGGCGCGCCGGCCGACCTGGTGGTGTACGACGAGGACCCGCGCGCGGACGTGCGCGTGCTCGGCGCTCCGCGCCGGGTGGTGCTCAACGGACGGGTCGTCGGGTAGCCGACACGGGTGAGGCCGGGGAACGGACGTGCCCGAGGATTCGAAAGGGCGCGCGGAAACCCCACGAAGGGGTGAAGTGACCCTGGATCGCTGACGGTTGGGTCCGGCCGGGGACATCCTTTCCGGGTCCCAAGCATGTCGCTCATGCGTGTTCCGCACGCATGTCTCTCTGGGGGTCCCACCACCTTGAACGGCAACACCTTCCGCATGCCCGCACGCCGCCTCGTCACCGTCACGGCGGCCACGGCGCTGGCCGCAGGACCCGCGGTCCTGGCCGGCGCGGGCACCGCCCACGCGACCGACGACCACGGCCGTGCGAGCGCCTCCGTCCTGCGCACCGACCTCGACGTGTCCCTGCTCAAGAAGACCGTGGACGTCCCGCTCACGGTCACCCTCAACGAGGTGCAGGCGCCCGAGAGCGCCCGGAAGACCGCGCTGACCGCACGGCTGGACGGCGTCGAGGGCGGAAAGCCCTTCAGCGTCCTGCGCGCCGACGTGGCCGACGCCGAGGCGACGACGACCGCGGAGAAGGCGGAGGGCCGCACGGAGCTGGCCCGGGCCCGGGTCCACGTGCCCGGTCTGCCGCTGCTGTCGGTCATCGAGGTCGGGCAGGTCACCTCCACGGCGACCTGCGAGGCGGGGAAGAAGCCCGTCGCCTCCTCGAACCTGCTGGGTGCGGTCACGGTCCTCGGCAAGAAGGTCACGCTGACCACGGGCGGGACGACGGAGGTGAAGGTGCCCGGCGTCGGCGAGGTGCGGCTCGACCTGTCGAAGACGGAGACCACGTCGCGTACGGCCGCCGCGACGGCGCTCGCGCTGACGGTGCATGTCGATCCGCTCGACCTGGGGGTGGCGCGGGTCGACGGCACGCTGACGCTGGCGAGCGCCAGTTGCGAGGCGCCGGCGGCTCCGGCGGCGGTGGCGGCGGAGCCGCCGGTGGAGGCCAAGGAGGAGCCCGCTGAGGTGGCGGAGGTGAAGCCGCAGGGGGCTCCCGCGAAGGAGGCGACGGCCGACCTGGCCGAGACGGGGGGTAGCTCGACGACTCCCTATCTCGCTGCCGGTGCGGGGGTGTTGGTGCTGACGGGCGCGGGAGCGCTGGCCGTGGCGCGGCGCAAGCGGGGCTGACAGCGGGACGGGCGGCGCCTGGGCGGGCCGGCGCGGGGTGGGTGCGCTTACCGGCGCTGACAGGGTGCCTCCCCCAGAGGGGGGACCCCCAGCGCCCACCCGTGCCGCCCCTGGGGGCACCTCCCAGGCCGTTCAGGCACTGGGGAAGGCACGACTGCCCGCAGGCTAGGTGGGCATGGGGCGGCCGGCGCGACTGCCCGCAGGCTGGGTGGGCGGGGGCGGCCGGTGCGACTGCATGAGGGCTGGGTGGGCCTGGGGGGCGCGAGTGCCCGCGGGCTGGGGGGCCTGGGGCGCGAGTGCCTGCGGACTGGGTGGGTAGGGGGCGGGTGGCGCGCGGCTGCCCGCGGGCCATGGCGTCAGGGGGTCAGCGCCCGTTCCAGGGCCTTCAGGAAGCCGTCCGTCGTCGTTCGGCTTCGTACCGCCAGGCGGAGCCAGTCCGGGCCCAGGCCCGGGAAGGTGTCGCCGCGTCGCACCGCGTACCCGAGGGCGCGCAGCCGGTGGCGTACGGCCGTGGCGTCCGGCAGGCGGATCAGGACGAAGGGGCCCTCGGCGGGCTCGGTGATCCGGAGGCCGGCCGGGGCGATGCGCCGTAGCCCGGCGAGGAGATGGGCGCGGTCCGCGGCGATGCGGTGGGCGGCGTGGGCCGCCTCCGCCAGCGCGCGCGGCGCCACACACGCCTCGGCCGCCGCCAGCGCGGGCGTGGACACGGGCCACAGGGGCTGGGCGCGTTCCAGGTCCGCGACGGTGTCCGGGGCGGCCAGGACGTACCCGATGCGCAGCCCGGCCAGTCCCCACGTCTTGGTCAGGCTGCGCAGGACCACCAGCCCGGGCACGTCCGTGCGCCCGGCCAGCGCCTCCCGCTCACCCGGCACCGCGTCCAGGAACGCCTCGTCCACGACCAGCGTCCGCCCAGGACGGGCGAGGGACGCGATCACGTCCGCCGGGTGCAGCACCGACGTCGGGTTGGTCGGGTTGCCGATCACCACCAGGTCGGCGTCCTCCGGCACCGCCGCCGGGTCCAGCCGGAAGCCGTCCGCCTCCCGCAGCAGCACCCGGCCGACCGTGTGCCCGGCGTCCCGCAGCGCCGCCTCCGGCTCCGTGAACTGCGGGTGCACCACCACCGGCCGGCGCACCTTCAGCGCCCGCGCCAGCAGCACGAACGCCTCCGCCGCGCCCGCCGTCAGCAGCACCCGCTCCACCGGCAGCCCGTGCCGCGCCGCCACCGCCGCCCGCGCGGCCCGCCCGTCCGGGTAGGCCGCGAGGGAGCCGAGCGAGCCGGCCACATGATCGCGCAGCCACGCGGGGGGCGTGTCCGCGCGGACGTTCACCGCGAGGTCCACCAGCGCCGAACCGTCGTCCCGGACCTCGGCGTCCCCGTGGTGCCGCAGGTCAGGGCCGCCGGGGTCAGTGCGCATGGGAGTGTGCGTGTCCATGCCCGTGATGGTGCCCGTGGTGGTGATGGCCGTCGTCGTCGGGGTGGAAGTGCGGTTGCTGCGGCAGACCCACCTTGTCCTCGAAGCCGGGCAGCGCGATCCGGTACACACAGCTGTCGCAGTTCATCCGCAGATCGCCCTTCACCGCCTCCTCGTACCGCTCCCACACCAGGTCGAGCAGCTCCGGCTCCGGGCCGATGACGTCCGCCGACCGCACCTCGGTCTCCGGGTGCGCGGCGGCCCACTTCTCCGTCTGGTGCCGCACCCGGTCCGGGAGGATGCCGGTGAACAGGAAGTACGGCAGGACCACGATCCGCCGCGCGCCCAGCCGCGCGCACCGGTCCAGGCCGCCCGGCACGTCCGGCTGCGCCAGCGACACGAACGCCGTCTCCACGGCCGCGTAGTCCCGGCCCTCCCACAGCAGCCGCGCCGCCTTGAACACCTCGGCGTTCGCGTCCGGGTCCGTCGAACCGCGCCCCACCAGGAGCACGGTCACCTCGGCGGGGTCCCAGGACGGGTCGACGGCCTCCGCGAGCCGCCGCTCCAGCACCCGCAGCAGCGACGGGTGCGGGCCCAGCGGACGCCCGTACGTGTACGAGATGCCCGGGTGCCGTTCCCTCTCGCGGGACAGCGCCGCCGGGATGTCGCCCTTGGCATGCCCGGCGGACACCAGCATCAGCGGCACCGCCGCGAACCGGCGCACGCCCCGTTCCACCAGCTCGGTGACCGCCTCGCCCAGCGGCGGCGGGGACAGCTCGATGAAGCCGCCCGCGACGGGCAGTTCGGGATGGCGGCGGCCGAGCTCGCGCACGAAGTCGCGGAACGCCTCGGCTCCGGCCTCGTCCCGGGTGCCGTGGCCGGCGATGAGCAGGGCGGGCGGGGTGGTCACAGTTTCTCCTCGGAAATCGGGTGGTACAGCAGGGCGTTGAGCGCGGCGGCGGCCACCGCCGACCCGCCCTTCTCGGACACGTTGCTCACGGCGGGCAGCCCGCTCTCGCGCAGCGCGGCCTTCGACTCGGCCGCCCCGACGAAACCGACGGGCAGCCCGATGACGAGCGCGGGGGAGGCGTCCAGGACCAGCAGCTCCTCCAGCGCGGTGGGCGCGTTGCCGATCACCCACAGGGCGCCGGGCCCGACCTGCTCGAACGCCAGCCGCATGCCGTGCGCCGAGCGGGTCAGCCCCGGACCGGCGACGCCGTCCCGCACCCGGCAGACGGTCTCCCGCCGGGTGATGCCCGCGCCGACCATCTCGACGTCCACGACGACGGGCGCCCCGGCGTGCAGCGCAGCGTGCGCCGTCGCCAGCTCGCCCTCGTCCATCACGAGGTCGGTCGCGTACTCCAGGTCGGCGGCGGAGTGGACGACCCGCTCCACCACCGCCCGGGTCAGCGGCGGGAAGTGCGAGGTGTCCAGGCGGGCGCGCAGCCGCCGGTAGGACTCCTCCTCGATGGGGTGGACCACACGCGTCACCGGGAGGCCTCCTGCCAGCGGTAGCCGCGCGGGGTGACCATGCGCCCCGCGATCTCACGGGTCGCCGTGTTGCCCACCGTCACGACCGTCATCATGTCGACGCTCGCCGGGTCCAGCGCCGCCAGCGTGGTCAGGCGGGCGGACTCGTCGGCGCGGGAAGCGTTGCGGACGACACCGACCGGCGTCGCCGGCTCCCGGTGCTCCGCGAGGATCGCCAGCGCCTTCGGGAGCTGCCAGTCCCGGCCCCGGCTGCGCGGGTTGTAGAACGTCACGACCAGGTCCGACTCGGCCGCCGCCCGCACCCGCCGCTCGATGACCTCCCACGGCGTGTGCAGGTCGGACAGGCTGATCGACACGTGATCGTGGCCCAGCGGCGCGCCCAGGACCGCCCCGGCCGCCAGTGCCGCCGTCACACCCGGCACCCCGACCACGTCGATGTCGTCGGACGCCTCGGCCAGCGCCGGCGACGCCATGGCGTACACGCCCGCGTCCCCGCTGCCGATCAGCGCCACCGCCTGCCCGCGCCGGGCCTCGGCCACGGCCGTCCGCGCCCGCTCCTCCTCCGCGCCGAGCCCCGACTCCAGGATCCGGGTGCCGGGCCGCAGCAGATCGCGGATCTGGTCCACGTACTGGTCCAGGCCGACCAGCACGGACGCCCGCCGCAGCTCCGCCAGCGCCCGCGGCGTCAGCAGGTCCCGGGCACCGGGACCGAGCCCCACCACCGCGAGCCGCCCCCGCCCCGGACGCCGTACGACGGCACACGTGGCCATGGCCGGCGAGCCGTCCGCGCGCTCCGACTTCCGCTTCGGCACGAGGAGTTCACCCCCGCCCGCCAGCGCCGCGGCCTCCGCGACCGACGGGGTGCCGACGGCGGCGAGCGGCGCGTCGGACGGGTTGGGCACCTCGACGCCCGCCAGCTCGTCGGCCGGATACGTCAGCAGCGGCACGCCCAGCCGCCCGGCCGCCCCGACGATGCCGGGCTCCCCGGCCTTGGCGTCCACGGTGGCCAGGGCGGCGACCGACGCGGCCGACAGCCCGGCGTCCCGCAACGCCGCCTCCACCAGGCCGAGCACCTCGTCCACCGGCGCCCCCTTCGAGGCGCCGACACCGACGACCAGCGACGGCGGACGCAGCACGGCCTCACGCCCGGCCGGCTCCACCAGACGGTCCGTCAGCCGTACCGTGTACGCGCCCTCCTCGGCGAGCGGCAGCGGCGGCAGCGGCCAGGCCACCTCGGCCCGCAGCGCCACCGGCTCCCCGTCCAGCAGGGCCCGTGACACCCCGGCGACGTCGCCCTCGACGGGCAGGCCCAGCGTGTCCAGGCCCGGCAGGCCCGCCGCGTCCGTCGCCGTCGTCACCACCGGTTCGGCGTCCAGCACGTCGCCCACCGCGCGGGCGAGTTCGTTGGCGCCGCCGCCGTGCCCGCCGACCAGCGACACGGCGAACCGCCCGCCCTCGTCGACGCACACCACACCCGGGTCCGTCCGCTTGTCGTCCAGCAGGGGCGCCACGAGCCGGACCACGGCACCCGTGGCCAGGAAGCACACGAGCTGCTCGCACTCGGCGAACGCGGCCCGTACGGCGTCCGCGACGGGACCCCCGTACACGCGCGTGCGGTCCGGCCACGCCGCGGCCAGCCGGTCCCGCGCCGCCGCACCCGCCGCGGTGGCGGAAATGAGGCCGATCACTGGGCCCCTCCTTCGTCGGTTTCTTCGCTACGGCTGCCGGGCCTCACACCCCACAGCAGGAAAACGGGATTGGTCGCCGCAAGCCGCGTCACGTCCCCCGGCAGCGGCGCGAGCCGGGACGACTGGAGCAGCACCCCGTCGCACTCCAGCCCGGCCTCCAGCAGCGCCTCGCGCGCCGCCGGCACCCGGTCGAGGGCGGCCATCGCGACGACCACGCACCGCCGGGCGCGCCGCGCGCACGCCGAGACGATCGCCGGCAGCTCGCGCCCGCCGCCGCCGACGAACACCGCGTCCGGATCGTCCAGAGCCGACAGCACCGCGGGCGCCGCGCCGTGCACCACGCGCACGTCGACCCCGTGCGCGGCGGCGTTGGCGCGCACGCGCTCCACCCCGTCCGGCGTCTTCTCCACGGCGGTGACGGCGGCACCGAGCCGCGCGCACTCCACGGCCACGGACCCCGAGCCCGCGCCGACGTCCCACATCAGGTCGCCGGGGCGCGGACCGAGCCGGGCCAGTGCCAGCGCCCGCACCTCGAACTTGGTGATCATCGAGTCGCGGTGGGCGAACGCGGCCTCGTCCAGCGCCCACCCGGCGGGCCCCGGCCGCGGCCCGGCCACCGAGCGCACCGGGCCCAGCGACCGCGCCGCGTCCAGGCACAGCACCACGCTCACCGCCGTACCCCAGTCCCGGGCGGCGGCCTCGGCCGGCGTCACCCGCTCCACCCGCTCCGCGTCGGACCCGAGCGCCGAGGCCACGACCAGCACCCGCCGGTCGCCCGCCAGCGCGGCCCCCAGCTCCGCCGGACCCGCCCCGGGCCCGGTCAGCACGGCCACCTTCGGATGTGCGCGGCACAGGTTCACCGCCGTCCGCAGCTCCCGCCCGTGCGCGGAGGCCACCACCGCGTCGTCCCACGGCAGCCCGGCCCGCGCGAACGCGGCGGCCACCGACGACACCCCGGGCCGCACCTCGAGCAGCTCCGGCCCGAACCGCTCGGCCAGCGCCCGCACGATCCCGAAGAACCCCGGGTCGCCCGAGGCCAGCACCAGCACCGGCCGCTCCTTCGCCACATACTCGGCGACCGTGTCCAGGGCGGGCGCCAGCGCCCCGAGGACGATCCGCTCGGCCCCCACCGGCAGCCGCACGGCATCCAGATGGCGCCGCCCGCCGACGACCAGCTCCGCGCCGTCCGCCACGTCCGCGGGCAGCGGGGAACCGGTCCCCGCCCCGACCACCCTGATCACGTGCTCGCACCCCGCGCGCGCAGCTCCCTGCGGGCCTCCGGGTCGGCCTTGCGGTACCCGTGGAAGTGCCCCGGGTGATACAGGTGCGAACGGGTGCCGTGCGCGTCGAGCGCCGGGCCGACCAGGAAGAGCGTGTGCTTCCAGAGCTTGTGCTCCTTGACGGTCTCCTCCAGCGTGCCGATCGTGCACTTCACGACCAGCTCCTCCGGCCAGGTCGCCTGATAGGCGACGACGACCGGCGTGTCGGTCGGATAACCGCCCTCCAGCAGCTCCCGCACCAGCTGGCCGCTGCGCGCCGCCGACAGGAAGACCGCCATGGTCGTGCCGTGCTTCGCGAACTCGCGGACCTCCTCGCCGGGCGGCATCGGTGTCTTGCCGCCGCCGAGCCGGGTCAGCACCACGGACTGCGCGACCTCCGGGATCGTGAGCTCCCGCCGCGCGAGCGCCGCCACCGCCGAGAACGCGGAGACACCGGGCACGACCTCGGTCGCGATGCCGATCTCCGCGCACCGGTCCAGCTGCTCCTGCGTACCGCCCCACAGCGCCGGGTCACCGGAGTGGATACGGGCCACCCGCAGCCCCTCCTCCCGGGCCCGCCGGTACACGGCGACGACGTCCTCCAGCGACATCGTCGCCGAGTCCAGGACCTCCGCGCCCTCCCGCGCGTGCTGGAGGACCTCCGCCTGGACCAGACTCGCCGCCCAGATCACGACGTCGGCCTCGGCGATGGCACGGGCGGCGCGGAACGTCAGCAGATCGGCGGCACCGGGACCGGCACCGACGAACGTCACCTTGCCGGCACCGGCACCGGCGGTGGAAGCCACGGGCTCCATGGAATTCGGTCCTCTCCTACGCATATTTACTGCGGTTGCTGCTGTCGGACGCGCGTGAACGCGGGCCGATCGGATACCAAGGGCGCATGGCGGTCTTCGTCGCGCTCGGCGCGTTCCTGATGACGCTGGCCGGCGGCTGGACGGCACAGCGCGTGACCGACCGGCGCCACCTGGTCCTGGGTCTGGCCGGCGGCCTGATGCTGGGCGTGGTCGGCCTCGACCTGCTGCCCGAGGCCCTGGAGGCGGCGGGCGACGAGGTGTTCGGCGTGCCCGCGGCCCTGCTGCTCTTCGTCGCCGGCTTCCTCCTCGCCCACCTGGTGGAACGCCTGCTGGCCGCCCGCCGCGCCGCGCACGGCGCCGACGAGCACGGCCACCGCACGCCCGAGGTGGGCCTGACGGCCGCCGCCGCGATGGTCGGGCACAGCGCGATGGACGGCGTGGCGATCGGCGCGGCGTTCCAGGTCGGCGGCGGCATGGGCGCGGCGGTCGCGATGGCCGTGGTCGCCCACGACTTCGCGGACGGCTTCAACACCTACACGCTCACCAGCCTGTACGGGAACGCCCGCCGCCGCGCCGTCGCGATGCTCGTCGCCGACGCGGTCGCCCCGGTCGTCGGCGCGGCGTCCACGCTCTTCTTCACGATCCCCGAGACCGCGCTCGGCGCGTATCTCGGCCTCTTCGGCGGTGTGCTGCTCTATCTCGCCGCCGCCGAGATCCTGCCCGAGGCCCACCACGAGCACCCCGCCCGCTCGACCCTGCTGTGCACGATCGCGGGCGCCGCCTTCATCTGGCTGGTGGTGGGCATCGCCGAATGAGGCGTCCCCGCTCACAGTTTGCCGCCCCGCCCGCCCTCGCGCCGGGCCGGCGAGATGAGCGTCGACAGATAGGGCAGCGGCGCCCCGTCCAGCTCGGCGGCCGCCCGCACCGACTCCTCCGGCAGCCCCAGCGCCGAACCCCACACCGCGTCACCGAGCCGCCCGGTCTCCCGCAGCGCCTCGACGACCTCGGCCGCCTGCCGCCCGAACTTGTAGGCGACGACCGTCCCCGGCCCGTTCAGCGCGTCCTTGAGCACCGCGGCCCCGGCGGTCACCGGCACCAGCGTCAACGGCTCGGTGCCCTCCGTCAGCACGGCTCCCGACCGCGCCGCCAGATCCTGCATGGCGGTGATCCCGGGCACCGTCTCCACGACCGTCCCCGGCACGAGCTCGCCGACGGTCTGCGCGAGATAGGTGAACGTCGAGTACACGTTGGGATCACCGATGGTCGCGAAGGCGACGGACCCGTGCTCCCGCAGCAGCCCCGCCACCCGCTCCCCGGCCGCGTCCCACGCCGCCTCCCGCCGCGCCCGGTCGGTGCGCTCGTTCAGCGCGAACACGACCCGGACGACCTTCTCGGCCCCCACATGGTGCAGCACCGTCGCCTCCGCCCGCCCCCGCTCCCCGGTGTCCATCACCGGTACGACGACGACGTCGGCGGCCCGCAGCGCGTTGACGCCCTTCACGGTCACCAGCTCGGGGTCCCCGGGCCCGACCCCCACCCCGACCAGCCTGCTGCTCATGACGTCCGGCACCTCTCCACGAACCGACGGGCGACACCGGGCTCGGCCGCCCAGTGCGTGTGCAGATAGCTCGCGTGCACACCGCGCTCCACAAAACCCTCGACGCGCCGCTCGGGCGCCCGCATCCCCCACGCCGGCGCCGCACCGGCCCCCGGCTCCACGACCGTCCGGTGGAACTCGTGCCCCCGCATCCGCGTCCCCGCGACGGCCAGCGCACTGTCGCTCACCGCCACGGCGTCCCGGTACCCCAGCGTCAACCGCTCCGACATCCGCGCGGAGGCGTCCAGCACCCCGCACATGGGCAGCCCGTCCAGCTCCCGGCACAGATACAGCAGCCCCGCACACTCGGCGGCCACGGGAGCCCCGCTGAGAGCCAGTTCGGCGACGGACTTCCGCAGCGCCTCGTTGGCGGACAGCTCGGAGGCGTACACCTCGGGAAAACCGCCCCCGATCACGAGCCCGTCCGTCCCCTCGGGCAACTCCTCGTCCCGCAACGGATCAACGGACACGACCTCGGCCCCGGCAGCGGCAAGCAGCTCGGAATGCTCGGCGTAGGAGAACGTGAACGCGGCCCCACCGGCAACGGCGACGCGCTTCAGCCCGTCCGGCGCTTGAGGACGAGGCCGTCCAGTCCGAAGCGGGGGCCCGGGGGCGGCAGCCCCCGAGGTCGGGACGGGAAGGGGCGGCGGGGGCGAAGGAGCCAAGACCTCAGCCGCATCCCAAGCCGCACACGACAACGGACCCGCACCCCGCGCCAGCCCGACCAGCGCCTCCAGGTCACACCCGTCCGCCACCTGCGCCGCCATCGCGGCAACAGCCTCCACCGCCGAAGCCCGCCGCTCGGCGACCGGCACGAGCCCCAGATGCCGCGACGGCACGTCGACCCGCGCGGCCCGCCGCAGCACCCCCAGCACCGGCACCCCGACGGAGTCCACCGCCTCCCGCAACAACGCCTCGTGCCGATCGGACGCGACCTTGTTGAGGATCACGCCCCCGACCCGGACCTCCGGATCGAACGACACGAACCCGTGCACCAGCGCCGCCACCGACCGCGACTGCGACGACGCGTCCACGACCAGCACCACCGGTGCCCGCAACAGCTTCGCGACCTGCGCGGTGGAGGCCAGCTCACCTTCCCCCGCCGCCCCGTCGTACAGCCCCATCACACCCTCGACCACGGCGATGTCACACCCGCGCGCACCATGCAGGAACAGCGGCCCGACCAGCTCGGGCCCGCACAGATACGCGTCGAGATTCCGCCCCACCCGTCCGGTGGCGAGCGCGTGGTACCCGGGGTCGATGTAGTCGGGCCCGACCTTGTGCGGGGACACGGCGAGACCCCGCGCGGCGAGCGCGGCCATGAGCCCGGTGGCGACGGTGGTCTTGCCACTGCCCGACGAGGGCGCGGCGATGACCAGCCGGGGAACGGCAGGGGAGATCACCACTCGATGCCCCTCTGCCCCTTCTGCCCAGCATCCATCGGATGCTTGACCTTGGACATGTCGGTGACGAGATCGGCGAGGTCCACGAGGGCGTCGGGCGCGTTCCTGCCGGTGATCACGACGTGCTGCGTCCCCGGCCGCTCCCGCAGCACGGACACGACCTCCTCGGTGTCGACCCAGCCCCAGTGCATCGGGTAGGCGAACTCGTCCAGCACGTACAGCCTGTACGTCTCGGCGGCGAGGTCCCGCTTGACCTGCTCCCAGCCCTCCCGGGCCTTCTCCTCGTTGTCCATCTGGGCGTCCCGCTGGACCCAGGACCAGCCCTCGCCCATCTTGTGCCAGTCGACGGACCCGCCCTCACCGCTCGCGCCGAGCACCCGCAGGGCGTTCTCCTCGCCGACCTTCCACTTCGCCGACTTGACGAACTGGAACACCCCGATCGGCCACCCCTGGTTCCAGGCCCGCAGCGCCAGCCCGAAGGCGGCGGTCGACTTGCCCTTCCCGATGCCCGTGTGCACGACGACCAGCGGACGATTACGTCGCTGACGGGTCGTCAGACCGTCGTCCGGCACGACACTCGGCTGCCCCTTCGGCATTACGCGGCCCTCCTCTGTACGTCCCTGACCAGCCCCGCGATGGAGTCCGCCCGCAACTCGTCCAGCGTCACCGCCGTACCGCCCAGCTCACCCGCGAGCCGCCCGGCCAGCCCCAGCCGCACCGGCCCCGACTCGCAGTCCACGACCACGGACGCGGTGCCCTCGGCCGCGAACAGCCGCGCGGCACGCCCCGCCAGCGCGACCGGCTCGGGGCCACCGGTGGCCCGCCCGTCCGTCACCACGACCATCAACGGCCGACGCGCAGGGTCCCGCAACCGCTCCACCCGCACCACCTCGTGGGCACGCAGCAGCCCGGCCGCCAGCGGCGTACGCCCACCCGTCGGCAGCGACTCCAGCCGGGCCGCCGCCGCGTCCACGGAGGACGTCGGCGGCAGGGCGACCTCGGCGGCCGTGCCCCGGAAGGTCACCAGCCCCACCTTGTCCCGCCGCTGATAGGCGTCCAGCAGCAGCGACAGCACGGCACCCTTGACGGCACTCATCCGCTGCCGCGCGGCCATCGAACCGGAGGCGTCCACAACGAAGAGGACGAGGTTCGACTCCCGCCCCTCCCGCGTCGCCTGCCGCAGATCGTCCCGCCGCACCACCAGCCCCGGCCCGCTGCGCCCCCGCGCCCGCTGGTGCGGAGCGGCGGCCTGCACGGTCGCCGCGAGGTGCAGCTTGGTCAGCGCACCCTGCGGACGCCGGGCCCCGGTGGTCCGCCCGTGCTCGGTCCGCGCCCGTGAACGCCGCCCGGCGGCACCCTCGCCCAGCCCGGGCACGCTCAGCACCTTCGTGCGGAAAGGCTCGGCGGCCCGCACGGGCGACTGCTCACCGGCACCGCCTCCGGACGCCTGCGGCTCCCCGCCCTCACCGGCCTCGGGCCGCGCGGCGGTGTCACCGTCGCCCTGCGGGGTGTCATCGGGCTCGGGCTGCCGGTCGCCGGGACCACCGCCGGGACCCGGGTCCGGATCGTCGTCGTCCCCGTCCTCGCCCTGCCCGCCGAACTCCTCCAGCGTCTCGTCCAGCTTGTCCTCGTCGAGCCCCGGCGCGTCGAAGGGATTCCGCCGCCGCCGATGAGGCAGCGCCAGCAAGGCGGCCTGCCGCACATCCTCGGCCAGTACGTCGGTCCGCCCGGCCCACGCGGCCAGCGCGGTCGCCGTCCGCGCCATCACGATGTCGGCCCGCATGCCGTCCACCTCGAAGGCCGCACAAGTCGCCGCGATCTGCCGCAACGCCCCGTCGCTCAGCCGCACCGACGGCAGAAGCTCCCGCGCCGCCACGATCCGCGCCCGTACGGCGGCCTCCTCGTCGGCCCAGCGCGCGGCGAAGGCGGCCGGATCGTCGTCGTACGCCAGCCGGCGCCGCACGACCTCCACCCGCTGATCCGGCTCGCGGGAGGCGGCGACCTCGACGGTGAGCCCGAACCGGTCCAACAGCTGGGGCCGCAATTCGCCTTCCTCGGGATTCATGGTCCCGACCAGCAGGAATCGAGCGGCGTGCCGCACGGACACACCCTCACGCTCGACGTAGGAGGCGCCCATGGCGGCGGCGTCGAGCAGGAGGTCGACCAAGTGGTCGTGCAGGAGATTGACCTCGTCGACGTACAGGATCCCGCGGTGCGCTTGAGCCAGAAGACCCGGCTCGAAGCTCTTCACGCCCTCGGTGAGAACTCGCTCGATGTCAAGGGCTCCGACGAGCCGGTCCTCGGAGGCGCCGACGGGCAGCTCGACCATTCGAGCGGGCCGCGACTCGAACCCACCAGGCCGGTGCGGTCCGTCGGGGCATGCGGGGTCAGGGGAGTCGGGGGCGCAGGAGAACCGGCACCTGGAGACGATGTCTACTTCGGGAAGCAGCGAAGACAGGGCGCGTACGGCGGTGCTCTTCGCGGTGCCCTTCTCACCTCGTACAAGGACACCGCCGATCGATGGACTCACCGCGTTGAGAAGAAGCGCCAAGCTCAAGTTCTCCTGGCCGACCACGGCGGTGAAGGGGTAGGGCGTGCTCATGCGTTGCTCACTCCTCCGGGTGTTTCCTGCCAGAACAACTCGGTCTCCATGCGCAGACTTGCGAGAATCGCGACATGCTCCCCGGCGTCGCGGGGATGTTCCGGCCTTGGAGCCTGGCCTTCTGGCGGACGCGCATTGCTCCCCGCACTCGCGGGGATATCGGGGAGCGTCACTCCTCTCCCTCCAGATCTCCCTCAAGCTCGAGGTAGGTCGCCCGGAGCCGGTCCAGGGTTTCCTGGTCAGGCTCCGCCCACAGCCCGCGGTCTGCCGCTTCCAGCAGCCGCTCCGTGATGCCCCTCAACGCCCACGGGTTGGACTTCCTCATGAATTCCTGGTTCTCCGGCGAGAACACGTACTCGGCGGACAACTTCTCGTACATCCAGTCGTCCACCACCCCGGCTGTGGCGTCGTAGCCGAAGAGATAGTCCACGGTGGCAGCCATCTCGAAGGCGCCCTTATAGCCGTGCCTTCTCATGGCGCTCATCCAGCGCGGGTTGACCACCCGCGCCCGGAAGACGCGGTGGGTCTCTTCGCTCAGCGTCCTGGTCTTGACCTGGTCCGGTGTCGCCGAGTCGCCGACGTACGCCTCGGGCGACTCGCCCGTCAGATGCCGCACCATCGCCACCATGCCGCCGTGGTACTGGAAGTAGTCGTCCGCATCGGCGATGTCATGCTCACGCGTATCGACATTCTTCGCCGCCACCGCGATCCGCCGGAACGCCGTCTCCATGTCCCCGCGCGCCGCCCGCCCGTCGAGCCCGCGGCCGTAGGCGTAGCCGCCCCACACCGCGTACACCTCGGCCAGGTCCGCGTCGCTGCGCCAGTTCCGTGCGTCGATCAGCGGCAGCAGACCCGCGCCGTACGCGCCCGGCTTGGAGCCGAAGATACGCGCCGTCGCGCGCCGTCGGTCGCCGTGCTCCGCGGTGTCCTCGTCGGCGTGGGCGCGGACGAAGTTCTGCGAGGCGGGCTCGTCCAGCTCCGCCACCGCCCGCACCGCGTCGTCGATCAGCCCCACGACGTGCGGGAACGCGTCCCGGAAGAAGCCCGAGATGCGCACCGTGACGTCCACGCGCGGCCGACCCAATTCCGCCAACGGCACCACCTCGAAGCCCGTCACCCGGCGCGACGCGTCGTCCCACACCGGACGGCAGCCCAGCAGCGCCAGGATCTCGGCGATGTCGTCGCCCTGGGTGCGCATCGCGGATGTGCCCCACACCGTCAGGCCGACGGACTTCGGGTACTCACCCGTGTCCTGCACGTACCGCTGCACCAGCGAGTCCGCCAGCGACTGACCGACCTCCCAGCTCAGCCGGGACGGGATCGCCTTGGGGTCGACGGAGTAGAAGTTCCGGCCGGTCGGCAGCACGTTGACCAGGCCGCGGGTCGGTGAACCGGACGGCCCGGCCGGGACGTAACCGCCGTCCAGGGCCCGCAGGATGTGCCCGATCTCGTCCGTCGTCCGGGCGAGCCGCGGCACGACCTCGGTGCAGGCGAACTCCAGCACCGCGACCGCGTCGGGCAGTTCGGCGCCGACCACCTCCCGCACCAGCCCCGGCACCGCCGCGGTGTCCCAGTCCCGGGACTCCATGCCCTCCGCGAACCGTCGGCACAGCTGCTCCAGCAGGTCGATCGCGTCGGCGGCCGACCGCGCCGGTCCGTCCACCAGGTCCGTCAGCTCCACCGGCACCTTGACCGGGGCGCCCGGCTCGGCCAGCAGTTCCTTCTCGACCAGGCCGAAATGCGCAGCCAGCGTCGCGCGCAGCCCCGGCAGGGCGTTCGCCTGCCCGCCCCAGACCTGCGAGGCGCGCAGCACAGCCAGCACCAGATTCACCCGCGGCTCGCCCACCGGGCCGCCACCGAGGATGTGCAGGCCGTCCCTGATCTGCACGTCCTTGATCTCGCACAGATAGCCGTCGATGTGCATGACGAACTCGTCGAAGTCGTCGTCGTCCGGCTGGTCGTCCACGTGCAGGTCGTGGTGGAGCTCGGCGGCCTTGACCAGCGTCCAGATCTGCGCGCGGACCGCCGGGGCCTTCGTCGGGTCCAGGTCGGAGACGAGCGCGTACTCGTCGAGCAGCTGCTCCAGCTTGGCCAGGTCGCCGTAGGTGTCGGCGCGCGCCATCGGCGGCACGAGGTGGTCGACCACGGTCGCGTGTCCGCGCCGCTTGGCCTGGGTGCCCTCGCCGGGGTCGTTGACGATGAACGGGTAGATCAGCGGCAGGTCGCCGAGCACGGCGTCCGGCGCGCACCCCGCGCTCAGGCCCAGTCCCTTGCCCGGCAGCCACTCCATCGTGCCGTGCTTGCCCATGTGCACGATCGCGTCGGCGCCGAAACTGTTCTCCAGCCACCGGTACGCCGCCATGTAGTGGTGCGACGGCGGCATGTCCGGGTCGTGGTAGATCGCGATCGGGTTCTCGCCGAAGCCGCGCGGCGGCTGGATCATGACCACGACGTTCCCGAACTGCAGCGACGCGAGCACGATGTCGTCCCCGTCGACGTACAGCGAACCCGGCGGCTCGCCCCACGCTTCCCGCATCCCGTCCCGCAGCTCCGGGTCCAGCTTCTCGAACCACGCCCGGTAGTCGGCGAGCGGCACCCGCGCGGGCGCCGCGGCCAGCTGGTCCTCCGTCAGCCACTCGACGTCGTGACCGCCGGCCTCGATCAGACGGTGGATCAGCTCGTCGCCGCCGGAGGGGTACCCGGTGACCCCGTACCCCGCGTCCCGCAGCGCGTCGAGGACCCGGACGGCGGACGCCGGGGTGTCGAGCCCCACCGCGTTGCCGACGCGGGAGTGCTTCGTCGGATACGCGGTGAAGACCAGCGCGAGCTTCTTGTCGGCGTTCGCCTTGTGCCCCAGCACCGCGTGCCGTACGGCGATACCGGCGACCCGTCCGGCGCGCTCGGGGTCGGCGACGTACACCGGCACCTCGTCCGGACCCTTCTCCTTGAAGGAGAACGGCACCGTGACCAGACGCCCGTCGAACTCCGGGATCGCTACCTGCATCGCCGCGTCCATGGGGGACAGCGCCGCGTCGGACTCCTCCCACGCGGCGCGGGAGGAGGTGAGGCAGAGTCCCTGCAGCACCGGCACGTTCAGGTCGGCGAGCGCGCCGATGTCCCAGGCTTCCTGGTCGCCGCCCGCGGACGCCTGCGAGGCGTGGGTGCCGCCCGCCGCGAGGACGGTGGCGATCAGGGCGTCGGCCCGGCCCAGCAGCTCGTACAGCCCGGCGTCCGCGCCGCGCAGCGAACCGCAGTACACCGGCAGCGCGTTGGCGCCGTGCGCCTCGATCGCGTCGCACAGGGTGTCCACGAAGGCGGTGTTGCCGCTCAGTTGGTGGGCGCGGTAGAAGAGCACGCCGACCGTCGGGCGGCCCTCGGTGAACCGCCGTTCGCCGTGGAGCCCGTACTCCGGCATCCTCCGCGGCTCGTCGAAGCCCTCGCCGGTCAGCAGCACCGTGTCGGAGAGGAAGCGCGCGAGCTGGGTGAGGTTGTCCGGCCCGCCCTCGACGAGGTAGCGCAGCGCCTCCGCCACGACGCCGGCCGGCACCGACGACTCGGCCATCAGCTCCGCGTCCGGCACGCTCTCGCCGCCGAGCAGCACGGTCGGGATCCCGGCCGCCTTCAGCGCGGCGAGCCCGTCCTCCCAGGCGCGCTTGCCGCCGAGCAGGCGGACGACGGCGACGTCCGCGCCCTCGACCAGGCCCGGCAGGTCCTCCCGTACGTCGACCCGGGTCGGGTTGCCGATCCGGTAGGCGGCGTCCGACGCGCGGGCCGCCAGCAGGTCCGTGTCGGCGGTCGACAACAACAACACTGTGCTCATGCGGGCGCTCCCGGTGGAATGAAGGGCAGTCCTTGTGGCGCGCCGGACTCGATGAGCCGCCACAGCGCGTCGGTGTCCGCGTGCTGTTCGATCAGGTCGCCGAGCCGGTCGAGCTGCTCCTCGCGCAGCGCGGCGAACGAGGTGTCGGGGGCCGGCACGAAGCGACGGCCCGCGGCGGCGGCCACCTCGCGCAGGAACGCCCGCCGGAAGCCGTCCGACTCCAGCGAGCCGTGCCAGTGCGTTCCCCAGGTCTGGCCGACCCGGCAGCCGTCCAGGAAGGCGTCCCCGCCGGTCACTTCAGCGACCCCGTGGTGGATCTCGTACCCCTCGACCGGCTCGCCGAGGGCCTCGCCGACGGGCCGCGTGAGGGTCTTCTCGCGGGCGAACCGCACCCGCACGGGCAGCAGTCCGAGCCCGTCGACGTGCCCGGCGCGGGACTCGACGTCGTCCTCGATGTGCTCGCCGAGGAGCTGGAAGCCGCCGCAGATGCCGAGCACGGGGCGGCCCTCGGCGGCCCTGCGGGCGAGCGCGTCGGCGAGGCCGCGCTCCCGCAGCCACTCCAGCGCCCGGACGGTGCCGCGCGTCCCCGGGACGATGACGAGGTCCGCGTCGGCCAGCTCCTCCGGCCGGTCCACGAACCGCACCACGACACCGGGTTCGGCGGCGAGCGCGTCCACGTCCGTGAAGTTGGACATCAGCGGGACCGCGCACACGGCGATCCGCAGGACGTCCTCGCCGACGGGGGGCGCGACGACCGACTCCCGCACGGTCCCGCGCAGGGACACGCGCAGGCCGTCCTCCTCGTCGATGCCGAGCCCGTGCCGGAACGGCAGCACACCGTACGTCCGCCGTCCGGTGAGGCCGTGCAGCATCTCCAGACCCGGCTCCAGCAGCGACACGTCGCCCCGGAACTTGTTCACGAGGAACCCGGCGACCAGCGCCTGGTCCTCGGGGGAGAGCAGCGCCACCGTGCCGAAGAAGGACGCGAAGACGCCCCCGCGGTCGATGTCGCCGACGACCAGGACGGGGAGCCCGGCGCCCCGGGCGATCCCCATGTTCACGATGTCGGTCCGGCGCAGGTTGATCTCGGCCGGGCTGCCCGCCCCCTCGCAGATCACCGCGTCGTACGCGCCCCGCAGCTCGGCCAGGCAGCCGAGCACCGTGCCGAGCAGCCGCTGCTGGCGTCCGCCGTGGTAGCCGCGGGCGCTCATCTCGCCGACCGGTCTGCCGAGCAGCACGACCTGGCTGCTCTGCTCGCCGCCCGGCTTGAGCAGCACCGGGTTCATCAGCGCGGTCGGCTCGACCCGGCAGGCCTGGGCCTGCATCGCCTGCGCCCGCCCGATCTCGGCGCCCTCGCGCGTCACGAACGAGTTGAGGGACATGTTCTGCGCCTTGAACGGCGCCACCTTCACGCCCTGGCGCACCAGCCAGCGGCAGATCCCGGCGGTGACGACGCTCTTGCCGGCGTCGGAGGTGGTGCCGGCGACGAGGAGGCCACCGCTCATGACGTACGTCCCTTCCCAGTGACTCCGCGGACGAGCAGCCGCGCGCCCGCACAGGCGCCCAGCGCCAGCCAGCTCACGCGCCGGGACAGCCGTACCGCCCGCTCGATGTCGCCGCCGCCGGCCCGGACGGCGCGCCCCGCCGCCCCGTTGAGGACCGGCCGGTGTTCGACCCGGCCGCCGTACGAGAGCGTCCCGCCGAGCCGCACACCCAGGGCGCCCGCGAACGACGCCTCCACGGGCCCGGCGTTGGGGCTCGGGTGCCGCCCGGCGTCGGCCCGCCAGGCACGCACGGCGCCCCGCGGATCGCCGCCGGCCACGGTGGCCAGGACGGCGGTCAGCCGGGCGCCCGGCCAGCCCGCGAGGTCGTCGAGCCGGGCCGAGGCCCAGCCGAACCGCCGGTAGCGGGGGGACTTGTGGCCGACCATGGCGTCCAGCGTGTTCACGGCCCGGAAGCCGAGCAGCCCCGGCACTCCCGCGACCGCGCCCCACACCAGGGCGCCCACGACCGCGTCGGAGGTGTTCTCGGCGACGGACTCCACGACGGCCCGGGCGATGCCGTCGGCGTCCAGCGCCTGCGGGTCCCGCCCGCACAGGTGCGGCAGCCGGGCCCGGGCCGCCTCGACGTCCCCGGCCTCCAGCGCACGGCCGACGGCACGCGCCTCGCGGGCCAGCGAGGTGCCGCCGACTACGGCCCAGGTGGCGGCGCCGGTCAGCGCGACGGAGGCGGCGGGGGAGCGGCGTACGGCACGTGCGGCGGCGGTGCCGAGGGCGGCGGCGCCACCGGCGCACACGAGGGTGTGCAGGGCGCCCCGGCCCCGGTGGTCACGCCACAGCACCCGTTCCACGGCGCCCGCGGCACGGCCGAACGCGGCGACCGGGTGTCCGCGGCGCGGATCGCCGAGGAGGAGGTCGCCGAGAAGGCCGGCGGCGGCACCGTACGCGAAGACGCGTTCGGCGCGCACGGCTCAGCCCGCCGTGGGAAGGGACAGCAGAAGTGCGTCTTCGGTGAGCCTGGAACGGCAGCCGCGCATGGCGATATGTCCTCACTCAGGGTGTCCACGCCCTGGTTCGACGAGATCGGCGGTGAGAGTTCCTGGCTCCCGGGCCGGTACCTGCGTACCGCCCCGGTGACAGTGGCGGGACCGCGCCGGAATCGCACCGGCTTCCTCTCCTGCCGCCGTAATGGCTCCGGAAGTCCACCACGGCCCGCGAACACCCGTCAACTTGCTGTTGACCTGCGGCGGGGGAGTGTGCGGAGGCCCACACACGGGTGGCGTGCGCCGGCACGGAAAAAAGCGCGGGGCGCGGGACGGTGGAATCCGTCCCGCGCCCCGCGCACGGTGTGCGCCCGGCGATCAGGCGACGATCAGATAGATCCCGTACGCCACCGCCGCCGCGCAGGCCGCGAAGCAGGCGTAGGCGCCGGTGACCGCGAGGGCCGCGGAACCGCCCTGGGCGGCGGCCCGCTCCTGGCGGGAGAGACCGGCGATGCCGAGGGTGAACAGGGCCACGAGAGCCACGGTGGCCACGAGACTGACCCCGAAGACGGAGCCGAGGGCTGCCCAGTCGATAGTCATGGCGGTTCTCTTCCTTCGTACCCGGACGCGGGCTCAGACGGTGGTGGCGGCCGACGGGGTCTTGGCGTCGGCGGTGGCGGCCGGGGCCGCGACGGTGGCGGTGAGCTCCTCGCTCACGCCCGCCGGCGGCGGGGTCACGGCGGCCATCGCCGTGGTCACCACGCCGGCCGGCTCGGGCTCCGGCTCGCCGTCGCCGCCGTTGACGTTGGTGTGGTCGACGACCTCGCGCCGGGAGATCCGCCAGATCGCGAAGCTGGAGGCGACGAGGAAGACCGCGACGAGTGCCGTGCCCCCGTCACCGAAGCCGCAGACCCACTCGGCGAGCGCGGCGACCAGGGCCGCGGCCGGCAGGGTCAGGCCCCAGGCGACGAACATCCGGGTGGCCGTGGACCAGCGGACCACGCCGCCCTTGCGGCCGAGGCCCGCGCCCATGACCGAGCCGGAGACCGAGTGCGTGGTGGAGAGGGAGAAGCCGAGGTGGGAGGAGGCCAGGATGACCGTGGCGGCGCTGGTCTGGGCGGCGAAGCCCTGCTGCGGCTGGAGATCGGTCAGGCCCTTGCCCATGGTGCGGATGATGCGCCAGCCGCCGAGGTAGGTGCCGAGCGCGATGGCCAGGCCGGCGGAGAGGATGACCCACACGGGCGGGTTCGAGCCGGGGGCGAGGGCGCCGCCGGCGATCAGGGCGAGGGTGATGATGCCCATCGTCTTCTGGGCGTCGTTGGTGCCGTGGGCGAGCGAGACCAGGCCCGCCGAGGCGATCTGCCCGGCGCGGTAGCCCTTCTCCGCGGCCTTGCCGTCGGCCTTGCGGCCGAGCCTGTACGTCAGCCGGGTGGCCAGCATCGCGGCGACACCCGCGACGATCGGGGCGGCGACGGCCGGCAGGAGCACCTTGGTGACGAGCACGTCGCCGTGGACGGCGCCGATGCCCGCCGAGGCGACGGCCGCGCCGATCAGACCGCCCATGAGGGCGTGCGAGGAGCTGGACGGAAGTCCGACCAGCCAGGTCAGCAGGTTCCAGAGGATCGCGCCGACCAACGCGGCGAAGATGACCTCGGGACGGATACCGGTCTCGTCCACGAGACCCTTGGAGATCGTGTTGGCGACCTCCACCGAGAGGAAGGCGCCCACAAGGTTCAGCACGGCGGACATGGCCACCGCGACCTTGGGTTTGAGTGCACCGGTCGAAATGGTCGTTGCCATCGCGTTCGCGGTGTCGTGGAAACCGTTCGTGAAATCGAACGCGAGTGCGGTCACCACCACAATCGCGAGGATCAGCGAGAAGCTTTCCATTTACCCAGGCAATCGTTCGAGGTCATTGGCGCGTCGAACGTAGGTAACCAGAGTGAACGGAAGATGAACTGGACCGGGCTTGACGGTGACCGGAAACGGGGTCGTGACCTCCATGAACGCCTGCGCTGCGTGCCCGCGTCGGCGCTCTCCGGAGACATGCCTGGCAGGATCGCCGCGGGACGCCGGACCTCGGCGCGGCGAGGGGCGTGCCGGACGCCCGACGGGAGGCGTGGACTGTGACGCAATCGCGGGTCGGACGGGTGTCCGCGGAGGAGTCGGAGGCATGGGAGGCGCTCGTCGCGACGGCCCGGCGGACGGTCGCCGACGGGCTGGTGGTCGGCACCTCGGGCAATGTCTCGGTGCGGGTCGGCGACACGGTGCTGGTCACCCCTTCGGGTGTGCCCTACGACCGTCTGGCCCCCGGCGACGTGACCGGCGTCGACCTCGACGGCCGGCAGGTCCTCGGAGCGCTGGTCCCCACCAGCGAGCTGCCCATGCACCTCGCGGTGTACCGCACGACCGACGCCCGGGCCGTCGTCCACACCCACGCCGTGCACGCGACGGCGGTCTCGCTGCTCGTTCCCGAGCTGCCGCCCGTCCACTACATGGCCGCCGCGCTCGGCGGGCCCGTGCGGGTCGCCCCGTACGCGGCCTACGGCACCGACGCACTCGCCCGCGGCATGCTGGCCGCCCTCACCGACCGCACCGGCTGCCTCCTGCGCAACCACGGCACGATCACCTACGGCGCCACCCTCGACCAGGCCTACGACCGCACCGCCCAGCTGGAGTGGATGTGCCGCCTGTGGCTGACGGCCGCCGCGGTCCCGGGCCACACCCCGTCCCTGCTGACCCCGGCCCAGCTGGAGGAGGCGGCGGAACGCCTGCGCGGCTACGGCCAACGGGGGTGACGGCGAGCTGTGGTGACGCTGGGTGACGTACGCCGGGTGGTGGGTACCGCCGGCTGATCAGGCCGGACACCGGCCGTCCGGCAGGACCCGTGCATTCCGCCCGGCAGGCCGGGGCGGCGGTCCGTGGTGGCCGGCGCCCTCGACGCGAGCCCGGGACGGCGAGCCGGCGGCGGACGGAAGAAGTCCGCGCGGGCGACGCGGGGCCAGTCACGGAGCGTGACCCGGGCTTACGGAGCGATTTCCGGGGTACCGGCAGGCGAGCCGGCCCACCCCCTCGGACCGGCCGGGCGTCGTCACTCCGTGTCGTCCGTCCGCTGGCCGCCCACGGAGTCCACCGGGAGACTGGCCCCATGCGCACTGTCACAGCAACGGCCGCCGCAGTCACCGCAGCCCTGGCGGCGGCCGGCGCAGCGAGCGTCGCCGCCGGCCGACTGGCCAGCGACGCCGCGCTCAAGGCGCCCCCCGGCCGGCCCCTGCCCACCGAACCCCGGCTCACCGTGCACGGGACCGCCGCCGGACAGATCACCCTCACCCGGGACCTGGCCGCACTGCGCCCCGGCCGCTACGGCCTCGCGGGCGACGGGTCCCACGCGGTCGTCGGTCCGGTCCTGAGCACCGCCCAGCACGGCGCCGACACCGTCGTACGCCGCCTCGAAGGCGTCACCCACGGCACCTTCGAGACCGGCGACCGGGCCTGGCTCACCCCCAACCTGTACGTGGGCACCCCCGGCACCGCCCTCGGCCTGGACCACACCGACGTCGACGTCCCCGGGGAACTCGGCCCGCTCCCGGCCTGGTTCGTGCCGGGTGCCCGCCCCACCTGGGTGATCGCCGTGCACGGCCTGGGCGCCACCCGCGAACACGCCCTGAACCTCATGGCCCCCCTGCACGGCCGGCACGTCCCGGTGCTCGCCCTCGCCTACCGCGGCGACGCCGGCGCCCCGCCCTCACCCGACGGCCTGCACCACTTCGGCGAGACCGAGTGGCGCGACGTGGACGCCGCCGTCCACTACGCCCTCGACCACGGCGCCCGCCAGATCGTCCTGCTCGGCTGGTCCACCGGCGCCACCATGGCCCTGTACACCGCCGCGCGCTCCGCCGCCCGCGACCGCATCGCGGGGCTCGTCCTGGACTCCCCGGTGCTCGACTGGGAGGCCACCCTGCGCGCCCTGGCCGCCGCCCGCCGCACCCCCGGCCCGCTGCTGCCGCTCGCGGTCCGCGCCGCGCAGGGCCGCGCCGGGCTGGGCGCCGACGGCACCGCCGACCAGGCCGTCCGCGAGACCCTCACGGTGCCGGCCCTCGTCTTCCACGGCCCGGACGACACCGTCGCCCCCTGGGCGTACACCCGCCGCTTCGCCGACGCCCACCCGCGTCTGGTCTCCCTCCACACCGTCCGCGACGCCCCGCACGCCGCCATGTGGAACGCCGACCCCGACTCCTACCAGGAGACCGTGCGCCGCTTCATGACCCCCCTCGTGTGACCACGGCGGGCTCCCGGCGGGACCCCGCCGGGAGCCGCCGGAGCGCGTACCGGCCAGGTTCCGTTCAAGGCCGTACCGATGGCCGGATCTCCCGCCCCGGCCGCCTGTCGAGGCCCCGCGCCGGCGGTCCCCGGCGCCGCCCCGGGCATTCCGTTTGGGTTTTCGGACCGTCAACCGGAAGACTGCACCCGTGACGTCCCGTATCCCGCGCGACTCCAGGCTTCGACTCGTCCGTCCGCGACCCCTGGCCGCCGCCCCCAGAGCGATGAACCAGCGCCGCCCGCACCGCGCCGCACCGCGCCCCCCCGAGGGCACACCGGCCCGGTCGGAACTGGCCCGAATGGCACGCTCCGGCCTGGCCGACGCCGCCCGCATCGCCCGCTGGGCCGACGCCGCCCTCGGCCCCGGCCGCGGCAGCGCGACCGCCGACGGCAAGGCCACCCTCTCCGACGCGACCGCCGAACACGCGGCCCGCGAGCTGGGCCTGACCGTGGCCGAGGTCCGCGCCCACTGGGACACCGCCCGCCTCGCCGGGCTCATCGAGGTCCACGGCGGCACCGCCCGCCCGGGCTGGCGCCTGCGTGCCTGGAACCGCGACGACAGCGCCGTCCTGCGCGGCTGGGTCGCCCTCTTCGACGCCTGGTCGCTGGCCCACCCCGAGCCCGACGGCCACGAGCCCGCCGCCGTCGCCGAGGCCGTCTCCGCGATGCCCCAGGTGCTCTCCTTCCTCCAGCTGTCCGCCGGACCGGTGCCCGTCGCCCAGCTCCTGGACCTGCTGGAGCAGCGCGTCACCGAACTGCGCACCGAGCGCTGCGAGGTCCCCTACGGCCCCCGGCTCGAACCGGGCACCCCCGAAGCCCCGCAGCCCGAGCAGACCGCGGGCGGCGCCGCCGACGCCCCGCTCGCGCCGCTGCTCGACTGGGCCCTGCACGCCCTGGCCTCCGTCGGCGCCCTCACCTGCGGCGACGGCCACGCCACGCTGACCCCGCTGGGCAGCTGGGCGGTCTGGGTAAAACTGGAGCAGATCTGCGTGGCCGCGCAGAGCCCCGCCGGGAACATCGAGCAGTCGGCCGAGGCCATGCTCCGCGGCTGCGCCCGGCTCCGCCCGAACGCCGCCCGCGCCGAGTACCGCGCATGGCTCGCCGCCCGCCCCGTCGGCAGCGCAGTCGCCGAACTGCTCGGCGCCGCCCGCGGCGAGGACGCCCTGCTGCGCGGCCTCGCCTTCGAAGCGCTGCGCGTCGTCGGCGCCCCCGCCGAGCCGGACGTCCGCGCCGTGCTCGACGAGCCCACGCTGCGCCCGTACGCCCTGCTGTGGCTGGCCGAGCACGACGGCGCCGACCCCGAGGACGCCCACGAGGTCCTCACCCGCCGGGAGGCCACCTGGCTGTGGGTGGACACCGCCGCGGCCGTCGCCGACCACGGCGAGGCCCCGCTGCTCGTCCGGCACCTGGAGTCCGCGGTGCAGCCCACCGTCCCGGCCCTCCTCGACGAGGTCCGCGCCGTCGGGCACCCGCGCACCGTGCAGGTCCTGGTCGCCCTCGCCGCCGCCCACCCCGACCCGGCCCTGGCCAAGGCCGTACGCCGGGCCGCCTTCCAGGTGCACACGGGGGGCAGCTGAACGCGCCCCCGGCGGGCGTCAGCCCCGGATCTCGGGGGCGTAGGTCCCGAAGCTCCAGATGTTGCCCTCGAGGTCCCGGGCCATGTAGTCCCGCGAGCCGTAGTCCTGGTCCGTCGGGGGCATCAGGATCTCCGCGCCGTGCTCCACGGCCCGCCGGTGGTGGGCGTCGACGTCGTCCACCACGACGTACACCCCGGTCGTGCCGGCGTTCTTCATCGCCTGGTCGAAGCGGCTGCCCGTGCCCTTGGAGCCGAGCATCACCGCGCCGTTGCCCTGGGCCAGCTCGGCGTGCGCGACCGTGCCGTCCTCGCCCTCGTACACGGCCAGTTCCCTGAAGCCGAAGGCCTGTGTGAGCTGGCGGACCGCCGCCTTGGCGTCCGCGTACAGCAGCGTCGGGTAGACGCTCGGGCGGCCGCCGTCCATGCCTGCCATGCCGATCACTCCCTTGTGAGCCGGTGCGGGGGACCGGATGCCGGAACGTCCCGGTATCCGGCCCGTCGCCCAGTCTTGCACCGCGCACCGACAGCGCCCCCGGCCCACGCCTCCGAACAGGGGAGCACCGAACGGGCGACCGCGGGGACCGCAGGCAGGGAGCCGCGGGGACCGCCGGCCGGGAAGCCGCGCGGACCGGCCGCGGGACGCTCTCGGCCCGGCGTCGGCAGATCCGTCCGACCGGCGCCCGGAAAAAGTGGTTGCACGGCCCCGTTAGACTGGCCCCATGGCCATTCTCCTCGCGCATTAGACGGCGGGAAACGTCCTCAGCCGCCCATCCCGTCAACCACCCGCCCTGGAGTCTGACCGTGATCTCCGCCTCCGGCATCGAGCTGCGCGCCGGTGCCCGCGTCCTCATCGAGAGCGCCACCTTCCGCGTCGCCAAGGGCGACCGCATCGGCCTGGTCGGCCGCAACGGCGCCGGCAAGACCACCCTCACCAAGGTCCTGGCCGGCGAGGGCATCCCCGCCGGCGGCACCGTCACCCGCTCCGGCGAGGTCGGCTACCTCCCGCAGGACCCGCGCACCGGCGACCTCGACGTGCTGGCCCGCGACCGCATCCTGTCCGCCCGCGGCCTGGACACCCTGATCCGCAAGATGCGCGAGAACGAGCAGCGCATCGCGAACGGCCAGGGCGCCACCCGGGAGAAGGCGCTGAGGCAGTACGAGCGCCAGGAGACGGAGTTCCTCACCAAGGGCGGATACGCCGCCGAGGCCGAGGCCGCCACCATCGCCGCCGCGCTCAACCTGCCCGACCGCGTGCTCGGACAGCCCCTGCACACGCTCTCCGGCGGTCAGCGCCGCCGCGTCGAACTGGCCCGCATCCTGTTCTCCGACGCGGACACCCTGCTGCTCGACGAGCCGACCAACCACCTCGACGCCGACTCGATCGTGTGGCTGCGCGACTACCTGAAGACCTACCGCGGCGGCTTCATCGTGATCTCCCACGACGTCGACCTGGTCGAGACGGTCGTCAACAAGGTCTTCTACCTGGACGCCAACCGCGCCCAGATCGACGTCTACAACATGGGCTGGAAGCTCTACCAGCAGCAGCGCGAGGCCGACGAGAAGCGCCGCAAGCGCGAGCGCGCCAACGCCGAGAAGAAGGCCGCCGCCCTGCACTCGCAGGCCGACAAGATGCGCGCCAAGGCCACCAAGACGGTCGCCGCGCAGAACATGGCCCGCCGCGCCGACAAGCTGCTCTCCGGCCTGGAGGCCGTCCGCCAGTCGGACAAGGTCGCCAAGCTCCGCTTCCCGGATCCCGCGCCCTGCGGCAAGACCCCGCTGACCGCCGAGGGCCTGTCCAAGTCGTACGGCTCCCTGGAGATCTTCACCGACGTCGACCTGGCCATCGACAAGGGCTCCCGCGTCGTCATCCTCGGCCTCAACGGCGCCGGCAAGACGACCCTGCTGCGTCTGCTCGGCGGAGTGGAGAAGCCCGACACCGGCGAGGTCCGCGAGGGCCACGGCCTCAAGCTCGGCTACTACGCGCAGGAGCACGAGACCCTCGACCCCGACCGCACCGTCCTGGAGAACATGCGCTCCGCCGCGCCCGACATGGACCTCGTGGAAGTCCGCAAGGTGCTCGGCTCGTTCCTGTTCTCCGGCGACGACGTCGACAAGCCGGCCGGTGTCCTCTCCGGCGGCGAGAAGACCCGCCTCGCGCTGGCCACCCTCGTGGTGTCCTCGGCGAACGTGCTGCTGCTCGACGAGCCGACCAACAACCTCGACCCGGCCAGCCGCGAGGAGATCCTCGGCGCGCTGCGCACCTACAAGGGCGCCGTCGTGCTCGTCACCCACGACGAGGGCGCCGTCGAGGCGCTCCAGCCGGAGCGGATCATCCTGCTCCCGGACGGCGTCGAGGACCTGTGGGGCTCCGATTACGCGGACCTCGTCGCCCTGGCTTGACCGAATGGATGATCCACTGGGTATGGATCATTCGGCCGATCCGTGATCCACCATCTGTGTGAGATCTCCTCATCACGAGGTGTGTCCTACATCGATTTCGCGGCCGGGACCTCCATTGTGGAGGCCCCGGCCGCGTCGCCTTTCTGACCTGCGATTTCGCCAGGGAAGCCGTTCGGTCGTAGCCGCGGAAATCTTTGGAACGCCTCATTCCGTATGTGGGGACGCGCTCCTGTCGTCACATCCTTGTCTCATCGACCTTGCCGAATGGGTGGCCATGAGCCCCATGAGGGGTGATCATGAGGAGACCAGAGCGCACTTCCCATGAGGAGGCACGGGTGGCCGAGACTCTGAAGAAGGGCAGCCGGGTTACCGGCGCCGCGCGCGACAAGCTCGCGGCAGACCTGAAGAAGAAGTACGACGCCGGTGCGAGCATTCGGGCGTTGGCCGAGGAAACCGGCCGCTCGTATGGCTTCGTGCACCGCATGCTCAGCGAGTCGGGCGTCACGCTCCGAGGGCGTGGCGGGGCGACCCGGGGCAAGAAGGCCGAACCATCGGCCTGATCCGTCCCCGGGCGACCCCCTGGCTCCGAAAGTGAAGGTGGTCACCCGGTCGGTCATCGGACCGCCCGGGTGGTTACTGTGCAGTCACTTAGCTCTGTCGTGGTACGGCGTGGCAGCCGGCGCACGGCAGGGACGACGACCGCACCTTTCGGAGGCACCCCATGGCTTCGCCCGCCCACGACCTCGGTCCCGTACTGGACAAGGACGGCGTGCGGCTCACCGTCGACGACGCCATCGCCACGGTGACGCTGACCAACCCCGCCAAGCGCAACGCGCAGAGCCCCGCTCTGTGGCGGGCGCTCACCGAGGCCGGCCGGCTGCTGCCGGGATCCGTCCGGGTCGTCGTGCTGCGCGCCGAGGGCAAGTCCTTCTCGGCCGGCCTCGACCGGCAGGCGTTCACCCCGGAGGGCTTCGACGGCGAACCGTCGTTCATCGACCTCGCCCGGGGCGGTGACGCCGAGCTGGACGGGACCATCGCCGAGTACCAGGAGGCGTTCACCTGGTGGCGGCGCAGCGACATCCTGTCCGTCGCCGCCGTGCAGGGGCACGCCATCGGGGCCGGATTCCAGCTGGCCCTCGCCTGTGACCTGCGGGTCGTCGCGGACGACGTGCAGTTCGCCATGCGCGAGACCAGCCTCGGCCTCGTGCCGGACCTGACGGGCACGCACCCCCTGGTGTCCCTCGTCGGGTACGCCCGCGCGCTGGAGATCTGTGCGACCGGGCGCTTCGTCACGGCCGAGGAGGCCGTCACCACCGGCCTCGCCAACCTCGCCGTGCCCGGCGACCAGCTCGACGGCGCCGTGCACGACCTGGTGTCCGCGATCCTGTCCGCGCCGCGAGACGCGGTCGTCGAGACCAAGGCGCTGCTCCAGGGCGCCCAGAGCCGCGACTACGAGGCACAGCGCGTCGCGGAACGCGCCGCCCAGGGCCGCCGCCTGCGCGACCTCGCCGGCCTCGGAGACTGAGCCTCCGGCGGCCGCCCCGAACGACCTTCCGTCGCCCCGGACGGCTTTCCGTCGCCCCGGTCGACCGTCCGTCGCCCCGGACGGCCTTCCGTCGCCCCGGGCGACGGGACGCCGCACGGTTCACCGGGGTCACGGCCCCGGCCCCGCCGCCCCGCACCACCCCGCCGCCCCGCACGGCCGCGCTACCCGGCAGGGAACAGCACCCCGGGCCCGCAGCGGAACGGCCCCCCGGGCCCGCAGCGGGACGGCCCACCCGGCCCGCAGGGGAACGGTCCGCCGCGCCCGGCCCACGGCAGCCGGCCCGTCGGTGCGCCCCGCGCGGCACCGCCGGGCCTTCAGCCGATCGCCGTCACCAGGACCGCCACCGTGGGGCGGTCCGGCAGGGTCCCGGCCACCGCCGCCCTGACCTGCCGGGCCACCTCCGCGGTCGTGCGGTCCGCGTCGACCGCCAGTTCCAGCCGGACGTGGCGGTGCGGTAGGGCCGCCTCCCGCCCGGCGTCCCGCCGCGTGATGTGCACCGGACGGCCCAGCGTGCGGCTCAGCCCTCTCACGCCGGGGACCGCGAGCGCGGCGCCCGCCGCACGGCCCTCGTCGGTGCCGTCCGCCTCGACGTCGGCCACGGGGGCGTCCGCGCCCGCAGGGCCCTGCTCCGCCCCCGGTCCGGGGTCCGGCTCCGGTGCCGCCTCGAGCAGGTCCGTCGCCCGCAGGTCCACTTCCGTCACCGCCAGACCGATCCGCCGCGTCGCCGCCTCGGCCAGCGCCGTGCGCAGCCGTTCGGCCGCCACGGGCAGCGGTTCCGCCGCCGACGCCGCGAAGTCGGCCGTCACCCGCAGCGGACCGGGCGGCAGCCCGCTCGGCGGCGCCGGTACCACCGGCTCCGACGTCTCCTGCGGGTCGGCGAGGGCGATGCGCAGCCGTCCGGGCCGCACACCCGGCACGTCCCGCACCGCGGCCAGCAGCGCCTCCCGTGCCGCGCACTCGGCGACCCACGCTCCGTCCCGCGGCCCGCCCAGGGGCAGCAGCCTGCCGAGCCCCAGCTGCTCCCGTACCGTCCGCGTCCACCGATCAGGCGTTGTCATTCCTTCAGCCTGCCGCATCCCCGGCGCGCGATCGCGTCACCGTGCTTACGGTGGGAAAGAACGCCGACCGAAGGGATGTGCGGACATGAGCGACTTGACGGAGAAGGACACGCCGGACACCGGTAGGACGCAGGCGGTCCGGCGCGGCGGCGGCGACCCCGGCACCCGCGGCCGGACCACGATCGCCGACGGCGTCGTGGAGAAGATCACCGGAATGGCGGCACGCGATGTCGCGGGTGTGCACGCCCTGGGCAGCGGCATGGCCCGCACCTTCGGCGCCGTGCGGGACCGGGTGCCCGGCGGGTCCAAGTCGGTGACACGCGGGGTGAAGGCCGAGGTCGGCGAGAAGCAGACCGCCCTCGATCTGGAGATCGTCGTCGAGTACGGCGTGTCGATCAGCGATGTGGCCCGGGACGTACGGGAGAACGTGGTGGCGGCGGTGGAGCGGATGACCGGCCTCGAGGTCGTCGAGGTCAACATCGCGGTCAGCGACGTCAAGCTGCCGGACGAGGAGGACGAGGAGCCGGCCGAGCCGCGGATCAGGTGACGGGGACGACGGACTGAGGGGAGCGCACCATGAGCATGGCGGTGATCGGCATGATCGCCGGGATGGCGCTGGGATTCGCCGGGTACTTCGGGGGTTTCGGAGCCTTCCTGTTGGTGGCGGCCCTGGGCGCCGTCGGGTTCGTCGCCGGCCGGTTCCTGGAGGGGGACATGGACCTCGGCGACCTGTTCCGCGCGCGTGACGACCGACGGCGGTGACCGGCGTGAGCGAGGGGGCCGGTGAGGTCCGCGAAGCCCTGACGCCGGTTCCCGCGGGCGAACGCGGGGCCACGCGGATCGCCGACCGGGTCGTCGCCAAGATCGCCGCCCAGGCGGCGCGCGAGGCGGTCGGCGTGCTCCATCCGGACGCCGAACGCCCGCACGCCACCGTCGTCGTCCACCACGACATCGCCCGCGTCCGCGTCCACGTCGAACTCGACTACCCGTGCGACATCGGCGCCCGCTGCGGCCAGGTGCGCCATCAAGTCGTCCAGCGGGTACGAGGGTTGGCGGGAATGGCGGTGCCGGAGGTCGGCGTCCAGGTGGAGCGGCTGCATCTGGCGGCGGAGTACGGCGCGCGACAGCGGAGGACGCGATGAGCGAACCCCAGGGTTCCGAGGGCAGCACGCAGCGCCTGCCCGTCATGGAGAAGACGGGCGATCAGGCGGGCGGCGCCGGGCCGCAGGCGCCGCCCCCGGCCGAGGGCGAGCGCGGACCGCGCGGCCGCTTCTGGTCCCCGCGCCGTGTCCCCGCGGGCATTGTCGCCCTGCTGCTCCTGATCGTCTCCGGTGCCTTCCTCTACGACGTCGTCGCCGTCCGCGCCGGCCGCTCCGCCCTCGGCTGGCGCCGGGATCTGGCCCAGCAGCTCGCCGAACGGCCCCTCGACGACATCTGGGTGCGGGTCGGCGCCGGAGTCGCCGCCGCCCTCGGGCTGTGGCTGCTCGTGCTGGCGGTCACGCCCGGCCTGCGCAAGGTGCTGCCGATGCGGCGCACCCACCAGGACGTCCGCGCGGGACTGCACCGGGACGCCGCCGCGGCGGTGCTGCGCGACCGGGCCGTGGAGGTCGCCGGCGTGCAGTCGGCGCGCGTGAAGATGCGCCGCAGGAAGGCCAAGGTGCGCGCGCTCGCACACTTCCGGGAACTGGACGACGTACGAGCCGACCTGGACGGCGTGCTCGACGACACGGTGCGCGGGCTGGGGCTCGCCCGGCCGCCCGCCGTGTCGGTCCGGGTGGCGCGGCCCGGACGGAAGGGGTGAGATCCGTGCTCAGGACCGTCGACCGGGTGCTGCTGGGACTCGTGGGCCTGGTGCTGATCGCCGTGGGCGGGGCCGTGCTCGCGGTGTCGTTCGACGTCACGCCGCCGTCCTGGTGGGTGCACCAGGGGCCGCACGACGTGCTGCTCGGTCAGGCCGAGCGGACCCGCTGGCGGGACGCCGGCTGGTGGTGGCCGGTCGTCATCGCCGCGCTCGCCGTCCTGCTGCTGCTCGCCCTGTGGTGGCTCGTCGCCGTGCTGCGCCGCCGCCGGCTCTCCGAGGTCCTCGTCGACACCGGCGACGGCGAGGGCGCGGTGCTGCGCGGCCGGGCCCTGGAGGGCGTCCTCACCCAGGAGACGGACCGGGTGGACGGCGTCGAGCGGGCCAAGGTCCGGCTCACCGGACGGCGCGACGCCCCGAGGGCCCGGGTCCGGCTGCTGCTCGCCCCGCACGTGGACCCCGGAACCGCGCTGGACGACCTGACCGCGCGCGCCCTCACCCACGCCCGGGACTCGGCGGGCCTCGCCACCCTCCCGGCGGAGGTACGCCTCCACGGCGTCAAGCACCACGCGGAACGGGTCAGCTGACCGCCCCCGCCCGGGCACCGGCACCGACCACGCGCCGGTACAGCGGCCTCCGCCCGCCGCCTAGAACCCGTGCCGGCTGCCGCCGTCCACCGGCAGCATCACGCCCGTGACGTACGAGGCCGCAGGCGACAGCAGGAACGCCGCCGCGCGGCCGAACTCCTCCGGGGCGCCGTAACGGCGCAGCGGGACGCGGGACTCGCTCGCCGCCCTGGTCGCCTCCGGGTCGGCGGACAGGGCGTCCAGCTCGCGCACCCGGTCGGTGTCGATGCGGCCCGGCAGCAGCCCGACGACGCGGATGCCGCGCGGGCCCAGCTCGTCGGCGAGGGACTTGGCGAAGCCCGCCAGCCCCGGGCGCAGGCCGTTGGAGATGGTCAGGCCCGGGATCGGCTCGTGCACGGAACCCGACAGTACGAAGCCGATGACGCCGCCGTCGTCCAGCTCGGCGGCGGCCGTGCGGGCCAGCCGCACCGCCCCGAGGAACACCGACTCGAAGGCGGCCTGCCACTGCTCGTCGGTGGTGTCGGCGACGAAGCCGGGCGGCGGTCCGCCCACACTGATCAGCACGCCGTCGAAGCGCCCGAACCGCTCACGGGCGGTCGCGACCAGCCGTGCGGCGGCCTCGGGGTCGGCGTTGTCGGCGGCCACGCCCACCGCGTCCGGTCCCAGCGCGGACGCGGCGTCCGCGGCCTTCTGCCCGTCCCGCCCCGTCACGACCACCTTCGCGCCGTCGGCGACCAGCTCGCGCGCGGCGGCGTGGCCCAGGCCACGGGTGGCTCCGGTGACGACGTACACCCGGTCCTTCAGTCCAAGATCCATGGCCCTATCCTGCCTCGTCCTGCCCGAACAGGGCGAGGGCGGTGTTCACCAGGCCGATGTGGCTGAACGCCTGCGGGAAGTTCCCCAGCTGGCGGCCCGCCACCGGGTCGTACTCCTCGGCCAGCAGCCCCACGTCGTTGGCGAGCCCGACCAGCCGCTCGAACAGCCTCCGGGCCTCGTCGGTCCGGCCGGTGGCGTGCAGCGCGTCGGCGTACCAGAAGGAGCACACCAGGAACGTGCCCTCGCCGCCCGGCAGTCCGTCCACGGGCGGGCCCTCGGTGCTGTAGCGGCGCACCAGGCCGTCCCGGGTCAGTTCCTTGCCGATCGCGTCGACCGTTCCGACGACGCGCGGATCGTCCGCGGGCAGGAAGCCCACCCGGGGGAGGAGGAGCAGCGCGGCGTCCAGCTCCGCCGAGCCGTAGGACTGGGTGAAGGTGCCGCGCTCCGGGTCGTAGCCCTTCTCGCACACCTCCCGGTGCACCTCCTCGCGCAGCGCGCGCCAGCCGTCCAGGTCGCCGCCCAGCTCCGGGTGCGCCTCCAGGGTGCGCACCGCCCGGTCGGCGGCCACCCAGGTCATCACCTTCGAGTGCACGAACTGCCGGCGCCCGCCGCGCACCTCCCACAGTCCTTCGTCCGGCTGCCGCCACACCGTGGTCAGGAAGTCCATCAGCGCGCACTGGAGCTCCCACACCTGGGGCCGCGGGTGCATGCCCGCGAGCCGGGCCAGCGACAGGGAGTCCATGACCTCGCCGTACACGTCCAGCTGGAGCTGGTTCACGGCGTCGTTGCCGATCCGCACGGGCGTCGCCCCGGCGAAGCCCGACAGCCACGGCAGTTCGGACTCCGGCAGCCGGCGCTCGCCCGCCAGGCCGTACATGATCTGCAGGTCGGCCGGGTTTCCCGCGACCGCGCGCAGCAGCCAGTCGCGCCAGGCCTCGGCCTCCTCCAGATACCCCGCCGACAGCAGGGCGCCCAGGGTGAGCGTGGAGTCGCGCAGCCAGCAGAAGCGGTAGTCCCAGTTGCGCACCCCGCCCGGTTCCTCCGGCAGCGAGGTGGTGGCGGCGGCAACGATGCCGCCGGTCGGCCGGTAGGTGAGCGCCTTCAGCGTGATCAGGGAACGGACCACGGCGTCCCGGTGCGGGCCGTCGTAGCGGCAGTGGGCGGCCCAGGCGCGCCAGTCCTCGACGCTGTGCTCCAGCGACTCGTACGGGTCGATCAGGGGCGGGCGCGGCTCGTGCGAGGGATGCCAGGTGAGCACGAACGCGACCTTCTCGCCCTCGGCGACCGTGAACTCGGCGTGGGTCCCGAAGTCCTGCCCCCAGCTGCGCACCTCCGGCTCGCTGCGCAGCCACGCGGAGTCCGGCCCCGCGACGGCCACCCGGTGTCCGTCGGTCCGGCGCACCCACGGCACGACCGAGCCGTAGTCGAAGCGCAGCCGCAGCACGCTGTGCACGGTGACCTCGCCGCGCAGGCCCTCCACGACGCGCACCAGGTCGGGGGCGCGGTCGCGCTGGGGCATGAAGTCGGTGACCCGGACGGCGCCGTCGTCCGTCTCCCACTCGGTGTCCAGGACGAGGGTGTCGGGGCGGTAGGCGCGCCGGGTGCAGCGCCCGGCACCCACGGGGGCGATGCGCCAGTGGCCGTTGTCCTCGTCGCCGAGCAGTCTGGCGAAGCAGGCGGCGGAGTCGAAGCGGGGCAGACACAGCCAGTCCACGGAGCCGTCCGTGGAGACCAGGGCCGCGGTCTGCTGGTCGCCGATGAGCGCGTAGTCCTCGATACGGGGGTGCACGGGGTCCGTCTGCCCGGGCGGTGCCGCGCTACACGGTGGCGGGTTCCGCCTCCGCGGTCTCCACGTCGCCGGTGTTCTCCCGGTCACGCTTCTCGCGTCGGACGAGGATCCACCAGCCGACCGGGACGGCCGCGGAGAACAGCCACCACTGGATGGCGTAGGCGAAGTTCAGCGCGGCGTCCTCGTTGCCGGGCTTGCCGATGGGCTCAGGGACGCCGCCCTCGGCCTCGGGCGCCGTCAGGACGACGTATCCGCCGAGCACCGGGGCGCCCAGGCGGGCGGCCTCCTGCTCGCTGTCGATGAGCATGATCTGCCGGTCGGGCAGGCCCTGGAGGTCCTTGATGCCGCTCGCGGCGGTCGTCTCGTCGGGCATCATCCGCCCGGTGACGGTGATCTCGCCGCGGGGCGGTGCGGGCACCTCGGGGAACTCGGTCTGGCTGGGGCCGTCCGCGGGGATCCAGCCCCGGTTGACGAGCAGGACCTTGCCGTCGTCGAGGACGAACGGGGTCAGGACGTGGTAGCCGATCTTGTCCTGGGCGTTGGTGCGCCGGCGGACGACGACCTCGTCGTCCGTGTCGAAGCGGCCCTTCGCGGTCACCGTGCGGTACCGCTCGCGCGTGGTGATCGTCTTCCCTGGCGCGGTCAGCGACTCCACGGGCACCGGCTTCGCGCCGAGCGCCTCGGCGACGAGGTCGTTCCGGGCGGTGCGCTCCTCGTAGCGGTGCATCTGCCAGAAGCCCAGCTTGATCATCGTCGGGATGAGCAGCAGGGCCACCAGCGTGAGGATCACCCACTGGCGGGACAACAGGAAGCGGTACACGCATCGACGGTACCTTGCCCGAATGCGGCCCTCGCCGGTGGGGCCGGACGAGGACCGCGGCCCCGCGCCGCCGGGAGCGGGTCCGGTCTCAGACCTTGTCGACGATGCCCGCCCTCCCCTCCGCGCGGGCGCAGTGGGCGCCGCAGTACCAGTGGCCCTCGACCTCGACGCCCTGGCCGATGATCTGCACCCGGCAGTGCTCGCAGATGGGGGCCATCCGGTGGATCGCGCAGGAGAAGCAGTCGAAGACGTGCACCGCCCCCTGCGCGTGGACCTCGAAGGTCATTCCGTAGTTGTTGCCGCAGACTTCGCATGTGGCCATGCGCCACAGGGTGAGCCGTCGCCGCGGTCCGGGCGAGCGGGCGCCGGGCGAGTCGCCCGGCAATCACCCGTCCGTACGGCTCACGCGCGGCTCACCCGTCCGCCGGCTCCACGTCCCGCAGCAGCTGGCCGAAGGCCGCCTCGTCCACCACCGGCGTGCCGTACTGCCGGGCCTTGACCACCTTCGAGGTGCCCGAGTCCGGGTCGTTGGTGACCAGCAGGCTGGTCAGCCGGGACAGGCTGGTGGCGACGTGCAGCCCGGCCTCGGTCGCGCGGTCCTCCAGCAGGTCCCGCTCGATCGAGGTGTCACCCGAGAAGGCGACCCGCATGCCCTGCTTGAGGCGTTTGCCCTCTTCGTACCGGCCCGGGTTGGGATAGGGGCACGCAGGCCTTCTGCGGCTGGGGCGCCAACTGGTCCCCCGGGAGCCGCCGTAGCCCGCCTGCCGGCCGATGCGGGGCGCGGGGCGGTCCGACCACTCCGTCAGCGGGCGGCACTCGTGCAGCGGCAGCCGCAGTCCGCCCGCCGCCGCGGCCCGCAGGCACGGCCGGAACGCCTCCGCCAGCACGCGCGCGTCGTCCAGCGCGTGGTGCGCCCGCTGCTGCACCACGCCGAAGTGCGCGGCCAGCGACTCCAGCTTGTGATTGGGCAGCGGCAGCGCCAGCTCCTTGGAGAGCGCGATGGTGCACAGCCGTTGACGCACCGGGGCCGCGCCCTCGGCACGCGCGTACTCCCGGGCGATCATCTGCCAGTCGAAGACGGCGTTGTGCGCGACGAGCACCCGCCCGTCGAGCCGGGCCGCGAACTCCTGGGCGACGTCCCGGAACAGGGGCGCCCCCTCCAGCACCTCGCTCGTCAGCCCGTGTATCCACACCGGGCCCGGGTCCCGCTCCGGATTGACCAGCGTGTACCAGTGGTCCTCGACCTCTCCGCGCGCGTCCAGCCGGTAGACGGCCGCCGAGATGATGCGGTCGTCGCGGGCCAGGCCGGTGGTCTCGACGTCGACGACCGCGTACCCCTGCGGATACGCGGCCGGCCAGGCGGTGGCGGACGACGCTGCGGTCGTGCGGTCTTCGAGCATGGTCCATGAGGATACGGGCCACGACCGACAGTCCCGTCCCGCAGGTACCCCGCCGCGCCCCGCGCGCCGTCGCCCCGTCAAGTCCCCTCGGCCGGGCGAGCGTTGCCCCGGCCTCGACCGCCCCCGGCGGCCGGCAGGCACCGGCGCCACGCCCACGGCACCCCGGACGGCGTCCCCCGCGTGTGACGCAGCCCACGCGCGGCGAGGGCTCCACCGGCCCGGTCTCACCAGCGGATCGGCACCGGAAGCGCCGTCAGCAGCCCCGACACCGCGACCACCACACCCAGGGCGACGACCTCCCCGCGCGCGGGGAAGCAGGCCGACAGCGGGTCGGCGGCGCGGCGCAGCCGCACCCGGGCCCACAGGGCGAGGGCGGCGACGGCCGCCACAAGGATCACCTTGGCCAGCAGCACCCTGCCGTACGCGGTGTCCGTCAACTGCTCCAGGATCGTGTCCGCCGGCATCCGGCGCAGCGAACTGCACAGCCCCGTCGCCGTGAGGGCGGCCAGCAGAACGGCCGCCACGCGCGCGTAGAGACCCAGCAGCGCGGGCCCCGCCTCCGCGTCCCGCCAGTGTCGCAGGACCCGCAGCGCGTACAGCAGGCCGCCCACCCACAGCGAGGCGCAGGTCAGATGGACGAGGGTCAGTCCGGAGCCGATCAGCGGGCTGTACTCGGTCGTGGGGTGCGCCCGCAGCGCGTCCGCGACGATCACCGCGGCCAGCGGCCAGACCTGGAGTGCCGGCCGGCGGGAGGTGGCGCACAGCCAGGCCGCGAGGAACCCGTTGACCTCCAGGAGCGCGAGCCTGCCGTCCCGGGACTCGTAGAGACCGCCGACGTCGATGTCGGCGGCCGAGCCCGGCACCAGATTGCCCGTGGCCACCACCGAGGCCAGCCCCAGTGCGGCGACGAGACCGGCCGCCGCCGCGTACGCCGACCAACTGCGGGGCCGGTCCGGGGGAGCGCCGGGCAGCGACCGGGCGAGCCGGTGCACGAGGAGTTCCCCGAGCGGAACGCTCAACGCGGCGAACAGCACCGTGCGCAGCAGGGCGATGCCGCCGGTGCCCGGCGCCTCGGCCTCACCCGTGCCGTGCAGCGCGGGGGTGGGGCCGAGCAGGGGTATCAGCGCGCCGAGCGCCATCAGCACGAGGACGGCCACGGTCCGGCCGGTACCGGAGGGCCGCGAAGGACGCCGGGCGTGGGTGGCCCGGGACGGGGGACGTATGGAGGTCACCGCAGGATCTTCACCAAGTCCCCAGTTCCGGGCAAGTTCCGGAAAACGACCGGCCGCGGGAAGGCGGACGGGGGCGGCCACCACGGCACCGCCCCCGCCACCCGCGTCCAGCGGCCTACCGGCCTACCGGCGCACCGCGTCCAGCGCGTCGGCCATGCCCCAGCCGTAGAAGCCGTTGCGGTTCTTCGACCCCTCGCACACCGCGTCCACCTTGCCGTCACCGTCGATGTCGTACGGCTTGGTGCACGGCGTGGCGTCGGCCTGCGCGTACAGCAGCGCCTTGACCATCGCCGGGGTGGCGTGCGGGTGCGTCGACTTGATCAGCGCGGCCACACCGGCGACGTGCGGCGACGCCATCGACGTACCGGCCATGTAGCCCCACTTGCCGCCGGGCAGCGTGCCCAGGATCAGACCGCTGGTCGCCGGCGGCGCCGGGGTCTGGTAGGCCGTCGAGTCGCCGCCGGGCGCGGCGATGTCGATGACGCCCAGGCCGTGGTTGGAGAAGGACGACTTCAGACCCTTGGCGCCGGTCGCCGCGACCGTGACGACACCCGGCAGCTGGGTCGGGATGTCGTAGCACTCCGACGGGTCGATCACCCGGTCACCGGGCGTGGAGTCGTTGGGAGAGGTCGGGTCGAGGATCTCGTCGGAGGCGAGGTCGTAGTTCTCGTTGCCGGCCGCGGCGACGTTGACCGCGCCCTTCTTCTCCGCGTAACGCGAGGCCCGCGAGACGGCCTCGACCAGCGCCTTCTGGTCCGGGTCGTTCTTGCAGTTGAAGTACCACGGGTCGGTGTAATAGCTGTTGTTGGTCACGTCGACGCCGTGCTCGGCCGCCCACATGAAGCCGCAGACCACGGCCTCGGTGTAGAAGAAGCCGTCCGGGTTGGACACCTTGATGCCCGCGACCTTCACGCCCGGCGCCACGCCGGTCATGCCGACGCCGTTCTTCGCGGCGGCGATCTCCCCGGCCACGTGCGTGCCGTGCGGGCTCTCCGCCGCGCTCGGCCGCCAGGCGCCGTCGGTGGTGTCCGGCTTGCCCGCCACACAGTTGACCGAGGCCCGCCGGTCGAAGTTCGGCGCGATGTCCGGGTGCGTGTCGTCGACGCCGGTGTCGATGACCGCGACGGTCACCTCGCTGCTGCCCAGCGACTTCTCGTGCGCCTTGTCCGCCTTGATGGCCGGCAGGTCCCACTGGAGGGGCTCCAGCGGGTCCTGTCCCTCGGCCGCCTCCGCGGCGGCGGCCTCCTGCGCGGTGAGCACCTTCGGCGCGCCGAGGTCGGTCGTCGCCGCCGAGGGCAGCGGCGCGGTGCGCGTCGCGCCGGCCGACTGCACGCCGCGCACCGAGCGCACGGTCTTCGCGAAGTCCGGGTTCGCCGAGTGGACGATGATCACGCCGATCCGGTCGTACGACGTCACGATCGTGCCGCCGGCCTTGGCTATCGCCCGCTTCACCTGCGCCGAAGGGCCGTGTCCCGGCTGGACGTTGACGACGTAGCTGAGCGAGCCGGCGTCGGCGGCGGCGACCGGGGCGGCCTCGGCCGCGGACGCCTGGATGTTGGGCAGGAAGGCGAGGGCCGTGGCCAGGGCCATGCCGGCCGGGATCGCGACGGCGCGGCGGTGACGGGAGTGAGGCGCTGTCATGTGCGAGGTCTCCAGTTCATGAGAGAGAAGGGAGGGACGAGCGGAGCGGGACGCTTCACCGCGCGCAGCGCGTCCCCGGCCCCGCGGGCCCCGACGGGAGGCCGGGCGACGCGGTCGGTGACAGCACGACCGGTACGGCGGGAGCGGGCCGCCGTCTGGAAGGCAGATGAATCATGGGGTCTCCACATCATCCGGAAACGAGACCGGCCCGAGACACAGGTGGTGCTCGGGCAGGTACATGACGCAGTGGTGCAGGGCGAAGCTATCTCCCGAAGTCCCTGGCCAGCAATGACTTCCCTCAAGTGACTTGGGAAAGTGCCACGGGTGTTGAACCGGGCCCCCTGGGGCGCCGTGTCGTTGGACAGGGAGCCCGAGCACGATCAGGCCCCCGTGAGAACACCGAGGTCCAAGCCGTCATGTCCGTCGTACGAGGAGACTCCGTGGCCACCGACGCACCGCCGCCCCCCTCGAAAGAGGAACACCGACTCCCGTCCCCCGAGGAGTTCTCCGAGGTGCAGCAGAGTGCGGAGTTCGCCGAACTGCGCCGCACCTTCCGCTCCTTCGCCTTCCCGCTGACGATCGCCTTCGTCGCCTGGTACCTGCTCTACGTGCTGCTGTCGAACTACGCCGGCGGCTTCATGGGCACCAAGCTCTTCGGCAACATCAACGTCGCGTTCGTCTTCGGCATCGCCCAGTTCGTCACCACGTTCCTCATCGCCTGGTGGTACTCGCGGCACGCCGCCGCGAAGCTCGACCCCAAGGCCGAGGCCATCAAGTCCCGGATGGAGGGCGGCGCATGAGCCCCGCACAGACCGTCTTCGCCGCCGAGCTGGCCGCCAACGAGGCCAGCGAGCACCGGCCGCTCATCATCACGCTCTTCTCCGTCTTCGTCGTCGCGACGCTGTTCATCACCGTCTGGGCCGGCCGCCAGACCAAGGACGCCGCGGACTTCTACGCGGGCGGCCGCCAGTTCAGCGCCTTCCAGAACGGCCTCGCCGTCTCCGGCGACTACATGTCGGCCGCGTCCTTCCTCGGCATCGCCGGCGCCATCGCCCTCTTCGGCTACGACGGCTTCCTGTACTCGATCGGCTTCCTCGTCGCCTGGCTGGTGGCCCTGCTCCTGGTGGCCGAGCCGCTGAGGAACTCCGGCCGCTACACGATGGGCGACGTCCTCGCGTACCGCATGCGCCAGCGCCCCGTGCGCACCGCCGCGGGCACCTCCACGATCGTCGTCTCGATCTTCTACCTGCTGGCCCAGATGGCCGGCGCGGGCGTCCTCGTCTCGCTGCTGCTCGGCATCACCTCCGACGCGGGCAAGATCCTCATCGTCGCCCTCGTCGGCGTCCTGATGATCGTCTACGTCACCATCGGCGGCATGAAGGGCACCACCTGGGTCCAGATGGTCAAGGCCGTGCTGCTGATCGGCGGCACCATCCTGATCACCTTCCTGGTGCTGCTGAAGTTCGACTTCAACATCTCCGACCTGCTCGGCAAGGCCGCCGAGAACAGCGGCGCGGGCTCCGCCTTCCTGGAGCCGGGCCTCCAGTACGGCGCGACCGGCACCTCCAAGCTGGACTTCATCTCCCTGGGCATCGCCCTGGTGCTCGGCACGGCCGGCCTGCCGCACATCCTGATCCGCTTCTACACCGTGCCCAACGCCAAGGCCGCCCGTAAGTCCGTGAACTGGGCGATCGGCATCATCGGCGCCTTCTACCTGATGACCATCGCCCTCGGCTTCGGAGCCGCGGCCCTCATCGGCAAGGACGAGATCATCGCGTCCAACCCGTCCGGCAACACGGCCGCGCCGCTGCTCGCGCTGCACGTCGGCGGCGTCGACTCGGCCTGGGGCGCGATCCTGCTCGCCACGATCTCGGCGGTGGCCTTCGCGACCATCCTCGCCGTCGTCGCCGGCCTCACCCTCGCCTCGTCCTCCTCCTTCGCGCACGACATCTACGCCAACGTGATCCGCAAGGGGCAGGCGACCGAGAAGGAGGAGATGAAGGCGGCCCGCTGGGCGACCGTCTTCATCGGCATCGTCTCCATCGCGCTCGGCGCCCTCGCCCGCGACCTGAACGTGGCCGGCCTGGTCGCCCTGGCCTTCGCGGTCGCGGCCTCCGCCAACCTGCCGACCATCCTGTACAGCCTGTTCTGGAAGCGGTTCACCACTCAGGGCGCGCTCTGGTCGATCTACGGCGGCCTGATCGTCGCCGTCGGCCTGGTGCTGTTCTCGCCCGTCGTCTCCGGCGACCCGAAGGCGATGTTCCCGGACGTCGACTTCGCCTGGTTCCCGCTGAAGAACCCGGGCATCATCTCCATCCCGTTCGGCTTCCTCATGGGCTGGCTCGGCACGGTCCTGTCGAAGGAGGAGCCCGACAAGGCGAAGTACGCGGAGCTCGAGGTCCGGTCGCTGACCGGCACGGGCGCCCACTGAGCCACACCGCGCGGCCCCGTCGTAGATCCCTACGACGGGGCCGCGCCGTACGTCGTAGGGATCGCGCCGATGTCGTTGTCGGCGCGGTCACGTAGGCTCGCAGGTGTCGGAGGTGAGAAACGCTCCGCCGATCCGCGTCGAGGAGGGGGCACCCGTGCTCATCGACACCTACGGCCGAGTGGCCACCGACCTGAGGGTCTCGCTGACCGACCGCTGCAATCTGCGCTGCACGTACTGCATGCCGGAAGAGGGCCTGCAGTGGCTGGCCAAGCCCGACCTGCTCACGGACGACGAGATCGTCCGCCTGATCGACATCGCGGTCACCTCCCTCGGCATCGAGGAGGTCCGCTTCACCGGCGGGGAGCCGCTGCTGCGGCCCGGCCTGGTCGGCATCGTCGAGCGCGTCGCCGCGCTCTCGCCGCGCCCCCAGATGTCCCTCACCACCAACGGCATCGGCCTCCGGCGCACGGCGACGGCCCTGAAGGCCGCGGGCCTGGACCGGGTCAACGTCTCCCTGGACACCCTGCGCCCGGACGTCTTCAAGACCCTCACCCGCCGGGACCGCCACAAGGACGTCCTGGAGGGCCTGGCGGCCGCCCGCGAGGCCGGTCTGACCCCGGTGAAGGTCAACTCGGTCCTCATGCCGGGCCTCAATGACGACGAGGCCCCCGACCTGCTGGCCTGGGCCGTCGAGCACGACTACGAGCTGCGCTTCATCGAGCAGATGCCCCTGGACGCCCAGCACGGCTGGAAGCGCGAGGGCATGGTCACCGCCGGTGACATCCTGGCCTCCCTGCGCACCCGCTTCGAGCTGACCGCCGAGGGCTCCGAGCAGCGCGGCTCGGCGCCCGCCGAGCGCTGGCTGGTGGACGGCGGACCGCACCGCGTCGGCGTCATCGCCTCCGTCACCCGCCCGTTCTGCTCGGCCTGCGACCGCACCCGCCTGACCGCCGACGGCCAGGTGCGCACCTGCCTGTTCGCCACCGAGGAGACGGACCTGCGCGCCGCCCTGCGCTCCGACGCCCCGGACGAGGAGATCGCCCGCATCTGGCGGCTGGCCATGTGGGGCAAGAAGGCGGGCGCGGGCCTCGACGACCCGACCTTCGTCCAGCCCGACCGGCCGATGTCGGCGATCGGGGGCTAGCTCTCGGTCGCCTGCCAGTCCTCGAAGCGGGCGACGTCCTTCAGGAAGCCCCGCACCCCGAGGAACTGGGACAGGTGCTCACGGTGCTCCTCGCAGGCGAGCCACGTCTTGCGGCGCTCCGGCGTGTGGACCTTCGGGTTGTTCCAGACCAGCACCCACACGGCGGCACTGCGGCAGCCCTTGGCGGAGCAGATCGGGGTCGACTCGTCACTCACAGGTTCGTCTCACAACTCACGGAAAAAGGCGACGCCGAGCAGCCACGGGGGGAGCTGCCCGGCGTCGGTCCGTCGCTCCGACGGGGGATGCGGAGCGCGTACGAAGTATGTCACGGGTCACCCTCCACCCGGCACCGGAACAACATGATTGATCTGAGCTCTTCTTGAGCCTGGCGTGGAATCGACGCCCGCCCCGGGCGGCCTCCGGGCGCCCGGACACGGCCTCCCCAGTGGTCAGGAGCGGCCGTCCGGCTCCCCGGCCGAGCCTGCCCCCGGACCCGACGCCGCGTCTTCCGGGACGGATTCCGCACGGCCCTCGTCCGCCCGCGGGGCAGTGATCATCGGCCGGGACGGCATCGTCACGAAGGTCGACGGCAACGACGGCGCGTTCTCCCGACCCGCGTTCGCGATCACCACCGCGACGTAGGGCAGAACCGCGCCGAGGACCAGCGCCACGATCGCGACGTGCCGTTCCACGTTCCACAGGCAGGCCGCGAGGATGACCGAAACCGTGCGCACCGACATCGAGATGATGTACCGGCGCTGCCGCCCGCGCACGTCCTCCTGGAGACCCGTACGGGCCCCGGTGATCCGGAAGACCTCCGTGTCCTGCCCGCCGCCCAGCTTCCGCATCACGTTCCACCAACCGCCCGCATCGGTCTCTCCCCGCCCCGCTCGTGTCCGTGGCCGCTCGGGGAGCCCGGTCCCGGACGACTCCACGTTACGCCGCGTCCGCGCCCGTCACGAGACCGGGGCGCCGCCGTCCAGCGCGCCCGGGATGCGCCGCGCCACGTAGGCGGACGCCCCGTTCGGCCGTACCCGGAGTGCGCCGTTCGCGGTACGGCCGAAGACTGGCGGCAATGCTCGTGTAGAGCCGTACGAGGGAGGCAGCCATGGGCTGGTTGTGGGCGATCATCGTCGGATTCGTGCTCGGTCTGATCGCCAAGGCGATCATTCCGGGGAAGCAGCACAGCCCGCTGTGGCTGACCACCATCTTCGGCATGCTCGGAGCCATCGCCGGCAACGCGATCGCCCGCGGCGTCGGCGTCGAGGCGACCTCCGGCATCGACTGGTGGCGGCACCTGTTCCAGCTCGTCGCCGCGATCATCATCGTCGCCGTCGGTGACGCCGCCTACATGGCCGTACGGGGCAACAGGCGGCGGGAACGCGCCTGACGCCGTACGGCGAAGGGGCGGCCCACGGTCGCCGCGAGGCACCGCGAACCGCCCCTCGGGCGCGTGCTCAGGCGCCGGTGACCTCCACCGCGGCCAGGTTCTTCTTGCCGCGGCGCAGCACCAGCCAGCGCCCGTGCAGCAGGTCCTCCACGGCGGGGACGGCGTCCTCGCCGGAGACCTTGACGTTGTTCACGTAGGCGCCGCCCTCCTTGACCGTGCGGCGCGCGGCGGACTTGCTCGCCACCAGGCCGACCTCGGCGAACAGGTCCACGACCGGGGCCGGCTCGGCGACCTGCACGTGCGGCACCTCGGAGAGGGCAGCGGCCAGCGTCCGCTCGTCCAGCTCGGTCAGGTCGCCCTGGCCGAAGAGGGCCTTGGACGCGGCGATCACCGCGGCCGTCTGGTCGGCGCCGTGCACCAGCGTCGTCAGCTCCTCCGCCAGCGCGCGCTGCGCGGCCCGGGCCTGCGGACGCTCCGCGGTCTGCCTCTCCAGCTCCTCCAGCTCCTCGCGGGACCTGAAGGACAGGATCCGCATGTAGCCCGAGATGTCCCGGTCGTCCGCGTTCAGCCAGAACTGGTAGAACGCGTACGGCGTCGTCATCTCCGGGTCCAGCCAGACCGCGCCGCCCTCGGTCTTGCCGAACTTGGTGCCGTCCGCCTTGGTCATCAGCGGGGTCGCCAGCGCGTGCACCTGGGCCTGCGGCTCCAGCCGGTGGATCAGGTCCAGGCCCGCCGTGAGGTTGCCCCACTGGTCGCTGCCGCCCTGCTGGAGCGTGCAGCCGTGCCGCCGGTACAGCTCCAGGAAGTCCATGCCCTGCAGCAGCTGGTAGCTGAACTCCGTGTAGCTGATGCCCTCGGAGGACTCCAGCCGCCGCGCGACCGAGTCCTTCGTCAGCATCTTGTTGACGCGGAAGTGCTTGCCGATGTCGCGCAGGAACTCGATGGCCGACATGCCGGCCGTCCAGTCCAGGTTGTTCACCATCGTCGCGGCGTTGTCGCCCTCGAAGGACAGGAACGGCTCGATCTGCCCGCGCAGCCGGGTCACCCAGTTCGCGACCGTCTCCGGGTCGTTCAGCGTGCGCTCCGCCGTCGGGCGGGGGTCGCCGATCTGGCCCGTGGCACCGCCGACCAGGGCCAGCGGGCGCAGGCCCGCCTGCTGGAGCCGGCGCATGGTGAGCACCTGCACCAGGTGGCCGACGTGCAGGCTGGCCGCGGTCGGGTCGAAGCCGCAATAGAACGTGACGGGACCGTCCGCGAGCGCCTTGCGCAAGGCGTCCTCGTCGGTGGACAGGGCGATCACGCCGCGCCACTTCAGCTCGTCGACGATGTCCGTCACGGTTCTCTTGTCTCCTAAGGTGGGCTCGGAATCAGGTACGAGGTTATACGCCCCGGCTGACGGAGCTCATATTGAAGTCCGGCACCCGCAGCGCGGGCATCGCGGCCCTGGTGAACCAGTCGCCCCACTCCCTGGGCAGCGTCTTCTCCGTGCGCCCGGCCTCCGCGGCCCGGCCCAGCAGCGAGACCGGCGACTCGTTGAAGCGGAAGTTGTTCACCTCGCCGACGACCTCGCCGTCCTCCACGAGATAGACGCCGTCCCGGGTCAGGCCGGTCAGCAGCAGCGTCGCCGGGTCGACCTCGCGGATGTACCACAGGCAGGTCAGCAGCAGCCCACGCCCGGTGCCGGCGACCATCTCCTCCAGCGAGCTCTCACCGCCGCCCTCCAGGACGAGGTTGTCGGCCGCCGGGGCCACCGGCAGCCCGGTCAGGGCGGCGCTGTGCCGGGTGGTGGTCAGCCGGTTCAGCTCGCCCGCGCGGATCCACTCCGTCGCCGCCACCGGCAGCCCGTTGTCGAACACCGACTGGTCGCCGCCCGAGGAGTGCGCGATCACGAACGGCGCGCTCTCCAGACCCGGCTCGTGCGGGTCGCTGCGCAGCGTCAGCGGCAGCTGGCCGAGCCGCTCCCCGACGCGGGTGCCGCCGCCCGGCGTGGAGAACACGGTGCGGCCCTCCACCGCGTCCCGGCCCGAGGAGGACCACAGCTGGTAGATCAGCAGGTCCGCCACCGCGGTCGGCGGCAGCAGCGTCTCGTAGCGGCCCGCGGGCAGCTCCACCCGCCGCTCGGCCCAGCCGAGCCGTACGGCCAGCTCGGCGTCGAGCGCCGCCGGGTCGACGTCCTTGAAGTCCCGTGTGGAACGCCCCGCCCACGCCGACCGGGTCCGGTCCGGCGACTTGGCGTTCAGCTCCAGCGTCCCGGTCGGCTGGTCGTGCCGCAGCCGCAGACCCGTGGACGTGCCCAGGTACGTCGACGTCAGCTCGTGACGCGCGAAGCCGTACAGTTCCCGCCCGCCCGCACGCGCGCGGGCGAACGCCTCACCCAGGGCGGGCGCGAAGTCGGCGAACACGGCCGACGACGTCTCGGCGGGCGCGTCCGTGAAGTCGGGCGCCGCCGGCACGCCCGTGACCAGCGGCTGCGCGTCCTCGGCGGGCCCTGCGCCGCGCGCGGCGGCCTCGGCGGCCCGCACCAGCGGCTCCAGCTCGTCCACGGTCACCGCCGAGCGCGACACCACACCGGACGCCGTGCCCTGCCGCCCGTCGACGGTCGCGACGACGGTGAGCGTGCGCCCGCGCGTGACGCCGTTGGTGGTGAGCGCGTTGCCCGCCCAGCGCAGGTTGGCGGTGGACTCCTCGTCGGCGATGACCACGCAGCCGTCGGCTTGGGACAGCTCCAGCGCCCGCTCGACGATCTCGTGCGGCTTGTTGGTACGCGCGCTCATCGACCGGCCTCCTGCGTCGTATTGAGAATGCTGACTCCCTTGAAGAGGGCCGACGGGCACCCGTGCGAGACGGCCGCGACCTGGCCCGGCTGGGCCTTGCCGCAGTTGAACGCGCCGCCCAGGACGTAGGTCTGCGGACCGCCGACGGCCGCCATCGACCCCCAGAAGTCGGTGGTCGTCGCCTGGTACGCCACGTCCCGCAGCTGCCCGGCGAGCCGCCCGTTCTCGATGCGGAAGAACCGCTGCCCGGTGAACTGGAAGTTGTAGCGCTGCATGTCGATCGACCAGGACCGGTCCCCGACGACGTAGATGCCCCGGTCCACGCCCCCGATCAGATCCTCCGTCGACAGCCCGCCCGGATCCGGTCGCAGCGACACGTTGGCCATGCGCTGCACCGGCACATGGGCGGGGGAGTCCGCGTAGGCGCACCCGTTGGACCGCTCGAAGCCGGTCAGTCTCGCGATCCGCCGGTCGAGCTGGTAGCCGACCAGCGTGCCGTCCCTGACCAGGTCCCAGGACTGGCCGTCGACGCCCTCGTCGTCGTACCCGACCGTCGCCAGCCCGTGCTCGGCGGTGCGGTCGCCGGTGACGTTCATCAGCTCCGAGCCGTAGCGCAGCTTGCCGAGCTGGTCGAAGGTGGCGAAGGAGGTGCCTGCGTAGGCGGCCTCGTAACCGAGGGCGCGGTCCAGCTCCGTGGCGTGGCCGATGGACTCGTGGATCGTCAGCCACAGGTTGGACGGGTCGACGACCAGGTCGTACAGGCCCGGGTCCACGCTCGGCGCACGCATCTTCTCGGCCAGCAGCCCGGGGATCTCGGCCAGCTCGGCGTCCCAGTCCCAGCCGGTGCCCGTCAGGTACTCCCAGCCGCGCCCGGCCGGCGGCGCCAGCGTGCGCATGGAGTCGAACTCGCCGCTGGAGTCGTCCACCGACACGGCCGTGAGCACCGGGTGCAGCCGCACGCGCTGCTGCGTGGTCACGGTCCCGGCGCTGTCGGCGTAGAACTTGTTCTCGTGCACGGTGAGCAGCGAGGCGTCGACGTGGTCGACCCCGTCGGCCGCCAGCAGCCGCGCGCTCCAGTCGGCCAGCAGGGCCGCCTTCTCCTCGCCGGGCACGGTGAAGGGGTCGATCTCGTACGACGAGATCCAGGTCTTGTCGGCGTGCACGGGCTCGTCGGCCAGCTCGACCCGCTCATCGGACCCGGCCGCCTTGATGACCTGCGCGGACAGCTTGGCCATCGCCACCGCCTGCGAGGCGACCCTGGCGGCGGCGTCGAGCGTGAGGTCCACACCGGACGCGAAACCCCACGTCCCGCCGTGCACCACACGCACCGCGTACCCGAGGTCGGTGGTGTCCGAGGACCCGGCGGGCCTGGCGTCCCGCAGCCGCCACGAGGCGTTGCGCACCCGCTCCAGCCGGAAGTCCGCGTGCTCGGCACCCAGCGACCGCGCACGGGCGAGCGCGGCGTCGGCGAGGGCGCGTAGGGGGAGTGCCGTGAAGGCTTCGTCGATGCTGTGAGGCACCTGCGTCTCTTTCTGTCGACGTGACCGGTCGTCCGCGGCGATACCGGGGGCCGCGTCCGCATCATGTCGCGTCGGCGGGGACGGGGACCACACCTTTCCGTCCCCGGGCGGTGCCTTTCTGTAGGGATCCGACAGTGAGTGCGGTGAGCCACTGTGGGTGCCCGATTCCCCGCGCGCGGGCGCCGACCGATAGGTTTTCGAGGAAGCCGCCTGTCATCGCCGCCCGTCGATCCGGGTGTCGGGCGGCCACCAGACCGCAACTGAAAGGGTGATCCGTTGAGCCGCTCGGTTCTCGTCACCGGAGGCAACCGGGGCATCGGCCTCGCCATCGCCCGCGCTTTCGCCGACGCCGGCGACAAGGTCGCGATCACGTACCGCTCGGGTGAGCCGCCGGAGGGCTTCCTCGCCGTCAAGTGCGACATCACCGACAGCGAGCAGGTGGAGCAGGCCTACAAGGAGATCGAGGAAGCGCACGGCACCGTCGAGGTCCTGGTCGCCAACGCCGGCGTCACCAAGGACCAGCTGCTGATGCGCATGTCCGAGGAGGACTTCACCTCCGTCCTCGACACCAACCTCACCGGCACCTTCAGGGTCGTCAAGCGCGCCAACCGCGGCATGCTGCGCGCCAAGAAGGGCCGCGTCGTGCTGATCTCGTCGGTGGTCGGACTGCTCGGCTCCGCGGGGCAGGCGAACTACGCCGCCTCCAAGGCCGGCCTGGTCGGCTTCGCCCGGTCCCTCGCCCGCGAGCTGGGGTCGCGCAACATCACCTTCAACGTCGTCGCGCCCGGCTTCGTCGACACCGACATGACCAAGGTGCTCACCGACGAGCAGCGGGCGGGCATCGTGTCGCAGGTGCCGCTCGGCCGGTACGCGCAGCCGGAGGAGATCGCCGCGACGGTGCGGTTCCTCGCCTCGGACGACGCGTCGTACATCACTGGAGCCGTCATCCCCGTTGACGGCGGACTGGGAATGGGTCACTGAACACCATGAGCGGAATCCTCGAGGGCAAGCGCGTCCTGATCACCGGTGTGCTGATGGAGTCCTCCATCGCCTTCCACACCGCCAAGCTGGCCCAGGAGCAGGGCGCCGAGATCATCCTGACCGCGTTCCCGCGGCCCACGCTGACCGAGCGCATCGCGAAGAAGCTGCCCAATCCCACCAAGGTCATCGAGCTCGACGTCACCAACGACGAGCACCTCGGCCGCCTGGCCGACGTCGTCGGCGAGGAGCTCGGCGGCCTGGACGGCGTCGTGCACTCCATCGGCTTCGCGCCGCAGGACGCGCTCGGCGGCAACTTCCTGAACACGCCGTTCGAGTCGGTCGCCACCGCCATGCACGTCTCGGCGTACTCCCTGAAGTCGCTGACCATGGCCTGCCTGCCGCTGATGCAGAACGGCGGCTCGGTCGTCGGCCTCACCTTCGACGCCCAGTACGCCTGGCCGCAGTACGACTGGATGGGCCCGGCCAAGGCCGCCCTGGAGGCCACCAGCCGCTACATGGCCCGCGACCTGGGCAAGCAGAACATCCGCTGCAACCTCATCTCGGCCGGTCCGATCGGCTCCATGGCCGCCAAGTCGATCCCGGGCTTCGGCGAGCTGGCCTCCGTGTGGGACAACCGCTCGCCGCTGGAGTGGGACCTGAAGGACCCCGAGCCGGCCGGCCGCGGTGTCGTCGCCCTGCTGAGCGACTGGTTCCCGAAGACCACGGGCGAGATCATCCACGTCGACGGCGGTCTGCACGCCATCGGTGCCTGACCGAGCGCCCTCGAAGGGCCCGCGTCCCGCCGGGGGCGCGGGCCCTTCGCGTCGTCACCCGTCCGGCCGAACCGGCCGGGCGGCGGAGCGGGCGGCGACGCACGCTGAAGGACGAGTTCCCCACGCGCTTTTCCTCCCCAGCACGGCCGAGGAGGTCCTCTTGTGCGTCCACTCCACCGCCGCCTGGCCTCAGCGACCGTCGCCCTCGCCTGCGTGCTGTTCCCGCCGTGCGAAGCGCTGTCCCACGCGCGCGTGCCCGACCGCGACGCCGCGCCCGCCGAGCTGTTCGGCGCCACGTGCCGGATCCGCGTCGACGGCTCCGGCGTGACCGCCCACTGCCACAACCCGTACCCGGACACCGACGAGGTGCGCCTGCACATCGAGTGCGCCCGCTGGTGGGACCTCGACAGCGACGGCCCGCCCGCCGAGGCGGGGCCCGCGCGGACCGTACGGCTGGACGGGCGGTGCTGGAAGGACGTGGAGAGTGCGTGGGTCAGTCATCGGCGAGCCGGCTGACGTCCCCGTCAGGCGGGTGAGCCCGGGCTCCCGAGGCGGCCCGGGCGGCACAGGAACGGGTAGCCAGCCGCCTCCCGGCCCGCCGTCTCCGCGTCCGACGCGCGGATCGCGTCGACCAGCCGCGTGTGGTCCATGTGCGACTCCGGCGTCAGCTCGCTGCCCACGTCCTCGCGCAGCCAGTCCCGCATCACCTCGCCGAGGTCCGCGTACATCGCGGTCATCACGTCGTTGTGCGAGGCCGCCACGACGGCCAGGTGGAAGGTCGCGTCCGCCGCGACGAACGCCTCCGCGTCGCCCGACTCCCACGCCTCCTCCCGGCGCACCAGGAGCGCGTCGAGCTGCTTGAGGTCCTTCTCCGTGCGCCGCTCGGCCGCGAGCCGGGCCGCCGACGACTCCAGCGTGGAGCGCAGCTCGGCGATGTGCCGGGGGTCGGCGTCGGCGAAGCGGCGGTGCATCACGCCCGCCAGCTCGCTGGTCGCCACGACGTACGTGCCGGACCCCTGGCGGATGTCCAGCAGCCCGTTGTGGGCCAGGGCGCGGACCGCCTCGCGGACCGTGTTCCGGGCGACACCGAGCTGCTCGACCAGCTCGGGCTCCGTCGGGATACGGGAGCCGACCGGCCACTCGCCCGAGGCGATCTGCTGTCGCAACGCCGTGATGACCTGCTCGGACAGGGCCGAACGACGGGGATGGCTCAGGGGCATGGCTCACCTTCGCACACGGATCCCACGGCGTGGACGGCCGCAGGTGGACAACCAATCATCCCATGATTCTATGATGGGTCTCATGGCTAGTGAGGAAACCCGGACGCTGAACTCCACGACCGTCGGCGAGTCGGCACCACGCGACGCCCGGGAACCCGGCTCCACGGGACCCGGACGGACCTCGGCGCGCGCGTGGACCCCGTGGACGACACGCCTGCTCGTGCTCGGCATCATCCTCGCCGCGCTCAATCTGCGACCGGCCATCACCAGCCTGGGCGCCCTCCTGGAGGAGGTCCGCGACGGGCTCGGGATGAGCGGCAGCGTGGCGGGACTGCTCACCTCGGTCCCGCCGCTCTGCTTCGCCGTCTTCGGGGTCACCGCCCCGCGCCTCGCCCGCCGCTTCGGGCCCGGCGCGGTGGTCTGCGCGGGCATGGTCGCCATCGCCGCGGGCCTGCTGATACGTCCGTACGCCGGCGGGACGGCCGGCTTCCTGGCCGCCAGCGCCCTCGCGCTCATGGGCATCGCGGTCAGCAACGTCCTGATGCCGGTCATCGTCAAGCGCTTCTTCCCCGACCGGGTCGGCTCCATGACCGGCCTGTACTCGATGGCCCTCGCCTTCGGCACCTCGATCGCCGCCGCGGCGACCGTGCCCGTCACCGACGCACTGGGCGGGGACTGGCAGCCGGGCCTCGCCGTGTGGGCCGCGCTGGCGGCGGCGGCCGTCCTGCCGTGGATCCCGTTCGTACGCGACCGGCAGGCGCCCTCCGCCCAGGAGACCCCCGCCGAGACCGCCCCCGCGGACACGGACACGCCGGCCGAGCGGCCCGCCCTGCGGATCACCCGCAGCCGTACCGCCTGGGCGCTCGCCGTCTTCTTCGGCCTCCAGGCCACCGCCGCCTACGTCACCATGGGCTGGGCCGCGCAGATCTTCCGGGACGCGGGAGTGTCCGCCGGCACCGCCGGTCTGCTGCTGGCCGTCATCATGGTGATGGGCGTGCCGCTGGCCTTCGTCATCCCGCGCGTCGCCACCCGCCTGCCCCAGCAGGGTCCCATCGTGGTCGTCCTCGGCGTGTGCGGCCTCGCCGGATACGCCGGGCTGTACCTCGCCCCGGCCGGCGGCGCCTGGGTCTGGGCGCTGCTGCTCGGCGTCTCCAACTGCGCCTTCCCGCTCGCCCTGACCATGGTCGGGATGCGCGCCAGGACGGGCGCGGGCGTCGCCCAGCTGTCCGCGTTCGCGCAGAGCACCGGCTACCTGATCTCCATCCCGGGACCGCTCCTGGTGGGCGTGCTCTACCAGCACAGCGGCGGCTGGGGCCTGCCGATCGCGCTGATGAGCGCCCTCATGGTGCCGCAGATGATCGTCGGCGTCCTCGCGGGGCGCGACCGCACCGTGGAGGACGAAGCGGCGGGGGAGACGGCGGCGGAAGTGGCGACGGGCCGCTGACCCCGGTCCGGGAGCGGGATGGGAGACTGGCACCATGCCAGTCCTGGACCCGAACCCCCAGAACAGCCAGAAGAAGATGCTGCTCGTCTTCGGCGCCATCCTCGCGATCTTCGTGATCATCGGCATCATCGCGACGATCGCCTCGCCGTGACCGTGACCGTGATCGGCCCGGGGGTGGGGTTAACCCCCGGTCCCCTAGGGGGCGGGGGTCAGGGTCAAGTGGGTGGACCTCCGGATGGGCCGGACCCCTCGGATTCCGTAGCTTCGACACGTGACCGCGACAGGCGGTTCGCGGAGCACGGACCAGGGACGTCCGAAGACCAGCGGAGGCACTCATGCCGGCCCCTACGCACACCCGGCCCCACCCGGCGCCCCGGGGCCGCGTCGAGATGCGGCTGCCCTGGTGGGCGCTGGCCCTGCCCGCACTCGCCTTCGTCACGCTGCTCCTGCTGGTGCTCAACCCCGCCGACGCCCACGCGGCCGGCGGCGAGCCGGCCCTCGCACACCTCCTGGAGCGGATGCAGCATCTGACCGCCCGCTGACCCCGTACGCGGGTCCCGGTCACGGGACCGGCCGACGGTCGCCTCCCGGTCGTGCGTTCCCCCGGTGAATCCGCATGTCAACTCCCTGCGCCCTGTGGCCTGTTTCATGCGAAGCTGGATTCCATGAGCGTCGCAGAATCCCGCAGGATCATCCTCTTCCGGCATGCGAAAGCCGACTGGCCACAGGTGTCCGACCATGAGCGGCCGCTCGCCGACCGAGGCCGCAAGGAGGCCGCCGAGGCCGGACGCAGGCTCGCCGACACCGGTATCCCCGTCGACCAGGCCCTGTGCTCCACCGCCGTGCGGACCCGCGACACCTGGAAGCTCGCCGTCGCGGAGTTCCCGCACCGGCCGAAAACCGTCTACGAGGAGCGGATCTACGAGGCCTCGCCCGGCGAGCTGATCGCCCTGCTCAACGAGACCCCGGACGATCTGCGGAACGTGCTGGTCATCGGTCACAACCCGGGCATGGAGGGGCTCACCGAGATCCTGGCCGGCTCCGCCGAGGGCGACGTCCGTGAGCGGATGGGCCGCCGCGGCTTCCCGGCCGCCGCCTTCGCCGTCCTGACCTTCACCGGCTCCTGGAAGAGCGTGGAACCGGGCGTGGCCTCGCTGGTCGACTACTGGGCACCGACCGACTGACCCGGCACGACCCGACGCGGCAGGGGCCCGGCACCCGTGCGGTCCGGGCCCTCGTCGTACCTCGGCGGGCCGGGGCAGGTCGAGGCCGTCGGCGGGCCGGGGCGGGTCGAGGCCGTCGGCGGGTCAGGGCAGGTCGAGGCCGTCGGCGCGGTCCGCCTCCAGGGTGTCCGCCGCCTCGACCTCCTCGCGCGTGATGCCGAGCAGATACAGGACCGTGTCCAGGAACGGCACGTTCACCGCGGTGTGCGCCGCCTCGCGCACCACCGGCTTGGCGTTGAAGGCGACCCCGAGCCCGGCCGCGTTCAGCATGTCCAGGTCGTTGGCGCCGTCCCCGATCGCCACGGTCTGCGACAGCGGCACGCCCGCCTCGGCGGCGAACCGGCGCAGCAGCCGCGCCTTGCCCGCCCGGTCCACGATCTCCCCGGTGACCCGGCCGGTCAGCCGGCCGTCGACGATCTCCAGCGTGTTGGCCTGGGCGAAGTCCAGCCCCAGCCGCTCCCGCAGATCGTCGGTGACCTGGGTGAAGCCGCCGGAGACGACCCCCACCTGGTAGCCGAGCCGCTTCAGCGTGCGGATCAGGGTGCGGGCCCCGGGCGTCAGCCGCACCTCGGCCCGGACCTTGTCCACGACCGAGGCGTCCAGCCCCGCCAGCAGTGCCACGCGCGCGTGCAGCGACTGCTCGAAGTCCAGCTCCCCGCGCATCGCGGCCGCCGTCACCTCGGCGACCTTGTCCTCGCAGCCCGCGTGCGCCGCGAACAGCTCGATGACCTCGTCCTGGATCAGCGTGGAGTCCACGTCCATCACCACCAGGCGCTGCGCCCGCCGGTGCAGACCGGCCGAGACGACCGCGACGTCCACGCCGAGCGCCGCCGCCTCGGTCGCCAGGGCGGTGCGCAGCGGCCCGGTCTCCACGCCGGACACCGCGAACTCGACGGCCGTCACGGGGTACTTGGCGAGCCGGAAGATACGGTCGATGTTGCTTCCGGTCCCGGTGATCGTGGCCGCTATGGCAGCCGTCGCCTCCGCGGTGAGCGGGTGGCCGAGCACGGTCACCAGGGAGCGGCCCAGGCCGCGCGGCCGGTTGTCGCCGATGCCGGAGATGATCTCCGCCTGCATCTTCATCGACTCGGCCCAGCTGTGGACGGTCGCCCGCAGATCGCCCTCCAGCGCCCGGGGCGGCTCGGTCACGAGCGCGCACAGCACGATCCGGCCACGGGTGACGACCTGCTCGATGTCGACCACGTCGACGGAGAAGGCGGCGAGGGTGTCGAACAGGCCGGCCGTGATGCCCGGCCGGTCCTTGCCGAAGATCTTGACGAGAAGAGTGGGAACGTCAGAGGTCTGCGAAGCGCTCATGGTGTTCTTACCGTATCCGGCACGCGGTGCCTTCCGCCCGCGAGGTCCGCCTGACGGACACCGGGGCCGGCGCGGGGGCCGGGGGAACGTACCCGGCCCCCCCGGCGGCGGTGAGATCACTGACCGCCGCCCGGCCGCCGGGGTGGCGCCGGGGGAGGAGGAGGCGGCGGCGGGGGGCCTTCGCCCCACCGGGACGGCGGACGGTTCCCGGGCCGCTCACCGGGACGCGGGGGTCGTCCCGGCGCGCGCGGGTGCGGGTCCAGCGGGCCGACCACGGTTTCGGCGCCGTAGAGGTCGTCACCGTCGCCGGACGGCCGCCCACCCGCCGGAGCCGCGCCCGCACCCGGGGGCCGGGCGTCCTCGGGGCCTTGCTGCGCGCCCGGCCTACGCAGGTAGGGGTTGGTTTCCGGGTCCGGCGGCCGGTACGACGCGCCCCCGGGCCGGTACGGGGTCCCTCCCGGCCCGACCGCGGCGCCGCCCTCCTGCCCGTACGGCCCCGGTGCCCCGCACGACGACGCGGTGTCCCCCGTCTCCGGGCCTTCCGTCACCCTCCCCACGGCACCCCGTGCCATCGGCGTCGCCCGCCGCCCCGCCGCCCCGCTCGCCCGTGCCAGCAGCGCCCCCGCTGCCCCCGCGCCCGCGCCCCACGCGGCGCCGAGGAGCAGTGCCGCCCCGAGACGTCCCCGCAGGTCGATGCCGGCCCCGAACGCGTCGATGCCGAGCACCGACAGCGAGGCGTCCACGGACACCTCCGTCAGCAGGACCGCCGACGGCAGCACCAGTGCCGTCGCGATCCCGAGCCGCAGCGCACAGTGCCCGGCGAAACCGCGGGCGCGAGCCACCGGCGTCCGCGCCGCCGTCAGCACCCCCGCGAGCAGCATCAGCGTCGCCGCCGCCACGGCCAGCAGCCACACCCGCCCGTCCAGCTCCGCCAGGCGCCCCAGCGTGACGGGCTCGTCGGCGCCGGAGCCCAGCAACTCGTCCAGCGGGTCCGGCAGGAACCGGGTCAGCGGACCCGTGGCCCGCCCGTCCCACGGCACGAACAGCCCGAGCGGCACGCCGAGCCAGGCCCCGTTCGGGGCGCCCAGCAGCGCGGCCCCCGCGATCCGGCGGGGATGGTCGTCACCGATCGCCGCGTACGCCGCCGCCGCGTACCCGGCGGCCACCGCCGTCAGCGCCACCGTGACCAGGGCGGACACGGCCGGCCGCACCACCCGGTGCACGGCCCCGCACCCGCGCGGCAGGGGCGTGCGGCGCGAGGCCAGCAGCGCGATCAGCAGCACCCCGGCGCACCAGACCAGACCCCCCAGCAGCGTCGGCACCGCATCGACGCGGAAGCCGACCGCTGCCTCGGCGCCGACCACGTCGCCGACCCGGTCGGGCAGCAGCCCCCCGAGGTCCCCGAGACCACCGAGCCCCGGGATCTCCACGCCGCCGCCCCCGCCGCCGGGCAGGTCGTCGAGCCCGAGCGAGCCGCCGTCGATCGTCACGACGTCGTGCCCCGCCCAGGCCAGCCCGCCGAGCATCGCCACGAACAGGGCCGTCACCGCGCCCGCACGGGCGAGGAGTTCGGCGGGCGCGACCACAACCCCCGCCGCCCGCAAGGAGCGCAGGAAGAAGAAGGACAGCAGCACCGCACCGACCAGCCCCACCCCCAGTGGCGTGATCTCGATGGCCGTGTGCGCCTCGGCGCCTTTCAGCCCGAACGCGGACACATCACCGGACGGCGTGACCGACCCACCCGCACCGAGCGCCACGGCCGCCGCCGTCATCGGCCCCAGCGAGCCCGCCGCGTCCGCGTCCAGCAGCCGCAGACCGAGCGCCGCCGTCCCCGCCATCCCGATCAACGCCCAGCTCACGGAGGCGATCGCGGACAGCACCACGTCCGCCCACGGCACCCCGGCGCCGTATCCCGTGCCCCCGCCGCCCGTGGACGCGCTCATGGCAGACCCCCCGATCCGCGGCGCGGCGGGTTGCCGCGCATGTCCCGCTCGCGTGGATTACCACTCTCCGGGCAGGTTTCCACCCCGTCAACGGGGACGGCCGGTGGGCCTGTACGCGGTTTTCACAAGGCCCGACTTTCGGTCAGGGGGCCCGGCCTGGAATAGTTCCCCCCGATGTTCGACATCCCTAGACTCCCCGCGACGGGGGTATTTCGGGGGACGACTAGTGGGGCATGGAGTGCCGGAACTCGTACTGGAATCTAATGGACGGACCTGGACGCTCGATCCGTCCCGGTCTTACGCGCTCGGGCGCGATCCGCAGGGGGAGCTCGTCTTCGACGACGCCAGGGTTTCCTGGCGCCACGCCACGATCAGTTTCAACGGCCGCAGTTGGGTCGTGGACGATCACGGCAGCACCAACGGCACGTTCGTGCACGGACAGCGGGTCCAGCACATGGAGCTCGGCGCCGGCACGGTCGTGAACCTGGGCAACGCGACCGACGGGCCGCGCCTGAGCCTGACCGCCGGGCAGTCCGCCGCCGGCGCGCCGCAGGCCCAGCCGCTGCAGCAGCCGTACGCCGCGCAGGGCGCGAACGCGGGCTGGGCGCAGCAGGCCCCGGCGCAGGAGCCGCCGCAGCAGGCGCAGCACCAGCAGGCCCCGCAGCATCAGCAGTACGGGCAGCAGGGACAGCAGGCCGGCTGGCAGCAGCCGCAGCAGGCCGTACCGCAGCAGCCCGCACCGCAGCCGCAGCAGCCCGCGGCGCACTTCCCCCAGCAGCAGGGACCCGGCGGCGCGGCGGGGGCGCCGCCGGTCCACGGGGACCGCAGCCCGACCACGTTCCACCAGTTCTCGCTCGGCCGCGTCATGCGCATCGGACGTGCCCTGGAGAACGACCTGGTCGTCTCCGACCTCCAGGTCTCCCGCAACCACGCCGAGTTCCACGCGACGCCCGACGGCCGCATGGAGATCCGCGACCTCGGTTCGCACAACGGCACGTACGTCAACGGCCAGCCGATCACCAAGGGCGGCTCCCAGCTGCTCGGCCCGACCGACATCGTCGGCGTCGGCCACTCGACGTTCCGCATCGTCGGCGACCGGCTCGAGGAGTTCGTCGACACCGGCGAGGTGTCCTTCTCCGCCCGCCATCTGACCGTCACGGTCGACGGCGGCAAGCAGATCCTCAAGGACGTCTCCTTCGGCGTCCCCGAGAAGTCGCTGATCGCGGTGATCGGCCCGTCGGGCTCCGGCAAGTCGACCCTGCTCAAGGCGCTCACCGGTTACCGGCCGGCCGACCAGGGCGAGGTCCTCTACGACAACCGGAACCTGTACAAGCAGTTCGCCGAGCTGCGCCAGCGCATCGGTCTGGTCCCGCAGGACGACATCCTGCACAAGGAGCTGACCGTCAAGAAGGCCCTGAAGTACGCGGCCAAGCTGCGCTTCCCGGCCGACACCACCGGCGCGGAGCGCGACGCCCGCATCGACGAGGTGCTGCGCGAGCTCAAGCTCGACATCCACAAGGACAAGAAGGTCACCTCTCTCTCCGGCGGCCAGCGCAAGCGCGTCTCCGTCGCCCTGGAGCTGCTGACCAAGCCGTCGCTGATCTTCCTGGACGAGCCGACCTCGGGTCTCGACCCGGGCATGGACCGCGACGTCATGCAGCTGCTGCGCGGCCTCGCCGACGACGGCCGCACCGTCCTCGTCGTCACCCACTCGGTGGCCGAGCTGGCGATCTGCGACAAGCTGCTGGTGATGGCGCCGGGCGGCTCGGTCGCCTACTTCGGCCCGCCCGAGGAGGCGCTGAACTTCTTCGGCTACGACACCTGGGCCGACGTCTTCTCCGCCTTCGAGAACTACCGCGACTACGACTGGGCGGGCCGCTGGAAGGGCTCGCAGCACTACCAGATGTACGCCGCGGACCTCGACGCCGTCGCACCGCAGGCCGTACAGGTCCCGCCGATGCAGGCCATGCGGCCGCCGAAGCCGCAGGGCTGGATGTCGCAGTTCGCCACGCTGGTGCGCCGCTACGTGTCGGTGATCGCCTCCGACAAGGGCTTCCTCGCCCTGATGGTGATCCTGCCGGCGGTGCTCGGCGCGGTGAGCCTGCTCATCGACGCGGACAAGGGCCTGCTGCCCAACCCGGCCAACCCGAAGACCGGCCGGATCATCCCGAACGGCACCGCCACCACGGTCCTGCTGATCCTCGCGGTCGGCGCCTGCTTCGCCGGCGCCGCGAACTCCGTCCGTGAGCTGATCAAGGAACGGGTGATCTACGAGCGGGAGCGCGCGACCGGCCTGTCCCGGTCCGCGTACCTGATGTCGAAGGTGTTCGTGCTCGGCATGATCACCGTCTTCCAGGGCCTGCTGGTCGGTGTGATCGGCTTCGCCAGCCGCGAGATCCCGAAGGAGGGCCTGATCCTCGGCGGTGCCACGATGGTCGAGCTCTCCCTGCCGATCATGGCGCTGGGCTTCACCTCGATGATGTTCGGCCTGATCATCTCCTCGCTGGTGAAGACCGCGGAGAAGACCATGCCGCTGCTGGTCATGTTCGCGATCATCCAGGTCGTCTTCACCGGCTGCCTCTTCGCGCTGAACGGCGCGGTCGGCGTCAACCAGTTCTCCTACCTGATGCCGTCCCGCTGGGCGGTCGCCGCCGCGGGCGCCACGCTGGACTTCAACAAGATCAGCCCGCCCGAGGAGGGCGCCGGGACGGACCCGCTGTGGGAGCACTCCGTCGGGGCCTGGGGCATGGACATGGCCGCGCTGATCGCCCTCGGCGTGATCTGCGGCTTCTTCGTGGCCCGCTTCCTGCGCCGCCACGAGCCCGAGGTCATGCGCAAGTAACCGCGGACCCGTACGCCCCGAAGGGCGGCACCCCGTCAGGAGGGTGCCGCCCTTCGGCGTTCGGCGGAGCGTCGGCGTGAAGAGGTCCGCGCCGACCTCAGTACGCGCTGTTGACGTTGTCCATGGAGCCGTACTTGTCCGCGGCGTAGTTGCAGGCCGCGGCGATGTTGGCGACCGGGTCGTAGATGTCCCAGGACGTACCCGGCACGTGGTACGCCTTGAAGGTCGGCGGGATGACCTGGAGCAGGCCCTTCGACGGGATGCCGTTGATGGCGTTGATGTCCCAGTCGTTGATGGCCTTCGGGTTGCCGGAGGACTCGCGGATGATGTTGCGGTGGATACCGCTGTAGGTACCCGGGATGTCGTGCTTGGCCATGATGGCCCGGGCCTCACGGATCCAGCCGTCGAGGTTGTTCGGGTAGCTCTTCTTGACCTCGGTGCGCTTGGCGGACCGGCTCGCGGTCTCCTTCGCCACGCGCTTGGCGGCGGCCTTCTTGGCGGCGGCGGCCTTCTCGGCGGCCGCCTTCTTCTGCGCGGCGGCCTGCTTCGCGGCCGCCTCCTTCTGCGCCTCGATCGCGGCGACCTTCTGGCTCGCACCGGCGAGCTGGTCGGCGACGCCGGCGTGCACGTCCTTGATCTGCTGCTGGCTGCTGTACGCCACCTTGGCCGCCGGAGCGGCCTCGCTCGTGGTCGTCGTCTGCGACGCGCCGGCCGGGAAGGCGGCGAGGGCGACGGCGGTGACGCCGAGCGTGCCGACACCGGCGAACGCGACCTTCTGGGCGCGGTTCAGCTTCTGGGCGCGGTCCAGGGAACGGCGATAACCACGGGTGAGGATGTTCTTGGGCATGGCGGGATAGACCTCTTCGATAGCGCGGAGGTCGCTCTCGTCCGGTGGGGACAGGGGTGCTTCTGGCACAAGCGCCTCGGGGGAACCCACGGCGCTGAGCGACGAGAGCAATTCTTAGCTCCCGCAAAATCCGGAGGCAAAGGTGTGACGTACGAAGCCGGGTAGTGGATCAGGGTCCGGCAAACCGGGACAGTAGGGACTGTCTGCCCCGGTCAAAACGGACGAGTCGTTCTCCTACTCCGGTTCGTACGTGACGTGCACCCTATGCGGGGGCTCACATGGGGGGCGCGGTCATCTCACTGCGAGTTGCTGTCGCAATGCGTTGTGTGAGGGGTTTTCGGGGCCCTCCTACGGCAGGAGGAGATGGACGTCCCCGAACTCGTGCCACAGGTAGCGCCCGCGCACCGCCTCCTCGTACCCACGGCCGATCGCCGCACGTCCCGCCACCGCCTCCAGCATCAGCAGATGCGACGCCTCCGGCTCGTGCAGCCCCGTCAGCAGCCCGTCCACCACCCGCACCCCGCGCTCCGGGGTGACGACCAGACCCGTCCACCCCTCCCGCGCCCGTACGACCCCGTCGGCGCCGGCCGCCGACTCCACCGCCCGCACGGCCGTCGTCCCCACGGCCACGACCCGCCGCCCCGCCGCCCGGGCGGCGTTGATCAGCCGCGCCGACGCCTCCGGCACCCGGAAGCGCTCCGGATACGGCGGCTCGTGCGCCTCCGCCGACGCCACCCCCGTGTGCAGCGTCACCGGCGCGAACTGCACCCCCCGGCTCACCAGCTCCGCCACCAGCCGCGCCGTGAAGGGACGCGCCGCGCTCGGCATCTCCGCACTGCCCGCCCCGTCGGCGGACGGCAGCGCGAACACCGTCTGGTACACCGACAACGGCTGATCCCGCTCCGTATAGGGGTAGCGAATGGGCCGCCCGTGCTCCCGCAGCAGCGCCGGCACCTCCGCCCCGGCCACCCGCGCCCACCACAGCCGCTCCCCGCGCGCGCTCAGCGGCTCCTCCGGCACCAGCCGCCCACCGCCCGGGAGCCACACCTCCTCACCCCTCACTCCCGCACGCGCGCGCGTGGTGCCCCGCCCGTCGGGCTGCCGCAGCTCCACCGCCCACCGGCCGTCGTCCCCGCGCGTGGAGAAGTGCACCACCACGCGCGCGTGCCCCGTGATCCCGTCGACGGCCGCGGCCAGCGTGGCCGACGTGTTCACGATCAGCAGGTCCCCTGCCCGCAGCAGCCGCGGCAGCCGTGCGAACGAGTGGTGCGACACCTCCGTGCCCCGCGACACCAGCAGCCGCACGTCGCTGCGGTCCCGCCCCGGACCCCGCTGCTCGGTCGGCAGCCGGGCCGACAGCTCCCCGGGCACGGACAGAGCCAGCGTCACCGCCGTCCCTCCAGCAGCGCGGGAGCCGCGTAGCGGCCGCTCGCCGGCCGCTCGTCCAGCAGCCGCAGCAGTGCCGGGACGACCTCCCCCGGATCGGGCCGCGGACCGTCGTCGTCCGGCACGGCCGCCGCGTACAGGTCCGTCGCCATGTCCCCGGGATCGACCGCCCACACCCGCAGCCCCGGCTCCTCGACGGCCAGCACCGCCGCCAGCTGGTCCAGGGCCGCCTTGGACGCCCCGTACCCGCCCCACGTCCCGTACGCCTCCGCGGCGGCGTCCGAGCTGACCGTGATCACCGCGCCGGCCCCGGCCGCCCGCAGCAGCGGCAGCGCCTCCTGGACCAGACCCAGCGCGGCCACCGTGTTCACCTCCAGCGCCCGGCGCAGCCCCTCCAGCGGCAGCTCCTCCAGCCGCACCAGCGGCTCCGCACCCAGCGCACTCGCGTTGCTGACCAGCAGATCCACCCCGCCCAGCCGCCACGCCGCCTCCACCAGCCCCGCCCGGTGCCCGGCGTCCGTGACGTCCCCGGGCAGCGCCGTGACCCGCGTGCCGTACGACGCCAGCGCCGCCGCCGCCCCCTCCAGCACCTCCGGTGTCCTGGCGTCGAGCACCAGATCCCAGCCCCGCTCCGCCAGCGCCCCGGCGAACGCCCGGCCCAGCCCCTTCGACGCCCCTGTGATGATCGCTACCGGCATGATCCGTCTCCTCGTCCTCGGCGCCTGCTGATCGGCGTGGCCTCAACCTAGGAACCGCCCCGCCCCGACCGCCTCGGGCACGGGCCGCAACCGTCCGGGGCCCTTCGCCCTAGGCCCGGGGACCGGGACCCGGGCCTACACCTCACGCCCTAGGTCCAGCGCCCCAGACCGCGGCCGTCACCGGTCCGATCCGCACGGTCGGCACCCGCCGGTACCGTGAGGACATGAGTCACGGCCCCCGGTCCGGCCTCGCCGCGGTGAGTTCCGCGCTGCTGGCCATGAGCAGGCATCTCGAGGTGCGCGACGTCCTCAAGACGATCGTCGCCTCGGCCCGCGAGCTGCTCGACGCCGAGTACGCGGCCCTCGGCGTGCCCGACGACCACGGCGGCTTCGCCCAGTTCGTGGTCGACGGCGTCAGCGACGAGCAGTGGAAGGCCATCGGCCCCCTGCCGCGTCAGCACGGCATCCTCGCCGCGATGCTGCACGAGGCCCGCCCCGAGCGCCTCGCCGACGTCCGCAAGGACCCCCGCTTCGAGGGCTGGCCCTCCGCCCACCCCGACCTGGCCGACTTCCTGGGGCTGCCGATCCGCGACGGCGACGAGGTCATCGGCGCGCTCTTCCTGGCCAACAAGCTGCACCCCGAGGGGGGCCACCCCCCGTGTGAGCAGCCCCAGAGCGGCTGCGGCTTCACCGAGGAGGACGAGGAGCTGCTCGGCATCCTCGCCCAGCACGCCGCGATCGCCCTCACCAACGCCCGCCTGTACGAGCGCAGCCGCGAGCTGACCATCGCCGAGGAGCGCTCCCGCCTCGCCCACGAGCTGCACGACGCCGTCAGCCAGAAACTGTTCTCCCTGCGTCTGACCGCCCAGGCCGCCGCCACCCTGGTCGACCGGGACCCGGCCCGCGCCAAGGGCGAACTGCACCAGGTCGCCACCCTCGCCGCCGAGGCCGCCGACGAGCTGCGCGCCGCCGTGGTCGAGCTGCGCCCCGCGGCCCTGGACGAGGACGGCCTCGTCGCCACCCTCCGCACCCAGATCCAGGTCCTCGACCGCGCCCACACAGCGCGCGTGACCTTTACCGGCCGCGGGGTGAAGGCCCTGCCCGCCGCCCAGGAGGAGGCCGTGCTGCGCGTCGCCCAGGAGGCGCTGCACAACGCGCTGCGCCACTCCGGAGCGGAACACGTGGACGTCACGCTGGCCCGGCGCGGTTCCGGCGCCGTGCTGCGGGTCACCGACGACGGCAGCGGCTTCGACCCGCGCACCGTGCGCCGCGCGGGACGCCATCTGGGCCTGGTCTCGATGCGGGACCGGGCGAACGGCGCCGGCGGCAGGCTCACCGTCGAGTCGGCGCCCGGCAAGGGCACGACGATCGAGATGGAGGTTCCCGGTGGCTGACGCGATCAAGGTGCTGCTCGTCGACGACCACCAGGTGGTCCGCCGGGGGCTGCGCACCTTCCTGGAGGTGCAGGACGACATCGAGGTGGTCGGCGAGGCCGCCGACGGCGCCGAGGGCGTCGAACGCGCCGGGGAACTGAAACCCGACGTGATCCTCATGGACGTCAAGATGCCGGGCATGGACGGCGTCGACGCCCTGCGCAGACTCCGCGAGCTGGACAACCCCGCGCGCGTGCTGATCGTGACCAGCTTCACCGAGCAGCGCACGGTCGTCCCGGCCCTGCGGGCGGGCGCGGCGGGCTATGTGTACAAGGACGTCGATCCCGACGCGCTGGCCGGCGCCATCCGCTCGGTGCACGCCGGGCACATCCTGCTCCAGCCCGAGATCGCGGGCGCCCTGCTCTCCCAGGAGGAGAGCGGCTCCGGCCAGGGCAGAGGGGGATCGCTCACGGAGCGGGAACGCGAGGTGCTGGGTCTGATAGCGGACGGCCGGTCCAACCGGGAGATCGCCCGGGCGCTGGTCCTCTCCGAGAAGACCGTGAAGACGCACGTCTCGAACATCCTGATGAAACTCGACCTCGCGGACCGCACCCAGGCCGCGCTGTGGGCCGTGCGTCACGGTGTGACCGGCTGAGCGCAGGACCGGTACACCGGGGCCCGCGGAGGGGTCCACTCCGGTCAGAGATTCATACCGTCGTGGGAATGTCACCCACATGGCGCATCCTTCCCCGCGCCCGGCCGTTCTCCAGTGCGTGCCGCGGCGAGTGCCGTGGCAGTCACTAGGGAGGGTTTGGCAAGTGAAGAACCTGAAGAGGGCAGCGGCCGTGACGATGGTGGCCGGCGGGCTGATCGCCGCCGGCGCGGGCATGGCCTCCGCCACCGAGGGCTCCCACGCCCACGGCGAGGCCGTCGGCTCCCCGGGCATCATCTCGGGCAACGTCATCCAGGCCCCGGTCCACATCCCGGTGAACGCCGTCGGCAACACCGTCAACGTGGTCGGCCTCCTCAACCCGGCCTTCGGCAACCTCGGCCTCAACCACTGACCCCCGCGGCCTCCCGGCCCCACCCGGGAGGCCGACCCACCTGCGGGCAGCCGTGCTCAGCCTGCGGGCATTCGTGCCGCTGGGGCGGCACGGGTGGGCGCAGGCGGCACCCAGCAGCGCCGGGTCGCGCACCCACCCGCCCCCGAGCCGCACCGGCCGCACCCTGTCGGCGCCGCGCACCCCCACCGGGCCTCAACCCCCGGGCAACCTCACCGCTCCCGCTCCTCCACAACGGAGTTGTACGCCGCGACCAACGCCCGCCGAGCCGTCCGCTCCACCGGCCGCAACGCATCCCCCCGCGCCGCCATCTCCGACGCGCTCACCGCACCCCCGTGCCCGTTCTCCACCGCCAGCGTCACCAACGCCCCCACCCGCTGCGCCAGCTCCAGCACCCGCACCGCCCGCGGCGGATACCCCGGCGCCAGCACCTCCCGCCCACGCTCCGCCCGCGCCCGGTACGCAGCCACCGCCGCCTCCGCCACCGGCCCCGAGCCGGCGACGTCCAGCCGTGTCAACACCTCCGTAGCGTCCCGCAGCGCCTCCGCCAGCTCCCGCTCCGCCTCCCCGAGCGACGGCACGTCCGCCGGCGGAGCCTCCCGCACCGGCAGACAGTGCCAGACCACCTCGACGTGCACGTCACCCGAGGGCCCGGCCTCGTACACCTCCGGCACGAGCCCCAACGCGGCCCCGTGACAGACCACCGCCTCCTCGGCCTCCAGCGCCCGCGTGTTGAACTCCGGCGGCCCGCTCAGCCCCAAGGGATGCCCCGGCGCGGGCAGCGCCACCCGCAGCCCGGTCGCCCCGAGGGCACGCAACCGCCCGAGGGCCAGCGTGAGACCGACGGGCCCCGTCTCGCCCGGCAACCCCTCCACCCGGTGCACCGCGTCCTCACCGACGATCGCGACCGCGGCGTCATCCGGCGAGACAATTCCGGCGATAAGGGCATTTCCCCAGGCGGCAAGGCGCCCTGCGCGTGGTTCCGAGAGCATGCCCCCCACCCTAAGGACCGGACCGATGGAACAGCGAAGCCGACCGGTGGCGTAGATTTCCTGGAGGGGCCTGCGCCCACCGGCGCGGCGGCCCGAGCCACAGGCGTACGCGACAGCCGAGACCGGCCACACTGCAAGGGGAGACACTGCGCTCATGAGCGATGTTCTGGAGCTTCAGGACGTATCCGTGGTCCGCGAGGGCCGGGCTCTGGTGGACCAGGTCTCCTGGTCGGTCAAGGAGGGCGAGCGCTGGGTCATCCTCGGCCCCAACGGAGCCGGCAAGACCACCCTCCTCAACGTCGCGTCCAGCTACCTCTACCCGAGCAACGGCACCGCCACCATCCTCGGCGAGACCCTCGGCAAGCCCGGCACCGACGTCTTCGAGCTGCGCCCGCGCATCGGCATGGCCGGCATCGCCATGGCCGACAAGCTGCCCAAGCGCCAGACCGTCCTCCAGACCGTGCTCACCGCCGCCTACGGCATGACCGCCGGCTGGCAGGAGGAGTACGAGGACATCGACGAGCAGCGCGCCCGCGCCTTCCTCGACCGCCTCGGCATGACCGAGTTCCTGGACCGCCGCTTCGGCACCCTCTCCGAAGGTGAGCGCAAGCGCACGCTGATCGCCCGCGCCCTGATGACCGACCCCGAGCTGCTGCTCCTGGACGAGCCCGCCGCCGGCCTCGACCTCGGCGGCCGCGAGGACCTCGTCCGCCGCCTCGGCCGCCTCGCCCGCGACCCCATCGCCCCCTCGATGATCATGGTCACCCACCATGTCGAGGAGATCGCCCCCGGCTTCACCCACGTCCTGATGATCCGTCAGGGCAAGGTCCTGGCCGCGGGCCCCCTCGAGCTCGAACTCACCTCCCGCAACCTGTCCCTCTGCTTCGGCCTCCCGCTCGTCGTCGAGCAGGTCGGCGACCGCTGGACCGCCCAGGGCCTGCCCCTGTCCTGACCGCCCCCCTGCACCCTGTCCCGGGCACGTGTCACGGACCTACCATGACCGTGTGAACGACATCGACGCATGGGTGTGGTGGCTCGTCGCCGCGGCAGCGCTCGGCATTCCGCTCGTCGTGACCGCGATGCCGGAGTTCGGAATGCTCGCCGTCGGCGCGGTCGCGGCCGCCGTCGCCTCGGGCGTCGGCGCCGACCTCGTCGTCCAGGTACTCGTCTTCGTCATCGTCTCGGTCGCCCTCATCGCCGTCGTGCGGCCCGTCGCCGCCCGGCACCGCGCCCAGCGACCCCAACTCGCCACCGGCGTCGACGCCCTGAAAGGCAGACAGGCCGTCGTGCTGGAGCGGGTCGACGGCAACGGCGGACGGATCAAACTCGCCGGCGAGGTCTGGTCGGCACGCGCGCTCGACACCGGCCGGTCCTACGAGGCGGGCCAGGAAGTGGACGTCGTGGACATCGACGGAGCCACGGCGATCATCATGTGAGCGGCCCGAACCGGCCCGACGCAAGTGGCCCGAACGTGCCCCGGGGCATGCGACGGTCTGTCAGACTCGACCAGCAAGATCTTCAGGCGGAGAAGGGTACGCGGAGCCACGATGCAACCGGTCATCATCGTTCTGATCATCCTGGTGGTGTTGGTCTTCATCGCCCTGATCAAGACCATCCAGGTCATCCCACAGGCGAGTGCGGCCATCGTCGAGCGCTTCGGCCGCTACACGCGGACGCTGAACGCGGGACTGAACATCGTCGTCCCCTTCATCGACACCATCCGCAACCGCATCGACCTGCGTGAACAGGTCGTCCCCTTCCCGCCGCAGCCGGTCATCACCCAGGACAACCTGGTCGTCAACATCGACACCGTCATCTACTACCAGGTGACCGACGCCCGCGCCGCCACGTACGAGGTCGCCAGCTACATCCAGGCGATCGAGCAGCTCACCGTCACCACCCTGCGCAACATCATCGGCGGCATGGACCTCGAGCGGACCCTGACCTCCCGCGAGGAGATCAACGCGGCCCTGCGCGGCGTCCTCGACGAGGCCACCGGCAAGTGGGGCATCCGCGTCAACCGCGTGGAGCTCAAGGCCATCGAACCGCCCACCTCCATCCAGGACTCGATGGAGAAGCAGATGCGCGCCGACCGCGACAAGCGCGCCGCGATCCTCCAGGCCGAGGGTGTCCGGCAGTCCGAGATCCTGCGCGCCGAGGGCGAGAAGCAGTCCCAGATCCTGCGCGCCGAAGGTGAGGCCAAGGCCGCCGCCCTGCGCGCGGAGGGCGAGGCCCAGGCCGTCCGCACCGTCTTCGAGGCGATCCACGCCGGAGACCCTGACCAGAAGCTGCTCTCCTACCAGTACCTCCAGATGCTCCCGAAGATCGCCGAGGGTGACGCCAATAAGCTCTGGATCGTCCCCAGCGAGATCGGCGACGCCCTCAAGGGCCTGTCCGGCGCCATGGGCAACTTCGGCGGCCTGGGCGGCGGTTCAGGCAGCGGCGGCTCCTCCACAAGCACCTCGGTCCCGTCCCAGGAACGCCGCGAGAAGCCCAGCATCGACTGACGGACTGCCCTGAAACGACGTTCCCCGCGCCCACCTCAGGGGCGCGGGGCTGTGTCGATATGCGGCTCCGCCGCGTGGGCGCGACCAGCCACACACAACCGTGAGCCGAAGACCGTCCGAACCCGGCAGACGCCTACGCCGCGCTCAACGCCAGCCACTCCGGCAGCGCCGAAGCGTCGTCCCGGGCCAGCGCCAGCAACATCGCATCGGCAGGCGTAGGCTCGAACGGCTGCCGCAGCAACGGCATCCCCGCCTGCTCCGGAGTCCGGTTCGCCTTGCGGTGATTGTCCTCCGCACACGACGCCACCGTGTTCAGCCACGTGTCCTGGCCCCCGTGCGACCTCGGCACCACGTGGTCGACGGTCGTCGCCCGCCGGCCGCAGTACGCGCACCGGTGCCGGTCCCGGACCAGCACACCCCGCCGCGACCACGGGGCACGTCTTCGGAAGGGCACCCGCACGTACTGGCAGAGCCTGATCACCCGCGGCGCCGGTATGTCGAGCGCGGCTCCGCGCATCCGCAGCGAGGGGTGGGCCTGTTCCACGACGGCCTTGTCCTGGAGCACCAGAACGACGGCTCGATTCAACGTCACCGTCGACAGCGGCTCGAAGCTCGCATTGAGTACCAGCGTGTCCCGCATACCAGCCCACCTCCCGTGTGCACCGGCCCACCCCCTGGCGGGCTGGGATCAACTCTGGCCGGGCACGCCGGGATGGACAACGCAATATCCGCCGCCCACCACGAGGGCCCTCCCCGCATCCCCTCCGAGGCCCCCGGCAACAAAAATGCCCGCCCCTGATCACTTCCAAGACCAGAGGCGGGCAAACGTTCCATGAACGCTCGGTTGCTCAGCTGCCGGCGGGCACCTCGTACTCACCGACGAGCTGGGCGCGCGCGACGGTGTGGAAGCGCAGGTTGAAACCCACGACCGCGGGCGTCGCCTCGGCGTCCGGGCCGAGCTTCTCCTCGTCCACGGCGTACACCGTGAAGACATAACGGTGCGGGCCGTCCCCGGGCGGCGGCGCGGCACCGCCGAAGTCCTTGCTGCCGTAGTCGTTGCGCGCCTGCACGGCGCCCTTGGGCAGCCCCTCGAACGTGCCGCTGCCCGCACCCGCCGGCAGCTCGGTCACCGAGGCCGGGATGTCGAACACCACCCAGTGCCAGAACCCGCTGCCCGTCGGCGCGTCCGGGTCGTAGCACGTCACGGCGAAGCTCTTGGTCTCGGCGGGGAAGCCCTCCCACCGCAGGTGCGGAGAGGTGTTGCCGGCCGCCTGGACCTGAGCGTCCTTGAGCGTCGCCCCCTCCTGGACGTCGTCACTCGTGACCGTGAACGACGGCACGGGCGGGTGGAAGTCATGGGGGAGCGGACGCCGCTTGAGCTCGGTCACCTCGGTACCTCCTGATCGTTTGGTGCTGAGACGACCGAGCCTAGAACCACTAGAACCAGTTCCGCTTGCTGCCGACCTCGGACAGCCACTGGTTGAGGTACGCCGCCCAGTCGGTCCCCTGGTAGTCGTTCAGCCCCACCTTGAACGACCGGAAGGTGTCGCTGCCCTCGCTGAACAGGCCCGGCTTCTTGTCCATCTCCAGCACGACGTCCATCGCCTGCGCGTCGGCCACGAAGCTCAGCTCGACCTGGTTCAGCCCCCGGTACTGCTGCGGCGGGAAGAACTCGATCTCCTGGTAGAACGGCAGCTTCTGCCGCGTACCCCTAATGTGGCCGCGCTCCATGTCGGCGCTCTTGAAGCGGAAGCCCAGCTGGATGAACGCGTCCAGGATCGCCTTCTGCGCCGGCAGCGGGTGCACGTTGATCGCGTCCAGGTCACCGGAGTCCACGGCGCGGGCGATCTCCAGCTCGGTCGTGACGCCGATGTTCATCCCGCGCAGCGCCTGTCCGTCGATCATCGTGACCGGCGTCTCCCACGGGATCTCCAGCCCGAACGGCACCGCGTGCACCGCGTTCGCCTTCAGCTCGAAGGCGCCGCCGAGCCGCACCTTCGTGAACTCGATGTCCTGCTTGTACTCCTGGTCGCCGCTCTCCACCTCGACCTTGGCCTGCAGGCCGACCGACAGACCCTCGATCTGCTGGTCCACGGAACCGCCCTGGATCCGCACCTCACCCTGGACGACACCTCCCGGAACGACGTTGACCTCGTGCAGCACGGTCTCCACCGAAGCTCCGCCGGCTCCCAGGCTCGCGAGCAGCTTCTTGAACGCCATGTCTCTCCCTCTCCAGGCTGTGTGTGAACCCTTGATCCCTAGAAACGCGATCCGGCCGCGACCGGTTCCGCGCCCCTCACCCTGACAAGGCGGGCGCCCGCTGACCACCCCCGCGAACCGACCCACCTGCGTTACGCTCGGACGGCATGATCGCGACCCCCGACCGTACGCCCCTGCCCCGGGAATTCTTCGACCGCCCCATCCTCGAGGTGGCCCCAGACCTCCTGGGCCGCATCCTGCTGCGGAACACCCCGGACGGTCCGATCGCGCTCCGCCTGACAGAGGTCGAGGCCTACGACGGCCAGAACGACCCCGGTTCGCACGCCTACCGAGGCCGCACCCCCCGCAACGACGTGATGTTCGGTCCCCCCGGACATGTGTACGTCTACTTCACGTACGGCATGTGGTTCTGCATGAACCTGGTCTGCGGCCCCGAAGGCAGGGCGAGCGCCGTCCTCCTCCGCGCCGGCGAGATCATCGAGGGCGCCGAGCTGGCCCGAACCCGCCGCCTCTCGGCCCGTAACGACAAGGAACTGGCCAAAGGACCCGCCCGCCTGGCCACCGCCCTCGGCGTGGACCGCGCCCTGAACGGCACGGACGCCTGCACCACCGAGGACACGCCGCTGCGCATCCTGACCGGCACCGCCGTCCCGCGCGCCCAGGTACGCAACGGCCCGCGCACCGGAGTGGCCGGCGAGGGCGGCGTCCACCCCTGGCGCTACTGGGTCGCGGACGACCCGACGGTCAGCCCTTACCGGGCCCACGTGCCCCGGCGCCGCCGAAGTTGACTCGCCCCTGCGAGGCGCGTAATGTAGCCCGAGCCGCTGAACCGGGTACGGCAATCGCCTGCAGCCGGAGCGGCCAACCCACTACAACAACTCCTCTCGCGAGGCGGATTCTGGCGTGCCCGCATGCCCGAATTCGAACTCACCGGCTCGATTATGAGACGGCAGGGAAATGGGCTAACGTAGTGAATGTCGAAAGGTCGACGGGCGAAAGCCCAAAAGCCTCGACAAATCCCGCCGACTGGGAATCAGAGCCCGAAAGGATCTGATAGAGTCGGAACCGCCGGAAAGGGAAACGCGGAAGCGGGAACCTGGAAAGCACCGAGGAAATCGGATCG
>NZ_JBEZVJ010000026.1:0-112977 GCF_040636935.1 Streptomyces sp. NPDC032940 | reverse complement strand
ATGGCCGCCCCGGACCTGGATCGGGTCCCGGCCGCACTGCGCCGCGTCATCGAACCCTGCCTGGCCCGCGATCCCGCCCGGCGCCCGGACGCCGACACCCTCCTGGCCACCCTCGGCACACCACAACAGGCCACACCCCCCTGGCCCGAAGCCGTCCACGCCCTCACCCGACAGCAACGCACCGAACTGCACCGCTACACCGACGTCGACCCCACCACCGTCCTGCCCGGACCGCACGACCTCGACCCGACGAAGATCTTCACGACGGAGGCGACGAACGATTCCGGCCCGGGATCAGGACCAGCAGCGGGTGCACGTCCCTCGCGTACATGGCGTACGCGAGGAGCCGTGCTCGCCGTCGCGGCGATCGCGGTGGCCGGCGCCCTGTGGGGTGCGACCGCGCTGACCGGCCGGGGCGGCCCCGGTGACGCCGGAGCCACACACCGGGGGGCCGGCGCGTCAGCTGCCTCTTCGTCCGCGCCCCGCAACGCCTTCGCCGGCGCATCCCGAGGCGACTGCTTCCGCAACACCGGGACCATGCAGGAGATGGACTTCACGCCGGCCGGGTGCGGTGAGGGCGACGTCTTCGAGGTCCTGCGCGCCTTCGGCAACACCACCGACCGCAGCGTGTGCGACTACGTCGACCACGTGGAGTGGCGCTATGCCGCCCGCGATCCCGACGTGACGGTCTGCCTGGCGTACCGCCACAGCGACGGTGCCGCGTACAACGCGGACCGGGGCGACTGCGTCGACAGCGGCCCCGACGGGACGGCGTGGACCGTGGAGCAGTGCCGGCCCTCCGGGCTCGTGGTCGTCGGCCGTATCGAGGGGCGGAGCTCTTCCGCGGACTGCGAGCCGTTCCCCCACAACAAGAGGGACCACTACTTCACCGTGGAGGGGTCACCCGAGCTGAACGTCCGCTTGTGCCTGGCCATGATCGCGCCCGACGCCGCTTCCTGGGCCACGGCGTCGACGCCCCTCGAACGCCGCCACGGACGGGCGACCGGACCCGACACCGCCCGCCACCACGCCTGAGCCGGCAGCTCACCCGCCGGCTCGAAGGGCTCGCCCGGCCGTGGGAGGGCCAGCGCCTGGCCGGCCTCCTCGGCCGCGTCCTTGGTCCACTCCCCCGGCTCCGCCCAGGCGTGCGGCGCCAGGTTGAAGGTCCCCCAGTGGATCGGCAGCAGGGCGCCGCCGGGACGGCCGCCCTGGAGGTCGAGGTGGGCACGCAGGCCCTCCTCGGGGGTCATGTGGATGTCCGGCCAGAACTCGGCGTACGCCCCGATCTGGATCATCGTCGCGTCGAAGGGGCCGTGCGCGGCGCCGATGTCACGGAAGCCGTCGAAGTAGCCGGTGTCGCCGCTGTGGTAGACGCGGTGCTGCTCACCGGCGACGACCCAGGAGGCCCAGAGGGTGTGCTGGGTGTTGCGCAGCCCGCGTCCGCAGAAGTGGCGGGCCGGGGTGGCGGTCAGGGTGAGGCCTCCGACGCGCGTCGACTCGTGCCAGTCCAGCTCCCGCAGCCGGCCGGCGGACACTCCCCAGTGTTCGAGGTGGGCGCCGACCCCCAGGGGCACGGCGAACAGGGTGTCCGTGCCGGCCAGTGCCTTGATCGTGGGCATGTCCAGGTGGTCGTAGTGGTCGTGGGAGATGACGACGACGTCGACCGGGCCCAGGGCCGCCAGCGGCACCGGGACCGGGTGCAGCCGCCGGGGGCCGGCGAAGGGGAAGGGGGAGCAGCGCTCGCCCCAGACGGGGTCGAAGAGCACCCGCTGTCCGTCTATCTCGGCGAGCACGCTGGAGTGGCCCGTCCAGGTCAGCCGCAGCCCGGTGGCGGGCGGCCGGGCGAGGTCGGCGAGAGTGGTGGCGTGGACCGGGACCGTGCCGCGCGGGGCGCGGCCGCGCCGCGCCTCCCGGTCGAAGTAGATCTTGGCGAATTCGAGGGGAGACCCGGAGGGGCGGGTCCGGGCGGAGCCGCCGGGATTCTGGAAGACCCCGTCGCGGAAGTGCGGTGATCTGCGGATACGCGCCATGCGCTCACCGCTCGGGTCCGCGCCGAACGCGGCGGGCCGCGGCGCACGGGGCCCGGAGTGGGGGGAACGGGGAGCGGCCACGGTACCTCCTGGTGGAGTGGGTCAGGCTCTCATTGTCGTTCTGTCCGACGTCACCTCGAACGACGGATGTCACATCCGGGTTCCCGCCGTCCGTCGTACCCGTGAGGGCCCCCACCGGGGACCCGGAACGGAACGGCACACAGACGGACAGGAAGGTGGCCGCCATGGCCCGCGTATCCCTCACCCCGCCCCGGACTCTCTTCTTCCGCGCCATGGAGTGGTACTCCCGGCGCACCTACGGCAAGGTCCTCGATCCCGGCAGGGCGCTCGCCCACAATCCGCGGGTGCTCTGGGGCGATCTGCGGTTCGAGCAGTCCGTGGCCCGGTGGAACAAGCTGGACCCGGATCTGAAGGCGCTCGCGGTGATGGCCTCGGCGGCCTCGATCGGCTGCTCCTGGTGCATGGACTTCGGGTACTGGGAGAGCGCCCGGCGCGGCATGGACCGGCGCAAGCTCCACGACGTGCCGGTGTGGCGCGACAGCGATGTCTACACGCCGCTCGAGCGTGACGTCATGGAGTACGCCGAGGCGGTCACGGCGACCCCGCCGGCCGTCGGCGACGACCTCGCCGAGCGGCTGCGGACGCGGCTGGGCGAGCCGGCGTTCGTGGAGCTGACGGCCATGATCGCCGTGGAGAACCTGCGGTCCCGCGTCAACGCGGCGCTCGGCCTCACCAGCCAGGGGTTCAAGGACTCCTGCGATCTGCCCGCCGCGGGCCGCACGGGCGCGGCCACCGCATCGGCGGACTGAGCCGGCGGGCCGAAAGCGGCCGTCGTCGCACATGCGTGCGCCTGTATAGGGTGACGGGCGTGACGAGAGCCCGGTTGAGTGTGGCGGAGCGCCGTGAGGAGCTGCTGCGCGCCGCCATCGAGCAGATATCGGCGCGGGGCGTGGCCGCGTTGCGGATCGCCGACGTGGCCGCGGCGCTCGGTGTCAGCAGTGCGCTGGTGCTGTACCACTTCTCGACGAAGGAGAAGCTGGTCGCCGCCGCGTTCACCCACGCCGCCGAGGGCGATCTGGCCCGGCTGCGCAAGCTGCTCGGCCGCCGTACGTCGGCGCTGCGCCGGCTGCGTGCGGCGGTGCGGTGGTACGCCCCGACGGGCCAGGCCAAGGGGTGGCGGCTGTGGATCGAGGGCTGGGCGGCGTCGCTGCGCGAGCCCGCGCTGCGGGAGGTCACGCGTGAGCTGGACCGGCAGTGGAAGGCGGCCATCGCCGAGGTGATCGCGGAGGGTGCCGCCGCCGGGGAGTTCCCGTGCCCGGACCCCGACGGCGCCGCCCTGCGGCTGACGGCCCTGCTGGACGGGCTGGCCGTCCAGTTGACGTCGTACACGGGCGCGGTGTCCCGCGCCCGCGCGCTGCGCTGGGTGGACGAGGCTCTCGCCCGCGAACTGGGCTTGGACCGCGAGGCGTTGACCGCGCCGCGATCCTGAGGTGCCGCTCAGGCCACCGAGGCGATGCGCAGCTTGATGTCGTCCGGTGACAGCGTCCCCTTGGCGGTGACGTGGTCCCCGGAGGACTCGCCGCGCAGGCGCCGTCCGATCCAGGGCACCAGGTATTCGCGCGCCCACTGCACGTCGTCCCGCCGCACGTCGAGGGTGCCGCGCGGCGGCAGCGGCGGCCAGGGCTGGTCCGGGTCGGCCGGGATGCGCAGGCCGAGGACCTGGCCGGCGCGCAGGGCGACACGGGTGTGTCCCTCGGCCGACAGGTGCAGGCGGTCGGCGTCCCAGGCCCTGCGGTCCTGGACGCTGCGCAGCGACCACAGGTCGAGCACGGGGCAGCCGTAGCGGTCGGCGATGGCGCGGACATGGCCGTTGTAGGTGGCGATCTTGCCGCGCAGATGCTTGAGGACGGGCACCCCGCGGGTGTCGAAGCCGGTGGTCACCAGCACCGTCCCGGCGGCGGCGGTGAGCGCGGCCACCGCCCTCTCGAACCGTTCGGCCACCTCGTCGGGGTCGGTGCCGGGCCGGATGATGTCGTTGCCGCCGGCGCAGAACGAGACCAGGTCCGGCGCGAGTTCGACCGCCCTGGGGACCTGCTCCGCCACGATCTGGTCGAGCAGCCTGCCGCGTACGGCGAGGTTCGTGTACGTGAAGTCGCCCTCCGGGCGCCGGTCCGCGAGCAGTACGGCGAACCGGTCGGCCCAGCCGACGAACGCCCCGTCGGGGCCGGGGTCGCCGACGCCCTCGGTGAAGCTGTCCCCCACCGCCACGTACGACCCGATCACTGCTGTGCTGTCACTCTTCGAATCGTCTGCCACATCGGCCCATGATTCACCGTGGAATGTGACCTACGCGACCGTAGGAAGGGGTTGACGGTCGGTGAGAAAGGCCACGCCTAAAGTGTTCGCCAACTCAGGAATAAGCCGGTGCCGGTGGCGGGCGCGCCGAAGGCCGGACCCGGGGATCGGGGTCCGGCCTTCGGTGTGCGCGCTGTGCCGGCCGTCAGACGGAGACGCCGTGCGAGCGCAGGTAGGCGACCGGGTCCACGTCGGAGCCGTAGTCCGGCGTGGTGCGGATCTCGAAGTGCAGGTGCGGTCCGGTCACGTTGCCGGTGGCACCGGAGAGACCGATCTGCTGACCGGCGGTCACGGACTGGCCGGCGGAGACGGAGATCGAGGACAGGTGGGCGTACTGGGCGTAGTAGCCGTCGGCGAGCTTGATGACGACCTGGTTGCCGTACGCGCCGCCCCAGCCGGCGGAGACGACGGTGCCCGCGCCGACGGCCTTCAGGGAGGTGCCGGTCGGGACGACGAAGTCGGTGCCGGTGTGGTAGCCGCTGGACCACATGCTGCCGGACTGGTGGTACGGGGTGCCTACGCCGGCGCCGGCCACGGGGGCGGTGTAGCCGCTGGTGGTGCCCGTGGAGGCGCTCGTGCCGGAGGACTTGGACGCGGAGGTCTTCGCGGTGTCCGTGGACTTCTCGGCGGACTGGGCGGCGGGCTTCTCGGCCTTGGCCGGCTTCTCGGCCGGCTTCTCCGCGGAGGACGAGGGCTTGGCGGCACCGGTCGCGGCCTTGTGGCCGATCGACAGCTTGAGGCCCGGGTGGATCAGCGACGGGTCGGAGCCGACGGCCTCGCGGTTGTCCGCGTACAGCTTCTTCCAGCCGCCGTCGACGTGCTGCTCGTCGGCGATCTTGGACAGGTAGTCGCCGCTCTTGACGACGTAGGTGTGCGAGGCCGAGGCCTTGTCGGCCGGCTTGTGCGCGCCGGTCGCGGCGGCCTGGACGGACTGTCCGGCCACGGAGTGGGCGGGAGCGGCCTGGGCTGCGGCGGCGCCCATCAGCGGGAGCGCGAGTGCGGCGCCACCGGTTCCGGCGACGGCGATGGTGCGGGTGAGGCGCTGGGCCTTGGTACGGCGGTGCTTACCCTTCGCGGGCATGGCGAATTCCTCTCCGGCGCCTGCGAGGTGAGCTGTCGGGTGCGGGCTGGAGATGCCCGGCCGCGTCGTGGTGACGCGACTTGACCCCGAGCCGTTCCGGGAACCGGAACAGGCGTTGTACCTGTGGGTCCCCCGCTCCTGCCGTGTACGGGTGGTGGGTGGTTGCGGCTCCGGTCGGCGGCAGGATTAGGCGTCCGTCCGGATCGGTGGTGAACGTAAGCGACCGGAATGCGAACGGACAAGCGAGAGTTTTCCCGGAGAGGTGTTTCGCTTGATCCATTACGGGAAAAGGCCGTCACACTCCGTCGATTCCGTGAGCGCTCTTTTCACAAAGGGCCTTGACAGGCCCACGAATTACGTGAACATGACGAACAACGGACGGTCACGTCTATGACGCTGCTCACGGGAGACGCTCCAGCACCCCTTATTCACCGACGAGTTGGAGCGAAGTGAGCATTTCGGACGTAAGGCTCATTCGCGTCGCAATCGCCACCGCGGCCGCCCCGTGACCGACTCATCGCCGCAGGCAGGAGATGCCGTATCGTCGGCTGGGCGCCCGCCGGCGAGCAGCGCCGGCGGGGCGGAGTGGGAGGAGCCCCCGTGACGCAGCAGGTCCCGTCGACCGAACCCGAGCTGGCCGGTGTGCGCAACTTCCGTGACGTGGGCGGACTGCCGACCGTGGACGGGCGGCGCGTGCGCCACGGCGTGCTGTTCCGCAGCGGCCACCTCGCCCACGCCACCGGGGAGGACGCCGCGTTCCTCGCCTCGCTGAACCTGCACACGGTCTTCGACTTCCGCAACGCCGCCGACCAGCGCCTCGAGGGCCCGGACGTCGCACTGCCGGGCGTGCGCAATGTGAACCTGCCGCTGAGCGACCCGGCCGACGGCGCCGAGTTCTGGAAGATGGTCCGCGACGGCGACCTCGACCAGCTGCGCGCGATCCTGGCGGACGGCCAGGCCGCGAACCGGATGATCGTCTCCTACCGCACGATCATCAAGGAGCGCACGGCGGAGCATTCCCGGGTGCTGCGCGCGCTCGCCGAGGACAGCGTCCCCGCGCTGATGCACTGCGCGGCCGGCAAGGACCGCGCGGGGCTGTCGATCGCGATCACCCTGCTCGCCCTGGGCGTGCAGCGTGACGCCATCGTGGAGGACTACCTGAAGTCGAACGCGAAGCACCGCCGCTACAAGGTGCGCCGCAGCAGCTCCGCCGCCTCTGCCTACTCTCCCGAGGTCATGGAGCTGCTCAGCCCTCTCTTCGACGCGCGCGCCGAGTACCTGGCGGCGGCCTTCGAGACCATCGAGGAGACCTGGGGCGGTGTCGACGCCTATCTGGAGAAGGGGCTGGGCGTCACCCCTGAGGCCCGGGAGCGGCTGCGCGAGCGGCTGCTGGACTGAGCCGCCCGCTCACGGTGCCGGCCCGCTACTTGGCGCCCACCTCGAACAACAGGAAGAGGAAGCCCGCGACGACGTGCCCGAGGACGATGTAGATCAGAAGTCGCACCCACAGGGCGCGCGGGAGCTTGTCCTGCATGGTGCTCATGGCATCTCTCCTGCGGTGTGGCGGGTCGGTGTGGTGGCGGGCCCCAGGCACAGCGCCGGCGCGGGGCTCTGCAGCAGGGTATGGACGAAGAGCAGCTCGAGCCCGTCGGGGTCCTGGGCGGCGATCCGGTGCGGGGTCAGGGAGTCGAAGTGGGCGCTGTCGCCCGGGCCGAGCAGGTGCACGGCGTCCCCGAGGCGCAGCCGCAGCCGGCCCCGCAGGACGTGGAGCCACTCCTCGCCGGGGTGCACGCGCACGATGTCGCCCTGGGTGCCGTACGGCACGCGGACGCGCAGTGCCTGCATCCCGCGGCCGGAGCCGCCGGCCTGCCAGTACGTCCAGCCGCCCGCGGCCGTCGGCTCCATGGCGGCGGCCCGTACGACGGCGTCGCGGTCCACGGTCGTCTCACCGAGCAGCTCCGAGACGGTCGTACCATAAACGCGGGCGAGCGAGAGCAGCATCGGCAGCGAGGGCTGGCGCTGCCCGGTCTCCAGCCGGGAGAGATGGGCGGGCGACAGCCCGGCGGCGCGGGCCGCCGCCTCCAGGGTGAGAGCGGCGCGGCGCCGCAGGGCGCGGAGCTGCGGGGCGACCACGGAGGTCACGGCGTCGGCCGGCGCCTCCGCCGGTTCCACCGGTCCCTCCGGAGGGTCGTTCGAGGAGGTCATGCCTCCATTCAGCCCGAGTTTTGCCCGAAAGGCAATTTTCTTGCCTCACAGGCAAAACACGACCGGTTCCGGGCGCTCGGGGCCCTAGCGATTCGCCACCGCCTGCCTGACCAGTGTCTTCCCGAAGTCCCACATCAGGCCGCCGCCGTTGTGCGCGTCCTCCATGATCTCGGTGAAGGCGTCGACGAAGCGGTCCGCGTCCGACGTGTCGATGATCAGCGGCGGGATCAGCTTGATCACCTCGAGATGGTCGCCGGACACCTGGGTCAGGATCCGGTGCCGTTGCAGCAGCGGCACCACCACCATCTGTGCGAACAGTCCCTTGCGCGCGGCCTGGAGCATCGTCCAGCGGCTGCGCAGCTTCAGCGACCTCGGCCGGCCGAACTCGATGCCGATCATCAGTCCCCGGCCCCGCACGTCGGCGAGCAGCTCGTAGCGGTCCACCAGTGCGGTCAGGCGGGACTTGAGCCGCTCCCCCACCGCGGCGGCGTTCGCGACGATCTCCTCGTTCTCCATCACCGACAGCACCGCGAGCCCGGCGGCCATGGCCTGCGCGTTGGACCCGAAGCTCGCCGAGTGGACCTGGACGCGGTCCATCGAGGAGTACACCTTCTGGAAGATCCAGTCCTTGCCGAGCGTGGCACCCACCGGCACGTAGCCGCCGGACAGCGCCTTGGCGACGCACACGAGGTCGGGCTCGACGCCGTCCTCGTGCTGGTAGGCGTAGAACTTCCCGGTGCGGCCCAGACCCGTCTGCACCTCGTCGGCGATCAGCAGCGCCTTGTGCCGGTGCAGCAGTTCCTGCGCGGCGCGCAGGTAGCCGGGCGGGGCCTCGTGGACGCCCTTGCCCTGGATCGGCTCCACGATCAGCGCGGCCACGTCCCCCTGCTTCAGCTCCCGGGCCAGTGCGTCCAGGTCGCCGAGCGGCACGGCGGTGTCGGGCAGCAGCGGGGCGAAGCCGTCCCTGAAGCAGCTCTCGCCGTTCACGGAGAGGGAGCCGGTGGTCAGCCCGTGGAAGGCGTGCGAGCAGTACAGGATCCTGCGCCGGCCGGTCGCGTACCGGGCGAACTTCAGCGCGGTCTCCACGGCCTCCGTGCCGCTGTTGCCGAAGAAGACGCGGTCCAGGTGGGGGCTGTAGGAGAGCAGCCGCTCGGCCAGCAGTCCGGGCAGCGGCGGGCAGTCGAAGCGGGTCAGGTCGGCGAGCGAGGCGTCGAGGACGTCGTGCAGGGCCTTGCGGACGACGGGGTGGTGGCGGCCCAGGCCCATCACGGCGAACCCGGCGAGCATGTCCAGGTAGTCGTTGCCGTCCGCGTCCCAGAAGTGCGCGCCCTCGGCCCGCTCGTAGACCTTGTCGAAGCCGATGGTGCGCAGCATGCGCGGCAGCTGGTGGTTGAGGTGCTTCGCGTGCAGCTCGTACCGCTCGGCGCCACGCTCGGCCAGCAGCGCGCCGAGGTCGAACTCCTTGGTCATTCGGTCTTCTCCTTGCCCTGGCATGACGGTCCGGCCGTCCCGGCCGCCTCCTGGACGGCCAGGCTCGCGCTGATCCGGCCGGCGATCTCGACCGGGGTGAGGCCGATGTCGGCGAGCACCTCGGCGCGTTTGGCGTGCGCGAGGAACTGTTCCGGGATGCCGAACCGCCGTACGGGTACGTCGACTTCGGCATCGCCGAGGGCCAGCGCCACCGCGGAGCCGACCCCGGCGGCACGGCTGTTGTCCTCGACGACGGCCACCAGGCGGTGTCGGGCGGCCAGTGGCGGCAGCGCCGGGTCGACGGGCTTGACCCAGCGCGGGTCGACGACGGTGCAGCCGATGCCGCGGCCCTCCAGCAGTTCGGCGGCCCGGAGGCAGACGGGTGCCATCACGCCGACGGAGACGAGCAGCACCTCGGACCGGCCGGCGGCGTGCAGGACGTCCATTGCGCCGACCCGGTCCACGGCGGGCAGGTCCGGTCCTACGGATTCCTTCGGGAAGCGCAGCAGGGTGGGCGCGTCGTCGACGGCGACGGCCTCGCGCAGCTGGGCGCGCAGCTGGCCGGCGTCACGCGGTGCGGCGATGCGCAGGCCCGGCACGACCTGGAGGACGGACAGGTCCCACATGCCGTTGTGCGAGGGCCCGTCGACGCCGGTGACGCCCGCCCGGTCCAGGACGAAGGTGACTCCGCAGCGGTGCAGGGCCACGTCCATCAGGAGCTGGTCGAAGGCACGGTTGAGGAAGGTGGCGTACACGGCGACGACCGGGTGCAGTCCGCCGGTGGCGAGGCCGGCGGCGGAGACGGCCGCGTGCTGTTCGGCGATGCCGACGTCCCACACCCGGCCGGGGAACCGCTCGGCGAAGGGGGCGAGGCCGACCGGGTGCAGCATGGCCGCGGTGACGGCCACGACGTCGTCGCGCTCCTCACCGATCCGCAGCATCTCCTCGCCGAACACGGACGTCCAGGACGGTCCGCTCGAGGGGCTGAGCGGGGCGCAGGTCAGCGGGTCCATCACACCGACCGTGTGGAAGTGGTCCTCCTCGTCGCGCAGGGCGGGCTCGTAGCCGCGGCCCTTCTCGGTGAGGCAGTGCACCAGCACCGGCCCGTGGAAGCGTTTGGCGCGCCGCAGTGCCGACTCGACGGCGCCGATGTCGTGGCCGTCGATCGGGCCGAGGTACTTGAGTCCGAGGTCCTCGAAGAGTCCCTGCGGGGCGAAGGCGTCCTTGAAGCCCTTCTTGGCGCCGTGCAGGGCCTCGTAGACGAGGTTGCCGACCACGGGCGTGCGCTGGAGCACCTGCTTGCCCCAGGCCAGCACCCGCTCGTAGCCGTCGGTGGTGCGCAGCGTCGCCAGGTGGTCGGCGAGGCCGCCGATGGTCGGCGCGTACGAGCGTTCGTTGTCGTTGACGACGATGATCAGAGGCCGGTCCTTGGCGGCCGCGATGTTGTTGAGCGCCTCCCAGGCCATGCCGCCCGTGAGCGCGCCGTCGCCGACGACGGCGACGACGTGCCCCCGCTCCCCCTGCACCCGGCGGGCCTTGGCGAGGCCGTCGGCCCAGCCGAGGGCGGTGGAGGCGTGGCTGTTCTCGATGACGTCGTGCTCGGACTCCTCGCGGGAGGGATAACCGGAGAGCCCGCCCTTGCCGCGCAGCTTGGAGAAGTCCTGACGGCCGGTCAGGAGCTTGTGGACGTAGCTCTGGTGGCCGGTGTCCCACAGGATGCGGTCGGCCGGTGACTCGAAGACCCGGTGCAGGGCGACGGTGAGTTCCACCACGCCGAGGTTGGGGCCGAGGTGTCCGCCCGTACGGGCGACCGCGTGCACCAGGAAATCGCGTATCTCGTCGGACAGTTCGCCGAGTTGCGCCTCGGACAGCGCCTTCAGGTCGCGTGGTCCCCGGATGCTCTCCAGAATCGTCACGCTCGTGCCCCCTTCGGTCCGTGCTGTTCAGCTCACGGTGACGGCCGGCTCCCCCGACGCGCCGTCCTTCTCCATCTGCTCGGCGATCCGCATCGCCTCGTCGATCAGCGTCTCCACGATCTTCGACTCGGGTACGGTCCTGACGACCTCGCCCTTGACGAAGATCTGCCCCTTGCCGTTGCCGGAGGCGACGCCGAGGTCGGCCTCGCGGGCCTCGCCGGGACCGTTGACGACGCAGCCCATGACGGCGACGCGCAGCGGCACCTCCATGCCCTCGAGGCCGGCCGTGACCTCCTCGGCCAGCTTGTAGACGTCGACCTGTGCACGGCCGCAGGACGGACACGAGACGATCTCCAGCCGGCGCTCCCGCAGCCCGAGGGACTGCAGGATCTGGAGGCCGACCTTGACCTCCTCGGCCGGCGGGGCGCTCAGCGACACCCGGATGGTGTCGCCGATGCCCTGCGACAGCAGCGCCCCGAAGGCGACGGCCGACTTGACCGTGCCCTGGAAGGCGGGCCCGGCCTCCGTCACGCCGAGGTGGAGCGGGTAGTCGCACCGGGCGGCGAGCTGCCGGTAGGCCTCGACCATGACGACCGGGTCGTTGTGCTTGACCGAGATCTTGATGTCCCGGAAGCCGTGCTCCTCGAAGAGCGACGCCTCCCACAGCGCGCTCTCCACCAGGGCCTCCGGGGTGGCCCTGCCGTACTTCTGGAGCAGCCGCTTGTCGAGCGAGCCCGCGTTCACGCCGATGCGGACCGGCGTGCCGTGGTCGCGGGCCGCCCGGGCGATCTCGCGCACCTGGTCGTCGAACTTCTTGATGTTGCCCGGGTTGACCCGGACCGCCGCGCAGCCCGCCTCGATCGCGGCGAAGACGTACTTCGGCTGGAAGTGGATGTCGGCGATCACCGGGATCTGCGACTTCCTCGCGATCACGGCGAGCGCGTCCGCGTCGTCCTGCGTCGGGCACGCCACCCGCACGATCTCGCAGCCGGAGGCCGTCAGCTCGGCGATCTGCTGCAGCGTCGCGCCGACGTCGGACGTACGCGTCGTCGTCATCGACTGCACGGAGACCGGGGCCCCGCCCCCGACCGCCACCGGCCCGACCTGGATCCGCCGCGACGCGCGCCGCTCGGCGATCGGCCGGACCGGTACCTCGGGGACGCCCAGGGGGACTGCGGTCATGCCGTCAGTCCCGGTTCCCGGAGACCGTCTCCCGCATGGCCCGCAACGACTCCTTGAGGGAGCCCATGGTGGCCAGGACGGCGGTGGGCTCGTAGCCGCAGTGCGCCATGCAGTTGGCGCAGCGCGGGTCCTTGCCGCGGCCGTACTTGTCCCAGTCGGTCTCCTCGATCAGCTCCCGGTACGTGGGCACGTACCCGTCGCTCATCAGATAGCAGGGGCGCTGCCAGCCGAAGAGGGAGTAGTTCGGGATCGCCCAGGCGGTGCAGGGGAAGTCGACCTTGCCCTCGAGGAAGTCGAGGAACAGCGGGGAGTGGTTGAGCCGCCAGCGGGCCCGGTTGCCGCCCGAGAACGCCTTCTTGAACAGTTCCCGGGTCTGCTCCACGCCCAGGAAGTGCTCCTGGTCGGGCGCCTTCTCGTAGGCGTAGGCGGGCGAGATCATCATCTCGTCGACCTGGAGGTCGTCGTTGAGGAAGTTGAGGACCTCGACGATGGTCTGCGGGGTGTCGGTGTTGAAGAAGGTCGAGTTGGTGGTGACCCGGAAGCCGCGCCGCTTGGCCTCCTTGATGGCCTCCACGGCCTCGTCGAACACGCCCTCCTTGGCCACGGACTCGTCGTGCCGCTCCCGCAGCCCGTCGATGTGCACCGCGAACGCGAAGTACGGGGAGGGCGTGAACTTGTCCATCTTCTTGCGCATCAGCAGCGCGTTGGTGCACAGGAAGACGTACTTGCGCTTGGCCACCAACTGGCGCACGATCTCGTCGATCTGGGGGTGCATCAGCGGCTCGCCGCCGGCGATGGAGACCATCGGCGCACCGGACTCGAGCACCGCCCCGACGGCCTGCGCGACCGGCATGCGCTGCTTGAGCACTCCGGCCGGGTGCTGGATCTTGCCGCATCCCTCGCACTTCAGATTGCAGGCGAACAGCGGCTCCAGCTCCACGATGAGCGGGAACTTGTCCCGCCGGCGGAGCTTCTGTTCGGCCAAGTATGTAGCGACCTTGATGGACTGGCGCAGCGGCATGGCCATCTGGGCTCACCTCCTGGGGAGCAGCAAAGAACGGTGCCATTCGAAGAAAGCGGGAAGGACGGACCGGAGAACGCGGAAGGCCGATATTCCACCGCGCAGGGTGCCGATCCGGACGAGTTCGTGTTCGGGAGCGTCCACGACCACCCGGACGGCCGCAACGGGGCGCGGGCCCGTGCGGACGGCGCTCAGGAGCGTGGCGGCGGACTCCATGTCGACGGCGATCGCGCCGGTCGCGAGCAGGTCGGCGCGTTCCGGGCCGCGGACGACGTGGTCCGAGCCGGTGAGCGGCCCGGTGTGGACGGTGCGCCCGGGGACGGCGCGCAGCAGTTCCTTGACGAGCCGGTCGGTGCCGGTGCAGGCGACCGTGCCCCGCGGGTCCCGGGTCTCCTCGGCGACGACGAGGTCGCCGGGGTGCATGCCGGGGGCGAGGCCGGCGCAGAAGCCGGTGGCCAGCACGGCGGCGTCGTCGAGCGCCGGGCCGGCCAGGACCCGGGTGACGGAGCGTTCGGCCGCCTTGGGTCCCATGCCGGTCCGCAGGACCGTGACGGGCCCGGCGGCCCCGCCGCGGTCGCCGGCGCGCAGGGCGAGGTGCTCGATGCCGAGCGCGCAGGCGATCAGCAGCGGGGCCGGTCCGGGCTGTGCGCTCATCAGCTCCCCTTCGCCTCGGTCAGCGTCTCGGCGAGCTCCTGGACGGTGCGGGGCGCCTTGGCGAAGGGTTCCCCGTGGACGTACCGGCCGAGCGCGGTGAGCGGGAAGACCTGCCGGTAGAGGTGGTAGTTGATGGAGAAGTCCCAGGGGAAGCCGGTGCCGGTGAAGTAGGGCTCGTCCCAGGAGCCGTCCTCCCGCTGGGTGGCGGCGAGCCACTCGATGCCCCGCTCGACGGCCTTGGACTCCCTCTCCCCCGCCGCCAGCAGGGCCATCAGCGCCCAGGCCGTCTGGGAGGCGGTCGAGGCGCCCTTGCCGCTCCACTGTCTGGCGTGCCGGTAGGAGCGCAGGTCCTCGCCCCAGCCGCCGTCGTCGTTCTGGACGGACTCCAGCCAGCGCACCGCGCGGCGGACGGCGGGGTGCGAGGCGGGGATGCCCGCGGCGGTCAGGGCGGGGACGACGGATCCGGTGCCGTAGACGTAGTTGACGCCCCAGCGGCCGAACCAGGAGCCGTCCGCCTCCTGCTCGGCGAGCAGCCACTGGATGCCGCGCCGGGTGCGCGGGTCGTGGGAGAGTCCCTCGACGGCGAGCATCTCCACGACGTGCGCGGTGACGTCCGCGGAGGGCGGGTCGATCACCTCGCCGAAGTCGCAGAACGGCAGCCGGTTGGGGAAGGGGCTGGTGTTGTCGACGTCGAAGGCGCCCCAGGCGCCGTTCTTCGACTGCATGCCGAGGTTCCAGCGCACCCCGCGTCCGATGGCCTTCTCCACCCGCTCCGGGTCGTGGTGGCGGACGCGGCGCAGGGCGAGAACGACCTCGGCGGTGTCGTCGATGTCGGGGTAGTTGTCGTTGTGGAACTCGAAGGCCCAGCCGCCGGGCGGCAGTCCGGGCCGCTTCACCGACCAGTCGCCGGGCCGCACGATCTGCTCGCCGAGCATCCAGTCGGCGGCCTTCACCAGCTGCGGGTGGTCGGCGGGCACCCCGGCGTCGGCGAGCGCGATGGTGGCCAGGCAGGTGTCCCACACCGGGGACTGGCAGGCCTCGATCATCCGGGCCCCGTCCTCGCGCCACACGGCGAAGCGGTCCAGCGACTCGAGGCCGGCCCGCATGACGGGGTGTTCGAGGTCGTAGCCGAGGAGGTACAGGGCGATGACCGAGTACACGGCGGGGGGCTGGATGCCGCCCCAGCAGCCGTCGTTCTCCTGCCGCTCGACGATCCAGCGGGCCGCGCTGTTCATCGCCGCCCGGCGCAGCCGCTTCGGCGCCACCTTGCGGTAGGCGTGCAGTGCCTTGTCGAGCCGCTGGAAGGCGCCGTCCCAGCTCGCCGCCGGCGCGAGGGGGCGGGGCGGGTTCGGCCGGGCCGGGTCGGTGTGCAGTTCGTCGAGGGGGAACGGCGCCGGGCGCACCGGGCGCTTCGCCGAGACGATGGTCAGCGGCACGATGGTCTGCCGGGCCCAGCAGCCGAAGTCGTAGATGTTCAGCGGTACCCAGGTGGGGAACCAGATCAGCTCCGGCGGGAGTTCGGGCAGGTCCTCCCATTTCCACCAGCCGAACAGGGCCAGCCAGATCCGGGTGAAGACGCGGGAGGCGGCGATGCCTCCCTGGGCCCGGATCCATGCCGCTGCCCTCGTCATGTGCGGGGCGTCGGGGGCGTCGCCGGCCAGGCGCAGGGCGACGTAGGCCTCGATGGTGGCGGAGAGTTCCCCGGGGCCGCCGTAGAAGGTGGCCCAGGTGCCGTCCTCGCGTTGCTCGCCGCGGATGAAGAGGGCGGCGGCGCGGGTGGTCTCCTCGTCCCGGATGCCGAGGAACTGACGCAGGAGCAGGTCTTCGGCGTCCATCGTGACGTTGGTCTCGAGGTCGCCCTTCCACCAGCCCTCGGCGTCCTGCCGGGAGAGCAGGAAGTCGGTGGCGCGCCGGGTCGCGCGGGCGGCGGCTTCGGCTACCCCGGCCGCCGTGGCGGGGCTCGTGATGTCGGCTGTTTCGCTGGCCGCGGCTGCGCGGGACGGGAGGGCCGCCCCGGTGCTTCCGTCGGTCGTCGCTGTCATGGCTTCCCCTTCGTGCAGTGTGCAGGTGGTGCTTCTGCTGTGGGTCCGCCGTCGGCCGGTGCTGGGGTTCCCGCGACACCGGCCGGCGACTACGCGAGGGCTATTCGACCGATAGTGATCATCTCTTTCGTACGACGACGAAGTCCGCGAGCGCCGTGAAACGGTCCCGCACCCGGTCGGGCATGTCGACGGTGTCGAGGGCTTCGATGGCGATGGTGTGCTGGCGGCGCGCCTCGTCGGCGGTCCACTCGCGCCCGCCCGCCTCCTCGATGAGGGCGGCACGGGCCGCGAACTCCTCCTCGGAGAAGTTCGCGAAGTCGCTGCTCTTGGCGTCGGCGGCGAGGATCTCGCCGAGCCGTTCGGAGGCCGGGCCGCCCGCGGCCAGGGCGGCCACGACCGGGAGGGACTTCTTGCGCTGGCGCAGGTCGCTCCAGGTCTGCTTGCCGGTGGCGTCCGGATCGCCCCAGATGCCGAGGAGGTCGTCGACGGCCTGGAAGGCGAGACCCAGGTGGTAGCCGTAGGTCTCCAGCACGTCGGCGGTGCGCTCGTCGGCGCCGCCGAGGACCGCGCCGATGGAGCTGGCGGAGGCGAGCAGGGCGCCGGTCTTGTTGCCCTCCATCTCCAGGCACTCCTCGACGCTGACCCGGTCGCGGTGCTCGTAGGAGATGTCCTGGGCCTGACCGTCGATCAGGGCGCGGGACGCACGGGTCAGCCGGCGCGTGGCGCGGCCGGCGTCGACGGTGCCGAGTTCCAGCAGCACCTCGTTGGCCAGCGCGAACAGGGCGTCGCCGACCAGGATGGCCTGGGCGGGTCCGTGCAGCTTCCAGACGGTGTCGCGGTGGCGGCGCTGTTCGTCGCCGTCCATCAGGTCGTCGTGCAGGAGGGAGAAGTTGTGCACCAGTTCCACGGCGACCGCGCCGGGCACCCCGACCTCGGGGGCGGCGCCGGTGACCTCGGCGGAGAGCACGGCGAGCGCGGGACGGACGGCCTTGCCGCCGTCGCCGTCCGCGGGGTTGCCCTGGGCGTCGATCCAGCCGAAGTGGTAGGCGGCGACGGTGTCCATGGGGGGCGCCAGGCGGTCGACGGCCGCTCGCAGGACCGGTGTGGCCAGCGTCCGGCCGCGCTCCAGCAGCGCCGCCACGTCCACCCTGGTCCGTCGATCGGCCTTCGGGGCCGGGGGCGCAGTGGACACAGTCTCTCCTCCAGTTGCGGTACCGGGCGTGCGGGAGCCGGTCCCACGCGGATCCGTTCTCATGCCGCCTCCTCGAAGCCGGGAAGGCGGTCGCGGGACCGGCCCAGGGCGGCGAGCGCGGCTCCCGCCGCCCCGACACCGCTGCGGACGGCACTCTCCATCGTCGCGGGCCACCCGGTGGCGGTCCACGCTCCGGCCAGGTACAGGCCGGGGGCCTTGGTGCGGGCGCCGGGCCTGAGCCGGCCGACCCCGGGGGCGGGCGCGAAGGTCGCGGTGCGCTCCCGGGTCACGAAGAAGTCCCGTACCTCGGCGCCCCGGGCGCGGGGCAGCAGCCGCTCCAGTTCGGGCAGGTAGCGCTCGCGCAGGGCGGCCACGGGCGTGTCGATCTCGTCCTGCGCGGTCGACTGGGACAGCGCCAGGTACTGACCGTCCCTCAGGCCGGAGGCCTCGGTGCGGTCGAACACCCACTGCACCGGGGTGCCGAGGGCGGTGAGGAAGGGCGCGGCGAGCACCTTCCGGTCGTAGATCACATGGACGTTGAGGATCGGGGCGGTGCCGATCTCCAGCAGGCGTCCGGGGTCGTCGAGCGCGCCCGGGGGGAGGAGTTCGTGCGTCTCGCGCTGCGGTACGGCGAGGACGACGGCGTCCGCGTCGAGCGTCTCGCCGGGAACCTGGACGCTCCACCGCCCGTTCCCGTTCCGCAGGACGGAGGTGACGCGTGTACGGACCTCGGTGCGCACGCCCGCGGAGTCGAGCGCCTTGCGGGCCAGCCGGTCGTGCAGTTCGCCCAGCGGGACGCGGGCCCAGCCGATGTCGGCCGCGCCCGGGTCGGACAGCAGGCCGGTCTTGAAGACCATCGCGGCCAGTCCCAGGGAGGCGTCGCCCGCGGCGGCGTTGAGGGTGGCGACCCCGACCAGGTCCCACAGGGCCTCGACGGCCCGTGCGGACTGACCGTGCGCGGTCAACCAACTGCCGAAGTCCTGCTCGTCCAGCGCCGGATCGGCGAGGTCCAGCCCCTTGAGCGCCAGCGCGGCCCGCCCGACCCGGGCGCGCTCGGCGAGCGAGAGGTGGGGGTACGCGGCGAGGCTGCGTCCCAGGTGCAGGGGTACGGGCAGCGGGTCGCGCCGCAGCCGGCCGAGCCGTCGTCCCTCGGGCCGGGCCAGGTCGACGACGGGCACGTCGAGACGTTCCTGCACGGGGGCGAGCTCCGCGCCCCCGATGCGGTCGAGGAACCAGCGGTAGGCGGTGCAGCAGCGCAGGTACACGTGCTGGCCGTTGTCGACGGTCAGGTCCCCGCGCCGGAAGGAGAAGGCGAGGCCGCCGAGGCGGGGCCGTCCCTCCAGCAGGGTGACGCGGACCCCGGCGTCGGCGAGGGCGAGCGCGGCGGTGACGCCGGCGAGTCCGCCGCCGACCACGACGGCGTGCCGGCCCGCCGGGACGGCGGGGACGTCGGTGAGCTGCCCGTCGTCACGTGTGCCGTTGCCGTGGGTCATCGTGCACCTTTCCCTGCCCGGTCGCCGTGGTGTGTGAACGCTGTACGGCAGACCGTCTCAGTCAGGGACGCCGCCCGCCACCGGAGGGTTGCCCGCCGTTCCGCGCCGGGGGTGGTGCCGCGGGCCCGCCGGGCGGGGGCTCGGTGGACCGGTGTGCCGCTCACGGGCGCCTCCTGACGGCCCTCCGGGCCACGTGCCGGGTGTCCAGTCCGGACAGGCCCCGCACGGCGACGTACGCCTTCTCGCGACCGGGCAGCGATACCCGGCCGCGCAGCACCGCCTCGGGGTCGCGCTCGATGCGGTCCAGGAGGCGGCGGTAGATGCCGGCCATGGCGGCGACGCAGGCGCCGCTGCGCCGGTCGAGCAGGGGCAGCAGCCGGTAGCCCTCGGCGAAGAGGGCACGGGCCCGGCGCACCTCGTAGTGCACGAGACCGGCGAAGTCGGAGCCCGGCGGGGGGACGGGCCCGCCGAACCCGGCCGAGCAGCCGAACTTGGCGAGGTCGTCGGCGGGCAGATAGGTGCGGCCGTCCTCCGCGTCCTCGCGGACGTCCCGGAGGATGTTGGTGAGCTGGAGCGCGAGACCGAGCGTGTCGGCGTACTCGGGCGCGCGCTCGGCGCCGCGCGCCCCGGGCTCGGTGCCGAAGACGCCGAGCGAGAGGCGTCCGATGGCGCCGGCCACGCAACGGCAGTAGACCTTCAGGTCGTCCCAGGTCTCGTAGGTCTCGCCGCGCAGGTCCATCTGGACGCCGTCGATCAGTTCGTCCAGTCCGCCGAGCGGGATCGGGAACCGCTTCGCGGCGTGCGCGAGGGCGACGGCCACGGGGTCGGTGTCGTCCTCCTCGACGGCGCCCTCCTGGACGCGGCCGAGCAGCGCCCGGGTCTCCTCCAGCCGGGCGACCTTGACGTCGGCGGCGAGATCGCCGTCGCCGATGTCGTCGACGCGGCGCGAGAACGCGTAGAGCGCCGACATCGCCCGGCGCTTGGGCGTGGGCAGGAGCCGGATGCCGTAGGCGAAGTTCCGGGCCTGCTGTCCGGTGACCGTCTCGCAGTAGCCGTACGCGGCGAGTACCGGTGCGGACACGTGTGCTGACGTCTCCACGGTCCGGATCACCCCTTTCCTCGCAGGGTCGCGCCCACCTCGCGCAGCAACCGGACCTTACCGGGCTTGGGCGGGCCGGGAAGTACGTCGTGCCCGGCGGCGGCGATCGCGTCGAGGGCCGCGCGCCCCCCGGCCACGAATCCCGCGAGCAGCAGCCGCAGCCTCCCGTGGACACTGTCCACCAGGGGGGAGCCCTCGTTCAGCAGATCGCGGGCGCGTCCGGCCTCGAAGGCGATCAGGGCGCGCACCGACGCGCCCGCGGTGGGGGCGGCCAGGTCCGGCTCCTGGACGTGGAAGCGCTTCAGGTCCTCGGCGGGCAGATAGACGCGGTCCCGGGTGAGGTCCTCGGCGACGTCCTGGAGATGCTCGACGATCTGCAGGGCGGTGCAGATCCGGTCGGAGAGGCGGATCCGCTCGGGCGTCGAGGTGCCGGTGACGGCGAGGACGAGGCGGCCTACCGGGTTGGCGGACAGCTCGCAGTAGGCGAGGAGGTCGTCGTACGTCTCGTAGCGGCCGATCAGCTGGTCCTGGCGGTTGGCGGCGATCAGGCCGAGGAAGGGCTCGGGGGTGAGCGAGCGGCGGCGCACGGTGGGCTGCAGGCGCCGCAGCAGGGGGTGGCGGGGTGTGCCGTCGAAGACCTTGCGCAGGTCGGCCTCGAAGGCGTCCAGCATCAGCAGCCGGTCGCCGGCGCTGCCGTCCGGGACGCCGAGGAGGCGGGCGTCGGCGCCGCCGGGGGCCAGGTCGCCGTCGCCGATGTCGTCGACCAGGCGGGCGAAGCCGTAGACGGCCATGAGGTCGGTGCGCCAGTCACGGGGCAGGAAGAAGGGGGCCACCGGGAAGTTCTCGTCGGCGGCCTTGTCGAGCGTGCCGCGCTCCGGGTCGACGGCGTGCGCCGTGTCGGCGGGCGTCATCGCGGGCTGCCCGGGACGGGGACGGCGCACGCTTCGCGGAGCAGGGGAGTTTCCGTAGCCATTGCCGTCACATCTCCCGTTCTACACTGCCGACCCAATACACACTATTTCGGACACGCCGCCCGGCTGCCCGCGCGGCCGGCCCGCTCGAGGGTGACGGGCATTATCGCCCCATGTGCCGCGTTTCGGGACCGCTACAGCTTACGTTGTACGACTCACCGGGTTCCGCCGGGGTGTTCCGCCCTCCACCCCAACACTCCTTCAGCCTTCAAGATTCCTCATCGGGCCAGGAGTTGACGCCTTCTTTGCACACGCGGGGCCCCGCCGGAGCAGTTCCGGCGGGGCCCCGGGCGTGTCGGCTACTTGCCCGTGAACTTCTCGTACTCCCTGAGCACCTCGTCGGTCGGCCCGTCCATGCGCAGTTCGCCGCGTTCCAGCCACAGGACGCGATTGCAGGTGTCGCGGATGGACTTGTTGTTGTGGCTGACCAGGAAGACCGTGCCGGCCTCCTTCTTCAGCTCCCGGATGCGCTCCTCGGAGCGGGTCTGGAACTTGCGGTCGCCGGTGGCCAGCGCCTCGTCGATCATGAGGACGTCGTGGTCCTTGGCGGCGGCGATGGAGAAACGCAGGCGGGCCGCCATACCCGAGGAGTAGGTCCGCATCGGCAGGGTGATGAAGTCGCCCTTCTCGTTGATGCCGGAGAAGTCGACGATCTCCTGGTAGCGCGCCTTGATCTCCTCGCGGCTCATGCCCATGGCGAGACCGCCGAGGATGACGTTGCGCTCGCCGGTCAGGTCGTTCATCAGGGCCGCGTTGACACCGAGCAGGGAGGGCTGGCCGTCGGTGTAGACCTTGCCCTTCTCGGCGGGCAGCAGGCCGGCGATGGCCCGCAGCAGCGTCGACTTGCCGGAGCCGTTGGAGCCGATCAGTCCGATGGCCTCGCCCCGGTAGGCGACGAAGGAGACGCCCCGCACGGCGTGCACCTTGCGCACGCCCCGCTCCTCACCGCGCTTCAGGATGCGGCTGAGGGCGGCGGTGGCGCTGCCCTTGCCGGTCTTGGCGCCGTTGACGCGGTAGACGATGTGGACGTCGTCCGCGATGACCGTCGGCACCCGCTCGCCCTGCTGCTGCTCAGCCACGGCCGTACCTCTCCTCCGCCTTCCAGAAGTACACGAAGCCGCCCACCACGGCGAGGACGGCCCAGCCGGCCGCCACCGCCCACACGTGCGGCGGGAGGTTGCCGGAGCCGTAGCCGTCGATCAGCGCGAAGCGCATGAGGTCCATGTAGACGGCGACCGGGTTCCACTGGAGGACGTCGGAGATCCAGCCCGGCTTGTCCTCCAGCATGACCGGGATGGAGAACATGACGCCCGAGGCGTACATCCACGTCCGCATGATGAAGGGCATGAGCTGCGCCAGGTCCGGCGTCTTCGCACCCATGCGCGCCACGATCAGCGCGAGACCGGCGTTGAAGAGGAACTGCAGGGCGAGCACCGGAATGATCAGCACCCAGGACAGGGTCGGGTAGCTGCCGAAGGCCGCGACCACCAGGAAGAGCACGATCATCGAGAAGAGCAGCTGCTGGAGCTGCTGGAGCGCGAAGGAGACCGGCAGCGAGGCACGCGGGAAGTGCAGGGCGCGCACCAGGCCCAGGTTGCCGGAGATCGCCCGCACGCCCGCCATCGCCGAGGACTGCGTGAAGGTGAAGACGAAGATGCCCGTGACCAGGAACGGGATGTAGACGTTCTTCTCCATGCCCTTACCCGCGTTCAGGATCAGGCCGAAGATCAGGTAGTAGACCAGGGCGTTCAGCAGCGGTGTGGCCACCTGCCACAGCTGGCCGAGCTTGGCCTGGCTGTACTGGGCGGTCAGCTTCGCCTGGGAGAAGGCGAGGATGAAGTGCCGCCGCCCCCACAGCTGACGGACGTACTCGACGAGGGACGGCCGGGCGCCGCTGACGGCCAGCCCGTACTTGGCGGCGAGCCCTGCCGCCGTGAGGCCCTCGTCGGGCGACACGGGCGTGGTCATCGCGACCGTGCCGTCGTGCGTTGTCTCACTCACTAGTGGAAACTTTCGTCTTCGTCGATGCGTGGCCTGTTGCGTGGCCTGTCACGGGCCGGGAACGAGCCGCCGGCCGCGGACGGCCGGGGTGCCCTGGGACACGAGCTTGTCAGATCACCGGAGGCCGGCCCAGCCGGGTCAGCCGCCACACCGTACGCCACTTCATGGGCCGGCGAGGACCGCACGGGGTGGACCAGCCCTCGCGGAACCCGCCGAACCAGGCCTTCAGCGCCGGGCGCGAGGGGCGGCGCAGCAGCGTGAGCAGCAGCCACACCCCGAGGTAGACCGGCACGAGGAGCGCGGGGAGGTTGCGGCGGGCGAGCCAGACCCGGTTGCGGGCGACCATGCGGTGGTAGACCGCGTGCCGCGAGGGCGCCGTCGTCGGGTGGTACAGCACCATGTCGGACCGGTAGTCGATCATCCAGCCGGCGTCGAGGGCCCGCCACGCCAGGTCGGTCTCCTCGTGGGCGTAGAAGAACTCGTCCGGCAGGTTGCCGACCTCCGCGAGGACGCGGGTGCGCACGGCGTTGGCGCCGCCGAGGAACGTGGTGACGCGGGAGGAGCGCATCGGGTCGGAGGCGCGCAGCCGCGGCACGTGCCGGCGCTGGGTCTCGCCGGTGTCCGGGTCGGCGATGCGGAAGCTGATGATGCCGAGCTCCGGGTCGTCCGCGAACGCCTTGCGGCACAGCTCGGCGGTGTCGGTGCGGGCGAGCAGGCCGTCGTCGTCGAGGAAGAGGAGTACGTCGACGTCGGTGCCGCCGGGGCCGAAGGCCTCGATGCCGACGTTGCGGCCGCCGGGGATGCCCAGGTTCTCCGGCAGCTCGACGGTGCGGACGCCGGCGGGCACCTCCGGGACGGGCGAGCCGTTGCCGACCACGACCACCTCGACCGGGTCGCCGTCCTGCTCGGCGACGGAGTCGAGGAGGGCGCGCAGCTCCTCGGGGCGGTTGCCCATGGTGATGACGACGGCGCCGATCTTCATGGGCGTACTCACTTCAGCCTGCTGGAGGCGAGGATCGACACCAGGTGCAGCACGGTCTGCAGGAGCGCGATGCCGGCGAGGACGGCGGTGCCGAGGCGGGTGAAGAAGAGGTCTCCGCGGGCCTGGTCCACGATCGCGAGGACGAGGATCAGCAGGGACGCCTCGATGCCGAGGATCAGCCGGTGGAACTTGAGCGCCCCGGCGGCCCGGCGGGCGAGCGCCATGCCGGAGGAGCGGATCTCGGAGGCGGACTCCTTGACGGGCGGCATCCCGGCCTGGTGCCGGGCGACGCCGACCAGGTCGGTCTCGGCCTTGATCAGGATGGCGCCCAGGGCGGCGAGGGTGCCGAGGAAGGCCCACAGCCAGTCGATCCGCCCGGTGCCGAAGAGGTCGGCGGCGCGCAGGCCGAGGCCGACCAGGACCGCGGCGTCGGTGAGGTAGGCGCCGACGCGGTCCAGGTAGACCCCGCCGAGCGAGTACTGCTTCTTCCAGCGCGCGATCTCGCCGTCGACGCAGTCCAGCAGCAGGTACAGCTGCACCGCCACGACGCCGAGCACGGCGCCCCAGATCCCCGGCACGAGCAGCGCCGGGGCCGCCAGCACGCCGCAGACGGTCATCAGGTACGTGAGCTGGTTGGGCGTGATCCTGGTGTTCACCAGGTAGCGGTCGATCCGCAGCGAGACCTCACGCATGTAGAGGCGTCCCGCCCAGTGCTCACCGCTGCGCCGGTCCTTGACCCCCGCGGGATGGACGACCGGGCGGAGTTCAGCTACCGATGGCCTTGACATAGTCGGCGTACGCGTCCCTGATCTGGTCGGTGGAGAGGTCGAGGTGTTCGAGGATGGTGTAGCGGCCGGGCCGGGTGCGCGGGGCGTAGTCGACGGCCTGTACGAATTCGTCCAGGTCGAAGCCGATCTCGCCGGGCAGGACGGGCAGACCGTGGTGGCGCAGTACCTCCGCCATCCGCCCGGCCGTCTCCGTGTCGCCGCGCAGGAACGTGGCGAACGCGCCACCGAGGCCGCACTGCTCGCCGTGGAGCGCGCTGCGCTTGGGGAACTGCAGGTCGAAGGCGTGGCTGATCTCGTGGCAGGCGCCCGACGCGGGGCGGCTGTCGCCGGCCACCGACATCGAGATGCCGCAGAGCACGAGCGCCTCGGCGAGCGTCGTCAGGAACGCGTCGTCGCCGGTGCCGCCGGGGTGGCGCAGGACGGCCTCGGCCGCCTGCCGGGCCATCGCGGCGGCCAGGCCGTCGACCTTCTCGCCGGTCTCGCGGTGCGAGAGCTCCCAGTCGGCCACGGCGGAGATCTTGCAGATCACGTCGCCGATACCGGCCCGCACGTAGCGCACCGGGGCCTCGCGGATCACGTCGAGGTCGATGACGATGCCGATCGGGTTGGGCACGCCGTAGGAGCCGCGGCCCGCGTCGTTGTCCAGCGTGGCGACCGGTGAGCACAGCCCGTCGTTGGCCAGGTTGGTGGCGACGGCGACCAGCGGCAGGCCCACCCGGGCCGCCGCGTACTTGGCGCAGTCGATGACCTTGCCGCCGCCGATTCCGACCACCGCGTCGTAACGGCCGGCCTTCTTGATGGAGTCGGCGAGCCGGACGGCCCCGTCGATGGTGCCGTCCGCCTCAGCGAACCAGTCGGCGCCCGGGAAGGCCGCGCCGAACCGCTCGCGCAGCACCTGGCCGGAGCCGTTGCTGATGGCGAAGGCCAGCCGCCCCGAGGGCGAGATCCGCTCGTCGGAGAGGATCGCCCCCAGGTCGTCCAGGGCGCCGCGGCGGATGTCCACGACGACCGGCGACGGGATGAGCCTCGTCAGTACTGGCACGCGATCTCCCGTCCCTTGGCGAGGTCGTCGTGGTTGTCGATCTCGACCCACTTGACGTCGCCGATGGGCTCCACGTCGATCCGGAAACCGCGGTTGACCAGTTCCTGGTAGCCGTCCTCGTAGTAGAGCTGCGGGTCGCGCTCGAAGGTGGTCTTCAGCGCGTCGGCCAGCTCCACGGCGGCCTCGCCCTCGATGAGGGTGACGCCGATGTACTCGCCGGTCGCCTCGGCCGGGTCCATCAGCTTGGTGATGCGCTGCACGCCCTTGTCGGGGTCGACGACGACCTTCATCTCCTCGTCGGCGAGGGACTTCACGGTGTCCAGCGCGAGGATGATCTTCTTGCCGTCGCCGCGGGCGGCGAGCAGGGTCTTCTCGACGGAGACCGGGTGCACGGTGTCGCCGTTGGCGAGGATCACGCCGTCCTTGAGGGCGTCACGGCCGCACCACAGGGAGTAGGCGTTGTTCCACTCCTCGGCCTTGTCGTTGTCGATGAGGGTGAGCTTGACGCCGTACTTCTGCTCCAGCGCCTCCTTGCGCGCGTACACGGCCTCCTTGCGGTACCCGACGATCACGCCGACCTCGGTGAGACCGACCTCGGCGAAGTTGCCGAGGGTCAGGTCGAGCACCGTGATGTCCTCCTCCGCACCCTCGGGGCCGACCGGGACCAGTGCCTTGGGCAGGGTGTCGGTGTAGGGGCGCAGACGGCGTCCGGCGCCGGCCGCCAGCACGAGGCCGATCATGCGGGTTCTCCTTCGTCGTGTACGGCGGGTGCGCCGACCTTGTGGGCGGCGACCCAGAAACGGATGCTCTCGACGAGCACCACGAGGGCTACGGCCACGGCGAGGACCGTGAGCGCGACCTTGAAAGCGGAGGCGGTGAGCAGCACGGCCAGCACCGTGACCAGCAGCGTGCGGCCCTCGTGCCCCCCGATCGCCCGCACCAGCCAGTGCGGGGGCGCACCCGCGTTGCCGCGGATGCGGTAGACCGTGTCGTAGTGATGGTAGGCGACCGCGGCCACCAGCCCGAAAGCCGCCGGAAGCGCCCCGTTCACGTCCGCTTTCGCCGCCAGGACCAGGACGGTGCCGTACTCGGCGGCGCGCAGGAAGGGCGGGACCAGCCAGTCGAGGGCGCCCTTGAGGGGGCGGGCGACGGCGAGGCCGGAGGTGAGCACGTAGAGGACCGCGGCGACGGCCGGCCAGGGTCCGCCGAAGCCGGTGAAGGCGCAGGCGGCGACCACGGCGACGCCGCCGAGCAGGGCGACGGCGGGGGCGGCGAGGCCGGGCAGCCGGCGGGCGGGGCCCCGCAGGCCCTTCGCGACGGCGTCGGCGAGCGGGCCGGAGTCGGCTAGGTCGGCGAGCGCCTTCGCCGCCCGGTCGGTGCGGGTGGCCCGGCGGGTCAGCGAGCGCAGGAGGCGGCCTGCGGTGGTGTAGGTCGCGGCGAACGCGCAGCCGATCAGCAACGCGTAGAAGGTGATCCGGGGGGTGGTGACCGCGGTGAGGACGGCGATCATGGCCCAGCGTTCGCCGATGGGCAGGACGATCATGCGGCGCACCCAGACCGTCCAGCCGACGCTGTCGAGCCGGTCGGACAGGGCCGCGGTGGGGCTGGTGTTGGCGGTGGCGGCCGTGCTGTCGACGTTCGCCTCGTTGAACGAGAAGTCCACGACGTGCCGGCAGGTCTGGAGGACCATCGCGCCGAGGGCGAGGGCCCATACGTCGTCGCCGCCGCGGGCGGCGCCGAGGGCGAGGCCCGCGTAGTAGGCGTACTCCTTGGCTCGGTCGAAGGTGGCGTCCAGCCAGGCGCCGAGCGTGGAGTACTGGAGCGAGTAGCGGGCGAGCTGCCCGTCGGTGCAGTCGAGGACGAAGGAGGCGATCAGCAGGCCGCCGGCGGCGACGAAGCCGCCGCGGGTGCCGGTGGCCGCGCAGGACGCCGCTATGAGCGCGGTGATCAGTGAGGCGGTGGTGACCTGGTTGGGGGTCAGTCCGCGGCGCGCGCACCAGCGGGCGAGGTAGCGCGAGTACGGGCTGATGCAGAAGGTGGTGAAGAAGCCGTCGCGGGCCTTGACCGCCGACTTCAGACGCACGGCCTCGTCGTCGACGGACGCCACGGCCTGCCGTGCCTCGTTGCGGGCCTGCGGGTCGGCGGGGACGACGGCGACCAGGCTGCCGAGCTCCGGCCGGTGCACGTCGGCGCCGTCGTCGTCGAGCGCGGTGGCGACCCGGTCGGCGAGGCTGTCCACGGCCACCGCGGTGCCGCCGCCCGCGGAGCTCTCCCGGGCCATGGCGCGGGAGAGGGCCTGGCGGGCGCCCGGCTGGGCGGTCACGGCGCCGGGGATCGCGGCGAGCGGGAAGCGGGGGTCGGTGAGGGCGAGGCGCAGGGCGTGCGGATGGCCCACGAAGCGGGCGTCGACCACGGCGACGCGCTCCCCGCCGGGCACCTGGGCGAGCAGCGTCTCGGCCTCCGCGGTGCCGGAGGCGAGCCGCACGTCGAAGCCGAGGGACCGCAGCTCGCTCTCGACGGACGAACCGGGAACCGGCTGGCCGGTGAGGATGGCGGTCGACAACCGAACTCACTCCCTGGTGCCGACGCCAGCGCGCCGGGCCTGTGCATGGTGGAGCGCCCGTGCCTGGGGCACCCGGGCGGCATGTCGGCAGAGGTTATCGGATGCCCGGAACACCGTGTTCACCGCCCGTTTCACGGTCGGTCGACGCCTCTTGCACCCGCCTTAGCCGCGATCATCATCGGGGATCCGGGGCCCGCCCGACAAACCGCGCTCCCCAAACGGACATCAAGGGCATCGCGCAGGGTCGGAGGGTGTGCGCGGAGGGTCAGGACGGTGCGCCGGCGAGCGGCCCGCGGCGCCGCCCGCGGCCCGGCGCCGGGCCCTCGCACCGCTCTGACCTGCGTAACGTTTCCGCAGGTCAGGGCACATGACAACGGTGTTCAGTGCCGCGTTGCCCCATACCCCCCGCCCGTAGTTGACTGAGACTCCGCGGACAAGGGAGGCGGCCTTCATGGGGGCTGGGCACGATCACGGGCACACGCACGGCGCGCACGCCGGCGGTACGGCGACGGCCGCGTACCGCGGCCGGCTGCGGGTCGCGCTGGCGATCACGCTCACCGTCATGGTCGTCGAGATCGTCGGCGGTGTGCTCGCCGACTCGCTCGCGCTGATCGCCGACGCGGCACACATGGCGACGGACGCCCTCGGACTGGGCATGGCGCTGCTGGCGATCCACTTCTCCAACCGGCCGCCGAGCGACCGGCGCACCTTCGGCTACGCCCGCGCCGAGATCCTCGCGGCCCTGGCGAACTGCCTGCTGCTGCTCGGGGTCGGCGGGTACGTCCTCTTCGAGGCGATCGATCGGTTCCTCACACCGGCCGGTACCGCGGGCGGGCTGACCGTCGTCTTCGGCGCGGTCGGCCTGGTGGCGAACATGGTGTCGCTGACGCTGCTGATGCGGGGCCAGAAGGAGAGCCTGAACGTGCGGGGCGCCTTCCTGGAGGTGGCGGCCGACGCACTGGGTTCGCTGGCGGTGATCGTCTCGGCACTGATCATCCTGGGCACGGGCTGGCAGCCCGCCGACCCCCTCGCCTCCCTGCTCATCGGCCTGATGATCGTGCCGCGTACCTGGCGGCTGCTGCGCGAGACGCTGGACGTGCTGCTGGAGGCGGCGCCGAAGGGCGTGGACATCGCCGAGGTGCGCGCCCACATACTGGCGCTGGACGGTGTCGAGGACGTCCACGACCTGCACGCGTGGACCATCACCTCGGGCATGCCGGTGCTGTCGGCGCACGTCGTGGTGAGCGGCGAGGCGCTGAACGCGATCGGCCACGAGAAGATGCTGCACGAGTTGCAGGGCTGCCTGGGCGACCACTTCGACGTGGAGCACTGCACCTTCCAGCTGGAGCCCAGCGGGCACGCGGAGCACGAGGCGCGGCTGTGCCACTGAGGCGCGGTTCCCGCAGGGCGGAGCCGGGCACGATCTTCCTTCGGGCCCCCTCGGCTCCGGACCGGTGACGGCCGCCGTCCGCGCCGCCGCGCGGGACATGCGGGTGTGCCGGGAAGTGCCGGGAGTCCCGGACGTGTGGGGCACACTTGGGGCGCCAGGACCGACGAGAAGGATGGGTATGCCGATCACTCCTGCCACCGCGACGCACAGTTCGTCGAACGGCACCGCAGACGCGATTTTGCTGGAACTGGTCGACGAGAACGGCGTGACGGTCGGTACCGCGGAGAAGCTCGCCGCGCACCAGCCGCCGGGACAGCTGCACCGCGCCTTCTCCGTGTTCCTCTTCGACGAGCGCGGCCGGCTGCTGCTCCAGCAGCGGGCCCTGGGCAAGTACCACTCCCCCGGCGTGTGGTCGAACACCTGCTGCGGCCACCCCTACCCCGGTGAGGCGCCGTTCGCCGCGGCGGCCCGGCGGACGTTCGAGGAGCTCGGGGTCTCGCCGTCGCTGCTCGCCGAGGCGGGCACGGTCCGCTACAACCACCCGGACCCGACGTCGGGGCTGGTCGAGCAGGAGTACAACCACCTGTTCGTCGGTCTGGTGCAGGCCGCGCCGCGGCCCGACCCGGAGGAGATCGCCGACACGGCCTTCGTGACCCCCGGGGAGCTGGCCGAGCGGCACGCGAAGGACACCTTCTCGGCGTGGTTCATGACGGTGCTGGACGCGGTCCGGCCGGCCGTCCGCGAGCTGACGGGGCCGTCCGCCGGCTGGTGAACGGGGTCCGCTAGCGCGGGGCGTGCTTGAGCGGCAGGGCGGCCCAGATCACCTTGCCGCCGCCGGCCGTGTGGGCCACGTCGCACGCCCCGCCCGCCTCCCTGGTGATCTCCCGGACCAGGAGCAGTCCGCGTCCTCCGGTGCGCCCGTGGTCGGTCTCCAGGGCGGTCGGGCGGTAGGGGTGGTTGTCCTCCACGGACACCCGGACCCACTCGGGCCCGACGGCGACCTCCACGGCGAGCGTCGGCGACAGCACCGCCGCGTGCCGGACGGCGTTCGTTACCAGCTCCGAGACGATCAGCAACAGCCCCTGGACCACGTCGTCGGAGACCGGCACGCCCTGCCGCACCAGCAGGTCCCGGACGGCGTGCCGGGCCTGCGGCACCGAGGCGTCGACGGCGGGCGCGGTGAACCGCCAGACGCCTTCGTACGGCAGCGGCTGCGCGGGCCCGGTCTCGTCCATCGTCCGGTCGCCACCCTCGGGCTCGATTGTCACCACACCCCAGAGTGTTGGCAACGCGTCCCTCCGCGCCGGAGAACTGAACACAAGTCAGCAGATATCGAGCGGTTCTGATCGTTGCCGTACGCCCCGCACGCCTGCGGGATCGTTCCTGCCCCGCTTGCCCCCGCTCCGCGAACTCTTCGGACCGGTGGATAGCATCCGGCGCATGGAGCCGCATCTGCAGCACCGGGTCGCCGACTCGGTCGCCACCGTCGTCGTCCACCACCCGGCCAAGCGCAACGCCATGACGGCCGCGATGTGGCGACAGCTGCCGGAGCTGCTCGGCGCCCTGGCGGACGACCCCGCGGTGCGGGCGCTGGTGCTCACCGGTGAGGGCGGGACCTTCTGCGCCGGCGCCGACATCTCGACGCTGCGGGACTCCGCCGAGGAGGCGCAGACGCTCGCCGTGCGCGCCGAGGAGGCCCTCGCGGCCTTCCCCAAGCCGACGCTGGCGGCGATCCGCGGTCACTGCGTGGGCGGCGGCGCCCAGCTGGCGGCGGCCTGCGATCTGCGGTTCGCCGAGGAGGACGCGCTGTTCGGGGTCACCCCCGCCAAGCTCGGCGTGGTGTACCCGGCGTCGGCGACCCGGCGGCTGGTGTCGCTGGTGGGGCCGGCCACCGCGAAGTACCTGCTCTTCTCCGGCGAGCTGATCGACGCCGGGCGGGCGCTGCGCACGGAGCTGGTCGACGAGGTGCTGCCGGCCGGTGAACTCGACAAGCGGGTCGCCGAGTTCACCCGGGTCCTGGTCTCGCGTTCGCAGCTGACGCAGGCGGCGGCGAAGGAGTTCGCCGACGGCCGCACCGACCGGGACGGGTACTGGAGGGAACAGGCGCGCGGCAGCGGCGACACCGCGGAGGGCGTCGCCGCGTTCCTGGAGCGCAGGCAGCCGCGCTTCGGCTGGAGCGTGCCTACGTCAGGCTGAAGCGGCTGCGGGTGCGGAACTCCTCGACGAGGTGCGCGGGGGCCTTGTGCGGGGACCCGGCGTCGTAGGGCGGCTGCGGGTCGTACTCGGTGAGCAACTGCACCGCCTGCGCGTGCTCGTCGCCGGCGATCCGTCCGACCAGGGCGAGGCCCATGTCGATGCCGGAGGAGACGCCGGCCGCGGTGACGTACTTGCCGTCGGTGACCACCCGCTCCCCGGTCGGCTCGGCGCCGTACCCCTTCAGGAGGTCGAGGGCCAGCCAGTGGCAGGTGGCGCGGCGGCCGGTGAGCAGGCCCGCCGCGGCGAGCAGCAGGGAGCCGGAGCAGACCGAGGTGGTCCAGGTGCTGGTGGCGTCGGCGGCCCGCAGCCACTCCAGCAGGGTCCCGTTGTCCATCTGTTCCGCCTGGCCGGGGCCGCCCGGCACGAGGACGACGTCCGGGGCCGGCACGTCGGCGAGCGTGCGGTCGGCGGTGAGCGCGAGGCTTCCCGTGTCGTTGCGGACGGGACCGGTCCGTTCGGCGACGAACACCGTCTCGGCGTCCGGGATGCGGCTGAGGACCTCGTAGGGGCCCACGGCGTCGAGGGCGGTGAAACGGTCGTAGAGGACGATGGCGATCTGCACGGGTTCGGTGTCCTTTCGTGTGTACGCGGCTCGCGCGCGGTGCGGGGCGTGCCGTCAGTGGGCGGACGCGGGACGGAAGCGGCGGCGGTATTCGGCCGGTGAGGTGCCGAGTGCCTTGACGAAGGCCCGGCGCATGGCCTCCGGGGTGCCGTAGCCGCTGGCCCGGGAGATCTCCTCGACTCCGTCGGTGCTGTCCTCCAGCAGCCGGCGGGCGTGTTCGAGGCGCACCCGGTCGACGTAGCGGCCGGGTGTCGTGCCGGTCTCGGCCTGGAAGGCGCGGGCGAAGTGGCGCGGCGAGAGGGCGGCGCGGGCGGCCAGGGCGTCGACGCTCAGATCGGCGCCGGGGTGCTCGGTGATCCACTGCTGCACCTCGCGGAGCGGCTCGCGGCGCGCGGTCTGCGCGGCGAGCTGGGCGCTGAACTGGGCCTGGTTCCCGGGCCGGCGCAGGAAGACCACCAGATGGCGCGCGACGGTGAGGGCCGCCTCCCGGCCCAGGTCCTCCTCCACCAGGGCGAGCGCGAGGTCGATGCCGGAGGTGACACCGGCGGACGTGGCGACGTGTCCGTCGCGGACGTAGATCGGGTCGGGGTCGACGTCGACGGCCGGATGGTCGCGGGCGAGCCGGTCGCAGTACGCCCAGTGCGTGGTGGCGCGGCGGCCGTCCAGCAGGCCTGCCGCGGCGAGCAGGACGGCTCCGGTGCAGACGGAGACGAGACGCGGGGCGCCGGGCCCGTGCTCGCGCAGCCATCCGACCAGGCGCGGGTCCGGGTCCCGGGTGCCCTGACCGCCGGGGACCAGCAGGGTGTGCGGGGCGGGCGCGCCGGTGAGGGCCCGGTCCGGTACGACGGTCAGACCGCTGGACGTGCGCACGGGAGCGCCGTCCAGCGAGGCGGTGCGGATGCGGTAGGTGCCCGCTGTGTGCTTCTCGGCCCCCGCGAAGACCTCCACGGGACCGGTGACATCGAGGCTCTGGACGTCGTCGAAGAGGACGACGAGAACGGTGCGCTGGGCCATGCCGTCGATTCTTCGGCCGCCTGACGGTGGCCGCAATGACGCGTCTCCCACCTTTCCTGCCATGCCTCCCGCACCCCTGGAGGACGTACTGAGCGGTTGGTAACGTGCCGGGCATGACAACCGCCACGCTGGACGCCCGCGCCGGCCGCCGCTGCCACAACGCGCTGAACCCGCTGCACTCGACCCACTACTTCTCGCCCGACCTGGGCCGGGAGCTGGCCGCCCTCGGGGTCAGCGACCCCCGGGCCGTCAACTTCGCGGTGCGTGCCGCAGCGCTCGGCCCGGTCGGCGCCGGCACGGTGACGGCGGCGTTCTACAACTACAAGCACGACCTGGTCGCGCAGCACGTGCCCGCCGTGTGGGAGACCGTCACGCCCGCCCAGGTCCTGGCCGCCCGCACCCGCGCCGTCGACGCGACGCTGCGCCGCCTGCTGGGCGAGGAGGCCGTGGCGTCCGCGGAGATGGCGGAGGCGGCCGAGCTGGCGCTGCGGGCCGCCGAGGGCTGCTCGCGCAGCGCCCGCCCGCTGTACTCGGCCCACGCCGACCTGCCGGTGCCCGGCGATCCGCACCTCGCGCTGTGGCACGCGGCCACGCTGCTGCGCGAGCACCGGGGCGACGGCCACCTCGCCGCGCTGCTGGCGGCGGGTCTCGACGGACTGGAGGCGGTGGTGACGCACACCGCGACCGGCCGGGGCCTGGCGCCGAAGTGGGTCTTCACCACCCGCGGCTGGACCCAGGAGGAGTGGGACGCGGCGGCGGACCGGCTGCGGGAGCGCGGGGTGCTCGACGACGCCGGTGAGCTGACCGAGCGGGGCGTCGCCCTGCGCGACGGCATCGAGCGGGAGACGGACCGGATGGACGAGGGCCCGTACGCGCACCTGGGCGCGGAGGGCGTGGCCCGTCTGACGGAGCTGGGAACCGCCTTCACCCGCAAGGCCCTCGGCGCCGGCGCCTTCCCGGCGGACCTCTTCGGCAAGCGCTGAGCCCCCCGCCCCGCGACCGCGGGGCATACGGGGCCGGTCCCGAGGTACCCGTACCTCTCCCGGCCGCAGCGGCCGGGAGAGGAAAGGGGTTTTCCGTGTTCCGTGCCATCGCAGACGTCCTGCGCCAGATCGCCGGCGCCGTCGCCACCGTCGTCACGCTTCCCTTCCGGGCGCTGGCCCGGCTCTTCGGCGGCGCCTCGTCCTCGGCGCGCAGGGCCTGACGCGGCGTCCCCCGTACCGTCCGGCCGCGACGGGCCGGGGTGGCGCCCTGATCCCCCGATTGTCGGCGTCACCTGCCACAATTGCCGCGCAACCTCTGTGAGAAGGCGGTACGGGATCGTGACGACACCCGGGTCCAGCGCGTCCATCGACGTGAGGTCCATCGAAGGCAGGATCGCCGAGGAACTCGGCGTACGGGAGCGGCAGGTGAAGGCCGCCGTGGAGCTGCTCGACGGCGGCTCCACGGTGCCCTTCATCGCCCGCTACCGCAAGGAAGCGACCGAGATGCTCGACGACGCGCAGCTGCGCACGCTCGAGGAACGGCTGCGTTATCTGCGGGAGCTGGAGGAGCGGCGTACGGCGATCCTCGACTCGGTGCGCGAGCAGGGCAAGCTCACCGAGGAGCTCGAGGCCCGGATCCGCGAGGCGGAGACCAAGGCCCGCCTGGAGGACATCTACCTGCCGTTCAAGCCCAAGCGGCGCACGAAGGCGCAGATCGCCCGCGAGGCCGGTCTGGAGCCGCTGGCCGAGGGCCTGCTCGGCGACCCGTCGGTGGACCCGCTCGCGGCGGCCGCCGCGTTCGTCGACGCGGACAGGGGCGTGGCCGATCCGCAGGCCGCCCTGGACGGGGCCCGGGCGATCCTCACCGAGAAGTTCTCGGAGGACGCCGACCTGATCGGCGAGCTGCGCGAGCGCATGTGGGTGCGCGGGCGGCTCGCCGCCAAGGTGAAGGCGGGCAAGGAGGAGACGGGCGCCAAGTTCGCCGACTACTTCGACTTCGCCGAGCCGTTCACCGAGCTGCCCTCGCACCGGATCCTCGCGATGCTGCGCGGCGAGAAGGAGGACGTCCTCGACCTCGTCCTGGAGCCCGAGGAGCCCGCCGAGGGGCCGTCGTCGTACGAGGGGATCGTCGCGAGCCGGTTCGGGATCGCCGACCGCGGCCGGCCCGGCGACAAGTGGCTCGCGGACACGGTCCGCTGGGCCTGGCGCACCCGCATCCTGGTCCACCTCGGAATCGACCTCAGGCTGCGGCTGCGCACGGCCGCCGAGGACGAGGCGGTGAACGTGTTCGCCGCCAACCTGCGCGACCTGCTGCTGGCCGCCCCCGCCGGCACGCGGGCCACGCTCGGCCTCGACCCCGGCTTCCGTACCGGCGTGAAGGTCGCCGTGATCGACGCGACCGGCAAGGTCGTGGCCACGGACGTGATCCACCCGCACGTCCCGGCAAACCGGTGGGACGAGGCGATCGCCAAGCTGGCCGGGCTGGCGAAGGAGCACGCGGTCGAGCTGGTCGCGATCGGCAACGGCACGGCGTCCCGCGAGACCGACAAGCTCGCGGGTGAACTCATCGCCAGGCACCCGGAGCTGAAGCTCACCAAGGTGATGGTCTCCGAGGCGGGCGCCTCGGTGTACTCGGCGTCGGCCTTCGCCTCGCAGGAACTGCCCGACATGGACGTCTCGTTGCGCGGTGCCGTGTCGATCGCGCGGCGGCTCCAGGACCCGCTGGCCGAACTGGTGAAGATCGACCCGAAGTCGATCGGCGTCGGCCAGTACCAGCACGACCTGTCCGAGGTGAAGCTGTCGCGCTCGCTGGACGCGGTGGTCGAGGACTGTGTGAACGGCGTGGGCGTGGACGTCAACACGGCCTCCGCGCCGCTGCTCGCCCGCGTCTCCGGCATCACCTCCGGGCTCGCCGAGAACATCGTGGCGCACCGGGACGCGAACGGGCCGTTCCGGTCGCGGACCGAGCTGAAGAAGGTGTCGCGGCTGGGCCCGAAGGCGTACGAGCAGTGCGCGGGCTTCCTGCGGATCCGGGGCGGCGACGATCCCCTGGACGCGTCCAGCGTGCACCCCGAGGCGTACCCGGTGGTGCGGCGGATGGTGAAGACCGCCGGGCAGGACGTGGCGGGGCTGATCGGCAACACGGGTGTCCTGCGGTCGCTGAAGCCGGCGGAGTTCGTGGACGAGAAGTTCGGTCTGCCGACCGTCTCCGACATTCTGCGGGAGCTGGAGAAGCCGGGGCGCGACCCGCGGCCGGCCTTCAGGACGGCCACCTTCAGGGAGGGCGTGGAGAAGATCTCCGACCTGGCGTCCGGGATGGTCCTGGAGGGAGTCGTCACGAACGTGGCCGCGTTCGGGGCGTTCGTGGACGTCGGTGTGCATCAGGACGGGCTGGTGCACGTGTCGGCGATGTCGAAGACCTTCGTGAAGGATCCGCGGGACGTGGTGAAGCCCGGGGACATCGTGAAGGTGAAGGTGCTGGACGTCGATATTCCGCGGAAGCGGATCTCGTTGACGTTGCGGCTGGACGATGAGGCGGCGCCGCAGGGGGAGCAGCCGCGTGGCCAGCAGCGGGGGACGCGGCAGGGAGGCCGGCCTCCGAAGCAGCGGCAGCAGGGTGCCGGGGGGAAGGGGCGGGGCTCGGCGGCGCCTGCTCCGGCCAACGGGGCGATGGCGGACGCGTTGCGGCGGGCCGGGTTGGCGTAGGCGCGGGGTGCGGTTGCGGGCGGGTGGGTCGCGTGGCCCGGCGCTGCCGGGTGCCGCTGCGCCCACCCCTGCCGCCCCGCGGCTACGGGCGGCTCTCCGTGAGCTTGCCGTCTGTTACCTCCAGGCGGCGGGTCACGTGGACCGCGTTCAGCATGCGGCGGTCGTGGGTGATCAGCAGGAGGGTGCCTTCGTAGGCGTCCAGGGCTGACTCCAGTTGCTCGATGGCCGGCAGGTCCAGGTGGTTGGTCGGCTCGTCCAGGACCAGGAGGTTGACGCCCCTTCCCTGGAGGAGGGCGAGGGCCGCTCTCGTGCGTTCGCCCGGGGAGAGGGTCGACGCCGGGCGCATGACGTGGTCCGCCTTGAGGCCGAACTTGGCCAGGAGGGTGCGGATGTCGGCCGGTTCGGTGTCCGGCGTCGCCGTGCGGAAGGCGTCGAGCAGGGACTCGGGGCCGTGGAACAGCGCGCGGGCCTGGTCGACCTCGCCGAGCAGGACGTCCGAGCCGAGCGCCGCGTGCCCGGCGTCGAGCGGGACGCGGCCCAGGAGTGCGGCGAGGAGGGTGGACTTGCCCGCGCCGTTGGCGCCGGTGATCGCCACGCGGTCCGCCCAGTCGATCTGGAGGGAGACCGGGCCGAGCGTGAAGCCGCCGCGCCGGACCTCGGCGTCGCGCAGGGTGGCGACGACCGCGCCGGAGCGCGGCGCCGACGCGATCTCCATGCGCAGGTCCCACTCCTTGCGCGGCTCCTCGACGACCTCGAGGCGTTCGAGCATGCGCTGGGTCTGGCGGGCCTTGGCGGCCTGCTTCTCGCTGGCCTCGCTGCGGAACTTGCGGCCGATCTTGTCGTTGTCATTGCCCGCCTTGCGCCGGGCGTTCTTGACGCCCTTGTCCATCCAGGTGCGCTGCATCTGGGCCCGGTCCTGGAGGGCGGAGCGCTTGTCGGCGTACTCCTCGTACTCGTCGCGGGCGTGCCGGCGGGCCACCTCGCGTTCCTCCAGGTAGGCCTCGTAGCCGCCGCCGTAGAGGTTGATCTGCCGCTGGGCGAGGTCGAGTTCGAGGACCTTGGTGACCGTGCGGGTGAGGAACTCGCGGTCGTGGCTGACGACGACGGTGCCGGCGCGCAGGCCGGACACGAAGCGTTCGAGGCGCTCCAGGCCGTCCAGGTCGAGGTCGTTGGTCGGCTCGTCGAGCAGGAAGACGTCGTAGCGGGACAGCAGGAGGGAGGCGAGGCCGGCGCGGGCCGCCTGGCCGCCGGACAGGGAGGTCATCGGCTGGTCCAGGTCCACCGTGAGGCCGAGCGCGTCGGCCGTCTCCTCGGCGCGGTCGTCGAGGTCGGCGCCGCCGAGGGCGAGCCAGCGCTCCAGGCCGGTGGCGTAGGCGTCGTCGGCGCCCGGGGCGCCCTCGACCAGGGCCTCGGTGGCCTCGTCCATGGCGCGCTGGGCCTCGGTGACGCCGGTGCGGCGGGCGAGGAAGGCGCGGACGGTCTCGCCGGGCCGGCGCTCCGGCTCCTGCGGGAGGTGGCCGACGGTGGCGCTCGGCGGGGACAGGCGCAGCTCGCCCTGTTCCGGGGCGGTGAGGCCGGCGAGCATCCGCAGGAGGGTGGACTTGCCGGCGCCGTTGGCCCCGACGAGGCCGATCACGTCGCCGGGGGCGACGACGAGGTCGAGCCCGGTGAACAGGGAGCGGTCGCCGTGGCCGGCGGCGAGGTTCTTGGCGACGAGGGTGGCAGTCATCAGACCGCCGATCCTAACCGCGCCCCGGCCGCCCGCTCAGCCGGGTTTCCCGCGCCGCACCGCCGTCACCAGCACGCTTCCCGGTGCCCGCGCCACCAGGTAGGACTCCCCCTTCACCGTGCCGGGGTCCAGGGCGACGCGGTGGCCGCCCGCCCCGAGCACGTCGTCGAAGACCTCGTGGGTGTGCGTGCGGTGGAACCGGTCGAGCCGGTACGCGGTGAGCCGTACCCGGCAGGGTGAGGTCACCTCGAGCTCCGCCGCGCCGCCGGCCGCCGTCAGGCGGGTCAGCCGGTGCCGCCCGGCCGGGCCGCCGTCCAGGGCGTGTTCGATCTGGGCGACGAGGAGCGGGACGATCGGGGCGAGGCCGTCGACGTGGGCGGCCTCGACGCCGGCCCGGGTGAAGGCGTCGCGCACTGCGGCCCGTTCCTCCTCGCCGGCCGCGCGCCCGAAGACGACGGCGCCGTAGCCGCGCAGTTCCTCGGCGGGCACGCCGGCGGCGTCGTGGGCGATGTCGGCGCCGATGCCGATGGTGCGCAGCGCGGCGGCGAGCCGGGCGAGCAGGGCGACGCGGGCGCCGATCAGCAGCACCCGGCGGCGGGTGTGCGCGCCGCCGTCGAGAAGGGCGGCCAGCGCCGTGCGGTACTCGGTGCCGGAGAAGCGGAAGGGGCCGATGCCGTGGTAGCCGTTGAACTCGAGGTCGGCGTGCTCGCCGGTCTGCCAGGCGAAGTCCCGCCAGACGAAGTCGTCGCCGTCGCGCTGGATCACGGCGGTCACCGCGCCGCAGGCCAGGTCCTCGCAGTCGGGGCAGCCGTAGATGACGTACCGGCCGCCGGGCAGCGGCGCGTCGGTCTCCAGGAGCAGGCTGCGGACCTGCGCGGTGAAGATCGCCGGCGGCACGTCGGAGGCGAGCGGGGAGACGGCGTCCAGGTCGGAGAGGCGGAACAGCAGGGACCGTCCGTCCACGATGAAGTCCACGAAGTTGCGGTGGACCTGGTAGTCGCCACCGGCGAGGACTCCACCGGCCCGCATCGCCGGTGCCAGGCCGAAGGTCGCGTATTCGGCAGCCATGCGGTGAGTATTCCCTCGGTGCCGCCGATCTGAGCACGTGCTGACGGATTCGGGCGGGGAGGGCCTATCGTCCCGGTGTGGAAACCGAACTGGGTGACGAGGTCGTCGTGGTCGGCGGCGGGGTGATCGGGCTGACGACGGCCGTCGTGCTCGCCGAGGCCGGCAGGCGGGTGCGGGTGTGGACGCGGGAGCCCGTCGAGCGCACCACCTCGGCGGTCGCGGGCGCGCTGTGGTGGCCGTACCGCATCGAGCCGGTGGCGCTGGCACGGGAGTGGGCGCTGCGCTCGCTGGACGTGTACGAGGATCTGGCGCGGCGGCCCGAACGGACGGGCGTACGCGTGGTCGAAGGGGTGCTGGGCGAGACGGGCCTGGACGAGGTCGACGGCTGGGCGAGCGCGCGGCTGCCGGGCCTGCGGCCGGCGCGGGCCGGGGAGTACGGCGGGGCGGGGCTGTGGGCCCGGCTGCCGCTGATCGACATGGTGGCTCATCTGCCCTGGCTGCGGGAGCGGTTGGCGGCGGCGGGCGGTGTGGTGGAGACGCGCACGGTGGCCGGCCTGGCGGAGGCCGGGGCGCCGGTCGTGGTCAACTGCACGGGGCTGGGCGCCCGGGAGCTGGTGCCGGACGCGTCCGTGCGGCCGGTGCGCGGGCAGCTGGTCGTGGTGGAGAATCCGGGCATCGACACCTGGCTGGTCTCCACCGACCCCGTCTCCGGGGAGATGGCGTACTTCTTCCCGCACCCCGGCCGGCTCGTCCTGGGCGGCACGGCCGAGGAGGACGCGTGGTCGGCGGAGCCGGACCCGGCGGTCGCGGAGGCGATCGTACGGCGGTGTGCCGCGCTGCGGCCCGAGATCGCCGGGGCGCGGGTGCTGGAGCACCGGGTGGGGCTGCGGCCGGCCCGGGACGCGGTGCGGCTGGAGCGCGAGGTGCTGCCGGACGGGCGGCTGCTGGTGCACAACTACGGCCACGGCGGCGCGGGCGTGACGGTGGCCTGGGGCTGCGCCCTGGAGGCGGCCCGCCTCGCGACCGGCTGACCGGGGGTTGCCTGCGAAGGCACGGGACGCCGGGGCGCGGCCCGGTCCTCGGCGGGGCCGCGCACCGGCGTCGTTCACTGGTCGTGCTTGCCGATCGGGTCGCCCTCCACGTCCGTGCCGGGCCCCGGGCCGATCCGGATCTCGAAGTCGCCCTCGTACTGCTTGTGGCCCTCGATGACGGCCAGCTCGACGGCTTCGGAGGCCATCTCGCCGCGCACGATGAGGGAGTCGCGGCGCAGGTCGCGCATGAGGGCGACGCACATGAAGATCATCACGATGACGAAGGGCGCCGCCGCGAGGATCGTGAGGTTCTGCAGACCGGTGAGCGCGTCCGCCTCGCCGCTGCCGATCAGCAGCATGATGGCCGCGACGGCGCCCGTCACCACGCCCCACACGACCACCACCCAGCGGCTGGGTTCGAGCGCGCCCTTCTGCGAGAGGGTGCCCATCACGATGGAGGCCGCGTCGGCGCCCGAGACGAAGAAGATGCCGACGAGGATCATCACCAGCAGGCTGGTGGCGGTGGCGATGGGGTACTCCTGCAGCACGCCGAAGAGCTGACCCTCAGGGGTCGAGTCGTCGCCCAGCCGGTGCTGCTCCTGCAGCCGCATCGCCGAGCCGCCGAAGATCGCGAACCAGATCAGGCTGACCGTGCTGGGCACGAGGATGACACCGCCGATGAACTGACGGATCGTCCGGCCCCGGCTGATGCGGGCGATGAACATGCCGACGAAGGGCGTCCAGGAGATCCACCACGCCCAGTAGAAGACGGTCCAGCTGCCCAGCCAGTCCGCGACCCCCTTGCCTCCGCTGATCTCGGTGCGGCCGGCCATCTGGGGCAGGTCGCCGAGGTAGGCGAAGACGGAGGTCGGCAGCAGGTCGAGGATGAGGATGGTCGGGCCCGCGACGAACACGAAGACCGCGAGCAGCAGGGCAAGCACCATGTTGGTGTTGGACAGCCATTGGATGCCCTTCTCGACGCCGGAGACGGCCGAGGCCACGAACGCCACCGTGAGCACCGCGATGATGCCGACGAGCAGTCCGGTGCTGACCTTGTCCATCCAGTCGAGCTTCTCCATGCCGGAGCCGATCTGCAGCGCGCCGAGGCCGAGGGAGGCCGCGGAGCCGAAGATCGTCGCGATGATGGCCAGGATGTCGATGACCCTGCCGCCGGCGCCGTTGGCGTGCCTCTCACCGATGAGCGGGGTGAACACCGCGCTTATCGTCTGCCTGCGGCGCCTGCGGAAGGTGCTGTAGGCGATGCCGAGACCGACCACGGCGTAGATCGCCCACGGGTGGAGCGTCCAGTGGAACAGGGTGGTGGCCATGGCCGTGGCCATGCGGTCCCCGGAGTCGGCCGGGCTGGTGCCGGGCGGGGGCGTGGTGTAGTGCGCCAGCGGCTCGCTCACGCCGTAGAACATCAGGCCGATGCCCATGCCGGCGCTGAACATCATGGCGACCCAGGACACGGTCCGGAACTCGGGTTCCTCGCCCTCGGCTCCCAGGTGGATGCGGCCGTAGCGGCTGGCCGCCAGCCAGAGGGCGAAGACCACGAAGCCGGAGGCGGCCAGCGTGAACGCCCAGCCGCCGTTGTGCAGCAGTCCGCCGAGCATGCTGCTGGAGACGTCCTCCAGCGAGTCGGTGGCGGCGGCGCCCCAGATGACGAAGGCGAGGGTCAGGGCGGCGGTGACCCCGAAGACGACCCGGTCGGTTCTGGGGTGCCTGTCGCGCCCTGGGAGGCCGGCGTCCGAACCCGGAAGCTCGCCTCTTGCGTGGTGTTCCCCGTCATTCGGTCGGTCCTGCGTCACAGGCGGCACCTTTCCCTTCGGTGAGGACGAAAATAGTCCTCTGTTACGCCGATACCACGTGCGACGCGGAACTCACCTGTTCGGCAGCGGGTTCCACCGGCCTCCGTCCGGAGCACGGGTGCGGGGACTCTCATGTCGGCCGGATGACGATCATGTGACTGGAGTGGCCGTGGACATGACTGGGTGCACAGGGGCTGAATAGGCTCCGAACAGACCTCGTACCCCTACGACTTGGAGCTTTCGTGCACCGCAGATTCATCGTGCCGGGCGCACTGGGCGCCGCCACCCTCATGCTGGCGATCCCGGCGTCGGCGGCGGCCCACTCCCCCGGCGCTCCGGGCATCGGCGACCCCTACTACCCGGCCTACGGCAACGGCGGCTACGACGTCTCCCACTACGACCTGCGCCTGAAGTACCAGCCGGCGACGGACCGGCTGGAGGGGACGGCGACGATCCTGGCCCGCACCACGCAGCACCTGTCGCGGTTCGACCTGGACTTCCTGCTGGACGTGGGCGAGGTGCGGGTGAACGGCGCGAAGGCCTCGTTCACGACGTCGGGCGAGCACGAACTGGAGATCACTCCGAAGAGCCCGCTGCGCAAGGGCGCCCCGGTCACCGTCGTCGTCCGTTACAGCGGGGTGCCGTCCTCGAAGCAGGCGTACGGCTTCACCAGCTGGCACCGCACCCCCGACGGCGGCGTCGGCGCGAACGAGCCCGAGGCGGCCTGGTGGTGGTTCCCGAGCAACGACCACCCGCTCGACAAGGCCACGTACGACGTGTCCGTGCAGGTGCCTGACGGCACCCAGGCCATCTCCAACGGCACGCTCCAGTCCACCAGCTCACGGCTCGGCTGGACCCGGTACAACTGGCGGTCCGACAAGCCGCAGGCCACGTATCTCGCCACGCTGGCGGTCGGGAGGTTCGACCTCACCACCGGCACGACCGAGGGCGGCATCCCGGTCGTCAACGCCTACAGCAAGGACCTCGGCGCCAACGACGGCGCGGCGCGGGCCAGCGTGGAGCGGACCGGGGAGATCGCCGACTGGCTGAGCGAGTATTTCGGGCCGTATCCGTACAACGCGCTCGGCGGGTACGTGCCGAACACGAACACCGGGTACGCGCTGGAGACGCAGACCCGGCCGTTCTACAGCCCGCGGCAGTTCGCGAACGGGTCGAACGTGTCCGTCGTCGTGCACGAGCTGGCCCACCAGTGGTACGGCGACCTGGTGTCCGTGCACGGCTGGAAGGACATCTGGATCAACGAGGGCTTCGCGCGGTACGCCCAGTGGCTCTGGTCGGAGCACGAGGGCGAGGGCACGGCGCAGGAGCTCGCCGACTACACGTACGCCTCCCATCCGGCCGACGACCCGTTCTGGACGGTGCGGCCCGGTGATCCCGGGCCGGAGAACCAGTTCGACATCGCGGTCTACGACCGGGGCGCGCTGGCCGTGCAGGCACTGCGCAACGAGATCGGCGACCAGGCGTTCTTCGAGGTCCTGAAGGGCTGGCCGCAGCGGTACGCCTACGGCAACGCGTCGGTCGAGGACTTCCGCCGGTACGCCGAGGAGGTGTCCGGCAGGCCGCTGGCGGCGCTGTTCGACACCTGGCTGTTCCAGCCGTCGAAGCCGGCCGCGCCGGCGGCCCGCGCGGCGTCCCTCGCGAAGGCGTCGGCGACGCCCGCGCAGCCGCGGTCGTGGAAGAAGATCGCGGCGACGAACGACGTGCACGAGCACTGACGGGCCCCGGGGACGGTGTCCGCCTCAGGCGCCGTCCCCGTGGTCGTACACGGTGACGGATATGCCCTGCCGCGCCAGCCGCTCCGTGACGAGCGGCTCGACGCGGGACCATGTGCCGCCGGCCAGTCCGCAGCCGATGCGGGGCATGTGCACGGACGCGCCCAGCTCGGCCGCGTGACCGGCGACGCGGCCGAGGGCGGTGCCGATCGCCTCGTAGCGCACGGGGGCGCCCTTGCTGCCCCTCCTGGTGCCGTGCTGGCCGATCATGTTGGCCACCCACACGTACGGCTCGACGCGGACGAGCTGGACGGCGCCCAGCCCGAAGTCGTTCGACGCGCGGTCGCGGTGCCAGGCGCGGTACGCCGCCTCCGGCTCCGGCCAGCGGCGGGAGACGGCCAGGACGAAGCCCTTGCCCCAGCCGCCGCGGTCGTTGCAGACATGCGCTATCACCTTGACGCCCTTGGCCGGCGGGGCGGTGGCGTCACCTCGGACGTATGCGATCTCCGGCATGACACCACCGTAGGGGCCGCCACTGACAGCGGCCCCGGGCGGCTAGGCGCCGAGGCGGCCGAGTTCCCGGTCGGCCTCGAGGGCCACGCGGCGGCGGACGCCGAACCAGCCTGCGACCAGCATCAGGGCGATCACCGGGATCAGCAGGAGGGTCCAGCGGCCGATCTCGGGGTCGTTGCCCATCATGCAGAGCACGGCCACCAGGAAGGCGATCGTGACGATCTCCGTGACCGGGCTGCCGGGCAGGCGGAAGTGCGGGCGGGTGACCAGGCCGGCCCGGGCGCGGCGGACGAAGACCAGGTGGCAGATCATGATGATCACCCAGGTGCTGATGATGCCGAGGGAGGCGACGTTCAGCACGATCTCGAAGGCCTTGCTCGGCATCAGGTAGTTCAGGCCCACGCCGAGCACGCAGATGCCGCAGGTCAGCAGGATGCCGCCGTAGGGCACCTGGCTGCGGCTCATGACGCGGGTGAACTTGGGCGCGGAGCCCGCCATGGCCATGGAGCGCAGGATGCGGCCGGTGGAGTACAGACCGGAGTTCAGGGAGGACATCGCGGCGGTGAGGACGACGAGGTTCATCACGTCGCCGGCCGCCGGGACGCCGACCCTGGACAGGACGGTGACGAAGGGGCTCTCGTCGCCGGAGTAGAGCGAGCCGGGCAGCAGCAGGGCCAGCAGGACGACCGAGCCGACGTAGAAGAGGGCGACGCGCCACATGATCGAGTTCACCGCGCGCGGGACGACCTTCTCGGGCTCGGCGGTCTCACCGGCGGCGACGCCGACCAGCTCCAGCGCCGCGTACGCGAAGATCACGCCCTGCATCACGAGCACCACGGGCATCACGCCGTGCGGGAGGATGCCGCCGTGGTCGGTGATCATGCTGACGCCTGGGGTGTAGCCGCCCACGTCGTGCTGGGTGGCCAGCAGGAAGATGCCGATCAGCATGAAGCCGACCAGGGTGGCGACCTTGACGATCGCGAACCAGAACTCCATCTCGCCGAAGATCTTCACCGAGATGAGGTTCACGGCCAGGACCACCGCGAGGGCGGCCAGGGCGAGCACCCATTGCGGGATGCTCGTGAACAGGCTCCAGTAGTGCGTGTACAGCGCGATCGCGGTGATGTCGGCGATGCCGGTGGTCGACCAGTTCAGGAAGTACATCCAGCCGGCGACGTAGGCGCCCTTCTCGCCGAGGAACTCGCGCGCGTACGACACAAAGGACCCGGACGAGGGCCGGTAGAGCACGAGCTCGCCCAGCGCCCGGACCACGAAGAAGGCGAAGACGCCGCAGACGAGATAGGCGATGGCGAGCGCCGGGCCCGCGTCGCGCAGCCGTCCGCCGGCGCCGAGGAAGAGGCCGGTGCCGATCGCGCCGCCGATGGCGATCATGTTGACGTGCCGGGCCTTGAGGTCCTTGCTGTAACCGGCGTCGCCCGCGTCCGCGGGTGTTCCGGCCGCCTGGGGACGGGCGGCGGCCTGTGCCGTGTCGACGGCGTCCTTGCTCACGGGTGGTTCCACTCTCTGGTGCGCCCGGGCGGGATACGCCCAGGTCGTCCGTACAGTGACAGGCCCGCACCACCCTTCGCGGCACAGACCAGTGCAGCACCTTCCCACGACTCTGCGTTCGCATGCGGTGGCTCATGTCACACAGCGTGACTTCTCACAGGACCCGTCGGACGCCTTCACCTGGGGCCCATGAGGTGTCACACCATTGGTGAGACAGCGATACTGCTGCACATGACGACGAGCGACACCGGGGAGCCGACCCTCACGATCGACGAGCTGGCCGCGCGGACCGGCGTCACGGTGCGCACGGTCCGTTTCTACGGCACCAGGGGTCTGCTGCCGCCGCCGGCGATCGGCCCGCGCCGGGTCGGGCAGTACGGCCGGGAGCACCTGGCCCGGCTGGCGCTGATCGAGGAGCTTCAGCACCAGGGCATGACGCTGGCCGCGATCGAGCGGTATCTGAAGCAGCTGCCGCCGGACCTCACCGCCCACGACCTCGCGCTGCACCGCGCGGTGGTGGCCTCCTGGGCGCCGGAGACCGTGGAGCGGGTCACGCGCGAGGAACTGGACCGGCGGGCCGGGCGGCCGCTGGCCGACGAGGAGGTGGACCGGCTGGCGGAGATGGACATCGTCGCGCGGGACGGCGACGCGGACGGCCGGGACGCCTACCGCGTCGACGCGGGGCTGCTCCGCCTCGGCGTCGAGCTGCTCGACGTGCCCCTGTCCTCGGAGACGGTCCTCGCCGCGCGCACGGCTCTGCTCGAGCACTCCCGGGCCGCCGCGCACGATCTGTCGCGGCTGCTGCGCGACGCCGTCGCCGAGCGCGACGCACGGGACGTGCGGTCCCTGTCCGCCCATATGCACCCCATCGTGGTGCAGGCGCTGCTGACCACCTTCCAGCGGTCGCTGCGGGACGAGCTGCGGGAGTGGCTGGACGCCGACGGCGAGCGCTGAGAGGCTCCTCAGCCGCTCGCCGCCGGTCGGGGGGCGCCGTCAGCGGCCGTCGGTGAAGACCTCCCCCTTCTCCGCCTTCTCCACGAGCAGCGCGGGGGGCGTGAACCGGTCGCCGTAGCGCTCGGCGAGCTCGCGGGCGCGGGCGACGAAGCCCGGCAGGCCGCCCTCGTAGCCGTTGATGTACTGGAGGATGCCGCCGGTCCAGCCGGGGAAGCCGATGCCGAAGATCGAGCCGATGTTGGCGTCGGCGACGGAGGTCAGCACGCCCTCCTCCAGGAGGCGGACGGTGTCCAGCGCCTCGGAGAACAGCATCCGCTCCTGCATGTCGCGGAACGGGATCTCGTACCCCGGCTTGGTGAAGTGCTCGCGCAGGCCCGGCCACAGCCCGGCGCGCTTGCCGTCCTCGCCGTACTCGTAGAACCCGGCGCCACCGCTGCGGCCGGGGCGGCCGAACTCGTCGACCATGCGGTCGATGACGGCCTCGGCGGGGTGCGCGGTCCAGGTGCCGCCGGACTCCTCCACGGCCCGCTTCGTCTCGTTGCGGATCTTCCGCGGGAGGGTCAGGGTCAGCTCGTCCATCAGGGAGAGCACCTTGGCCGGGTATCCCGCCTGCGCCGCCGCCTGCTCGACGGACGCGGGCTCGACGCCCTCCCCGACCATCGCCACACCCTCGTTGATGAAGTGGCCGATGACCCGCGAGGTGAAGAAGCCCCGCGAGTCGTTGACGACGATCGGCGTCTTCTTGATCTGCCGCACCAGATCGAAGGCCCGCGCCAGCGCCTCGTCCCCGGTCCGCTCCCCCTTGATGATCTCGACCAGCGGCATCTTGTCCACCGGCGAGAAGAAGTGCAGCCCGATGAAGTCGCCCTGCCGCTCGACACCCTCCGCCAGCGCCGTGATCGGCAGCGTCGAGGTGTTGGAGCACAGCAGTGCGTCCGGGGCGACGACCTGCTCGATCTCCTGGAACACCTTGTGCTTGAGCGAGGTGTCCTCGAACACCGCCTCGATCACCGCGTCGCACCCGGCCAGATCCGCCGCCTCCGCGGTCGGTGTGATCCGCGCCAGCAGCGCGTCCGCCTTCTCCTGCGTCGTCCGGCCCTTCGCGACGGCCTTCGCGCACAGTTTCTCCGAGTACGCCCTGCCCTTGAGCGCCGCCTCCAGCGAGACGTCCTTGAGCACGACGTCGATGCCCGCGCGGGCGCACGAGTAGGCGATGCCGGCGCCCATCATCCCGGCACCGAGGACGGCGACCTTGGTGACCCTGCGCGGCTCGATGCCCTGGGGGCGGTTGGCGCCGGAGTTGACGGCCTGGAGGTCGAAGAAGAACGCCTGGATCATGTTCTTCGCGGTCTGGCCCGCGGCCAGCTCGACGAAGTAGCGGGCCTCGATGACCTGCGCGGTCTCGAAGTCCACCTGGGCGCCCTCGACGGCGGCGGCCATGATGTTGCGCGGCGCGGGGTAGGGGGCGCCGCTCGTCTGCTTGCGCAGGTTGGCCGGGAAGGCGGGCAGGTTGGCCGCGAACTTGGGGTTCGCGGGGGTGCCGCCGGGGATGCGGTAGCCGGGCTTGTCCCAGGGCTGGGCGGACTCCGGGTTGGCGTCGATGAAGGCGCGGGCCTTGGCCAGCATCTCCTCGCGGTTGTCGGCGACCTCGTCGACCAGGCCGTTCTCCCGGGCACGGCGCGGGCTGTACTGGGTGCCCTGGAGGAGGACCTTGAGCAGCGCGTCGGTGATGCCGAGCATCCGGACGGTGCGGACGACGCCGCCGCCTCCGGGGAGCAGGCCGAGGGTGACCTCCGGGCAGCCGATCTTGGAGCCGGGCGCGTCGAGGGCGACGCGGTGGTGGCAGGCGAGGGCGATCTCGTAACCGCCGCCGAGGGCGGCGCCGTTCAGCGCGGCGACGACGGGCTTGCCGAGGGTCTCGATGCGGCGCAGGTCGCGCTTGATCGCCATGCCGCCGTCGAAGAGGTCCTGCGCGGTCTCCGGGGTGACGCGGATCAGATCGCGCAGGTCGCCGCCGGCGAAGAAGGTCTTCTTGGCGGAGGTGACGATGACCCCGCGGATCGAGTCCTTCTCGGCCTCCAGACGGTCGGTGACGGCCGCGAGGGACGCCCGGAACGCCTGGTTCATGGTGTTGGCGGACTGGTCGGGGTCGTCGATGACGAGGGTGACGACGCCGGTGTCGTCCTGCTCCCAGCGGATGGTGGTGGACTCGGTGGTCATGAGGGTGTGCTCCTGGTGATCCGTCGTATCCGTCGGGAGGGGGTCAGATGCGCTCGACGATGGTGGCGATGCCCATGCCGCCGCCCACGCAGAGGGTGGCGAGGCCGTACCGCTTGTCCTGCCGCTCGAGTTCGTCGACGAGCGTGCCGAGGATGATGGCGCCGGTCGCGCCGAGCGGGTGGCCCAGCGCGATCGCGCCGCCGTTGACGTTGACCTTGTCCAGGGACAGCCCCATGTCCTTCACGAAGCGCAGCACGACCGCCGCGAACGCCTCGTTGATCTCGACGAGGTCGATGTCGTCGATCGTCAGCCCCGCCTTGGCCAGCGCCTTGCGGGTGGCCGGCGCCGGGCCGGTGAGCATGATCGTGGGCTCGGAGCCGGACACGGCGGCGGAGACGATCCGGGCGCGCGGCGTGAGGCCGTGGCGCTCGCCGGCCTCCTTGGAGCCGATGGCGACCAGGGAGGCGCCGTCCACGATGCCGGAGGAGTTGCCCGCGTGGTGGACGTGGTCGATCTTCTCCACCCAGTGGTACTTCTGCAGCGCCACCGCGTCGAAGCCGCCCAGCTCGCCGATGTCGGCGAAGGAGGGCTTGAGCTTGCCCAGCGAGTCCGCGGTCGTGCCGGGCCGCAGGTGCTCGTCGCGGTCGAGGACGGTGAGGCCGGCGCGGTCCTTCACCGGCACGACGGACCGCTCGAAGCGGCCTTCCTTCCACGCCGTGGCCGCCCGCTCCTGGGAGAGGGCCGCGTACTCGTCGACGTCACGGCGGGAGAAGCCCTCGATGGTGGCGATGAGGTCGGCGCCGATGCCCTGCGGGACGAAGTTGGTGGCGAGGTTGGTCATCGGGTCGTTGAACCAGGCGCCGCCGTCCGAGGCCATCGGGACGCGGGACATGGACTCGACGCCGCCGGCCAGCACCAGGTCCTCCCAGCCGGAACGGACCTTCATGGCCGCCATGTTGACGGCCTCCAGGCCCGAGGCACAGAAGCGGTTCTCCTGCACGCCCGCCACCGTGTCCGGGAGCCCGGCGGCGATCGCGGCGATGCGCGCGATGTCGGAGCCCTGGTCACCGACCGGGCCGACGACGCCGAGGACGATGTCGTCGACGGCGGCCGGGTCGAGGCCGGGGAACCGGGCGCGGATCTCGTGGATGAGGCCGACGACCAGGTCGACGGGCTTCGTGCCGTGCAGGGCGCCGTTCGCCTTGCCGCGTCCGCGCGGGGTGCGGATCGCGTCGTACACGTACGCTTCGGTGGTCACTGGCAGGCCTTTCACTGAGGGTTCTTCGCGGGGCTGTTCGACTGAGGGTTCTTCGCGGGGCCGTTCGGGCGGGGGGTGCGGGGCAGGTCCCAGTCGCGGGCGACGGACTCCGCGTCGGCGCCGGGCCGGGCGGGTCCGGTGCGGACGGCGGTGGGTGTCGCCGAGAAGCGGGGCGCGGGAGCCGGCTGGGTGATGCCGTCGTGGTCGGTGAAGGTGCCGCGGGCGGCGAGATGCGGGTGGTGCGGGGCCTCGCGCAGCGAGAGCACGGGGGACACGCAGGCGTCGGAGTCGGTGAAGAGGGCCGTCCACTCGTCGCGGGTACGGGCCTTGAAGCGGACGGCGATCGCCTCGCGCAGCTCGCCCCAGCGGGCCATGTCCTCACGGGGCGGCACCTCGCCCTCGATGCCGAGCCGCTCCAGGAACTCGGCGTAGAACTGCGGTTCCAGGGCGCCGACCGCCATCCAGCCGCCGTCGGCCGTCTCGTAGGTGCCGTAGAAGGGGGCGCCGCCGTCGAGGAGGTTGCTGCCGCGCCGGTCCTGCCAGGCGCCGGCGGCGAGCATGCCGTGGATCATCGCCGAGAGGTGGGCGGCGCCGTCCACGATGGCGGCGTCGACGACCTGCCCGGTGCCGGTGGCGCGGGCGTGGTGCAGGGCGGCGAGGACGCCGACGACCAGGTAGAGGGAGCCGCCCGCGTAGTCTCCGAGGAGGTTGGCGGGGACGGCGGGCGGTCCGTCGGGGGCGCCGGTCATGCCGAGGGTGCCGGTGAGCGCGATGTACCCGATGTCGTGCCCGGCACGCTGGGCGAGCGGTCCCTCCTGGCCCCAGCCGGTCATGCGGCCGTAGACCAGCCCCGGGTTGCGGGCGTGGCAGTCCGCCGGGCCGACGCCGAGGCGCTCGGCGACGCCGGGGCGGTAGCCCTCGATCAGGACGTCGGCGCGTTCGGCGAGGTCGAGGACGCGGGCCGGGCCGTCGGACGCCTTGAGGTCGACGATCACCGAGCGCTTGTTGCGGTGGGTGACGTCGAGGGCGGGGTCGATCCCGAGGCCGGGGCCGCCGGGCCGGTCGACGCGGACGACGTCGGCGCCGAGGTCGGCGAGGAGCATGGCGGCGAAGGGCCCCGGTCCGATGCCCGCCAGTTCGACCACGCGCACACCGCTGAGCGGGCCGTCACCCGGCGTCTTCGCCTTCGTCATCGAGCCCCCAGCTCTGTGACACAACTGATGTAACACCAGTGATGCTAAGAACGTGTTCCACTCGGCACAAGACCTGACGAGCAAGCGCTTAGCCAATTATCGGGCAGGCTCGTCGTCGGGCCCGGCACTCCTCACGCTAGCCTCAGCCACCGGCGACGGCGCGTGCTGTGGGCCCAGGGGTTGCGGACGAGAGTGCCGAGGGGCGCCGACGAGGCCGCCGGACGGTGGCGAAGGAGTGTCATGAGCAGGCTGAACACAACGGACCGGCCGTACGACGTCGTGCTCTTCGGGGCGACGGGCTTCGTCGGCGAGCTGACCGCCCGGTACCTCGCCGCGCACGCGCCCGAGGGACTGCGCTGGGCCATCGCCGGCCGCGACGAGATGAAGCTGCGCCGGCTGGCCGCGCGGCTGCCCGAGGGCACCGGGGCCGGCGTGCTGCGGGCTGACGTGTCCGACCCCGCCTCCCTGCGGGCGCTCGCCGAGCAGGCACGCGTGGTCGCCTCGACGGTGGGCCCGTACGTCCGGTACGGCGAGGGACTCGTCGCCGCATGCGCGGACACCGGCGCCGACTATCTGGACCTGACCGGCGAGCCCGAGTTCGTGGACCTCATGTACGTACGGCACGACGCACGCGCCCGGGAGACCGGCGCGCGGCTGGTGCACGCCTGCGGCTTCGACTCAGTACCGCACGACCTCGGGGTGTACTTCACGGTGCGGCAACTGCCACAGGACGTCCCGCTGACGGTGGACGGCTTCGTGACCGCCGACGCCGCCTTCTCTGGCGGCACCTTCGCCTCCGCGCTCGGCCAGTTCGCGCGCGGCCGGCAGATGCAGGACGCGGCGCGGGAACGGCGCCGGCACGAGCCGCGGCTGGTGGGCCGACGGGCGGTGACGCCGACGGGCGCGCCGCGCTACGCCGGTGAGGTGGGGGCCTGGGCGCTCCCGCTGCCGACCGTAGATCCGCAGATCGTGCGGCGCTCCGCCAGGGCGCTCGACCGGTACGGTCCCGACTTCCGCTACCGGCACTACGCGGCCGTCCGCCGTCTGCCGGTCGCGGTGGGCGGGGTGGCTGCGCTGGGCGCGCTGGTGGCGGCGGCGCAGGTGCCGCCGGTGCGGCGCCGGCTGTCGGACCTGCTCAAGCCGGGTGACGGGCCGAGCCCGCAGAAGCGGGCGAAGAGCTGGTTCCGGGTCCGCTTCGTCGGCGAGGGCGGCGGCCGCCGGGTGTTCACCGAGGTCGCGGGCGGTGACCCGGGGTACGACGAGACGGCGAAGATGTTCGCCGAGGCGGCGCTGTCGCTCGCGCTCGACGACCTGCCGCAGACCGCCGGCCAGGTCACGACGGCGGTGGCGATGGGCGACGCCCTCACGGAGCGTCTGCAGCGGGCGGGCATCACCTTCCGGGTGGCCGCGACGCGCTGACCCCGCCCGGGCCGGCATCCGGCCGCCGGTGCCCGTCCCGGCGGCCTACCCCGACCATCCGGCGATCGTGTAGATCATCCCGCCGATCCAGGCCATCCCGGCCGTCACGGCGAGCGTCAGCCCGGCGGTCACCGCGCGCTCGGTGGGCCGTACCGGGCGGGCGGAGTACTCGGGGGTGCGCTGCTGCGTCGTCATGTGCTCAGCCTGCCGCCACCCACTGACAACGCACATCCGTACGGGTACTCAGACGGGTCGGGCCTCACTCCGCGCCGACGGCGTCCCGCAGGGCCGCGCGGCACAGGGCGTCCGCCCTGCGGGTCGTCTCCGGGAGGCGGTAGGCGGGGGTCAGGGCCAGCGTGTGCGCACAGGCGTTGTCCAGGCTCATGCGATGGCCGACGGAGACGAAGACCGGTTTGACCGCGGCGCGGGTCCGCAGCGCGCGTCCGACCTCCTCCGTGCCGGCGAGCAGCGGGGACGCGCTGCCGCGCGGCGCGTCCGGGTCGGCGTGCGTGAAGGTGAACGGGTTCTTCGCGACGCCGATCGTGGGCAGCCCGGTGAGCACGCCGAGGTGGCTGGCGAGGCCGAAGCGGCGTGGATGGGCCAGGCCGTAGCCGTCGCAGAGCACCAGGCCGGGCGGGCAGGGCAGCGCACGGAGGGCGGCGAGGACGGTGGGGATCTCGCGGAAGGCGAGCAGGCCCGGCACGTAGGGGAACGAGATCCGCCCGACGGCCGTGGACTCGGCGACCACGGCCAGGGTGGCCGCGTCGAGGACGACGGCCGCCGCCGCGACGACGTCCCGTTCGTCGTCGTAGGCGACGTCCACGCCGGTCACCCGGCCGCTGCCGGGAGGCGGGCCCGGCTCGTCGAGCACCACGCGGGCCCGCAGTTCGTCCTGGACGGCGCGGGCGCGCTCCTCGGTCGCGGGCCAGTCGGCGGGGGTGCGGGCGGTCACGGTCGTCATGGTGGCCGCCAGCCTACGGGAGCGCCGGAGTAGGCTCGCGATCATGTTCGTACTGGAACTGTCCTACACCGCCCCGCTCGAAGCCGTCGACGCCGTGCTCCCGGAGCACGTGACGTGGCTCGAGGGCCTCTACGAGCAGGGCGTGTTCCTCGCGTCCGGGCGCCAGGAACCCCGCGCCGGCGGAGTGATCATCGCCGTCGCGGAGGACCGGGCGCGGATGGAGGAGATCGCCGCGGGCGACCCCTTCGTCGCGGCGGGGGTGTGCGCGTACCGCATCACCGAGTTCGTCGCCACGAAGACGGCCCCGGCGCTGGAGCGGTACCGGGAGCGGCCTCGTTAGGTCCGGCGCGGCTCACTTGCCGAGCGCGCGCTTCAGCTCGCCCTTGTTCATGTGCGAACGGCCGCTGATGTCACGGCGCTTGGCCTCCTCGTACAGCTGGTCGTAGGTGGGGCCCTGGGGGCCCTGCCGGTTCCCGGAGCGCTGTCCGCCGCGCTCGCTCGACGACTTGTCCTGCGTGGACACCCGGCCGGCGGTCTTCGACTCGCCGGACCGGGCACGCTCCTTGTTCACCGTGCGGGCCGCGATCTCCTTGGCCCGGCCGGTGCTCTCGCCACGGTCCTCGGCGCTCTCCTTGATGTGTTCGTACTGCCGCTCCCGCTTGGAGCTCGAACCACGTGGCATGTCCGCTCACTTCCTCTCACGCTCAGCGAACGGTTACCCACGTTACGGACAAACACCCCGCCCCGCGCCCGGGACTCCCGGCACCTCACGGGGAGTCATGTCACTCGCGTGCATGAACGCGGTGACAGAGGTCACTCGCACCTCGTGTGCACGGAGCGGCTGATTCCGTCGTCTCTTCCAGTGCCCGGCCCGCACCACCCCGGAAGCCCGCCCAGCCGTCACGAGGGAGCAAGGCGTTGTCCACCGTCATCGAGCAGCCCGTCGAGGCGCGTCTCGTCGCCGCCGCGCCGCGCATGCCGAGCATTCCCGCCACGCTGCGCTACGACCGCAGTGACCCGTTCGCCGTCCGCATGACCTTCCCGGCCCCGGCCACCCTGGAGGGCGTGGAGGTCTGCTGGACCTTCTCGCGCGAGCTGCTCATCACCGGGATGCAGGAGCCCGACGGTCACGGTGACGTCCGGGTGCGGCCTTACGGGTACGACCGGACCGTGCTGGAGTTCCACGCCCCCGAGGGCACCGCCGTAGTCCACGTCCGCTCCGGCGAACTGCGCCGGTTCCTCCGGGCCACCGGCGAGCTGGTGCCGGTGGGCCTGGAGCATCTCCAGCTGGACCTGGACCACGACCTGGCGGAGCTGATGCGCGGCACCTGCTGAGCGGGTCCAGGCCGGGGACGTGGTCCCCGGGCGGCGTCGCCGAGTGGCCGTCAGCCGCCCGTCGAGGCCACCGCGCGCGCCGTCTCCGCGCTCACCGCCGCCCGCACCTCCCGCAGGACCGTCCCCAGCCCGGGTGCCGCCGCCGCGCCGCGCTCGGTCAGCTCCTCGGTCCGCCGCTCCCGGCGCGACCGCTCCCGCACGGGCCCGAGGCCGCGCAGCTCGGCCGCGGCCGCCAGGGCGGCGACGGTCGCGTCCCGCTCGGAGACCTCCCCGGCCGGCCGCTCGCCGTCCAGGACGGCCCGCACCTGGGCACGCAGCGCCCGTGCCGCGGCGGGCCGGGCCAGGACGTGGTCGACGGAGGGGAACACGCCGAGCACCCGCTTCTTCTCGGCCCGCAGATACCCGCCGGCCACCAGCTGCTCCCGGACCGCGTCGAAGGTGACCCGCGCGTACGACCGCACCCACGCCCGCCAGCGGCGCGGCAGTGACTCGCGGACGAGCTCCAGCAGCCCGTCGAGGACGGCGTCACCGGTGCGGGAGTCCAGGTCGGCGGGCGTGGCGATGCCGTCGTCGTCGGTGAGCAGTCCGCGCCGGGCGAGTTCGGTGAGGGCGCCGGCGCGCACCAGGTGGTGCAGCCGCGCGGTGTCGGCGCCGCCGCCGGGGCGTTCGGAGTCCCAGGCCAGCAGGCAGAGCCGGGCCGGCAGGGAGAGTGAGCCGTCGGGCACGGGGCCTCCTCGGGGGCCTGTGAGCAGATGCGGGAAAAGGCGTTGACGCCCGGACCGGTCGTTCCTACCGTGTACAACGCTTCTGTTGCCGCCGATCGGAGAAGGACGTTGCTCGTCTGAGGTTCTGAGACACCGCGTCGCCCGCCCTGCGTGGGTGTACGTCGCGTGCGACCTCGGCGTTCGAGCCGTCCCGTGCGGAGCAGGGCCTTCCCCGCGCCCCGCACTCCGCGGACTCCTCCTTCCCCCGCCCGACGGCGGTCGCCGCTCCCGGTGTCTCGATACGCGTTTGCCCCTGACCGCATCAAGCAACCGCGGAGACCCCGTATGTCTGCATCCATCACCTGTACGGCCCTCTCCTTCGCCTGGGCCGACGGCACCACCGTCTTCGAGGACCTGGACACCGCGTTCGGTCCCGGCCGGACCGGGCTCGTCGGGGCCAACGGGTCGGGAAAGTCCACCCTGTTGAAGCTGCTCGCCGGGCAGCTCGCCCCCGCCGACGGCACCGTCCGCGTGGCCGGCGAGATCGGCCACCTTCCGCAGAACGTCACGCTCGACACCGGTCTGCGGGTCGACGAGGCGCTCGGCATCGCCGCGCAGCGGGCCGCGCTGCACGCCATCGAGGCCGGCGACGTGGCCGAGGAGCACTTCGAGACCGTCGGCGACGACTGGGACGTCGAGGAGCGCGCCCTCGCCACGCTCGGCGAGCTCGGCCTCGGCCACGTCGACCTCGACCGGACCATCGGCGAGGTGTCCGGCGGCGAGTCCGTCCTGCTCCGGCTGGCGGCCCTGCTGCTGCGCCGGCCGGACGTCCTGCTGCTGGACGAGCCGACCAACAACCTCGACCTGTACGCCCGCCGCCGGCTGTACGCGGCCGTCGCCTCCTGGCCGGGGGTGATGATCGTGGTCAGCCACGACCGTGAGCTGCTCGACCTCGTCGACCAGATCGCCGACCTGCGGTCCGGCACGATCACCCGGTACGGCGGCAACTTCTCGGCGTACGAGGAGGCACTGGCCGTGGAGCAGGAGGCGGCCGAGCGCATGGTGCGCGTCGCCGAGGCCGATCTGCGCCGGCAGAAGCGCGAACTGTCCGACGCCCACGCCGTCCTGGCCCGGCGCAGGCGGTACGGCCAGAAGATGTACGACACCAAGCGCGAGCCCCGGGCGGTGATGAAGATGCGCAAGCGCACCGCCCAGGAGTCCGCCGGAAAGTACCGGATCATGCACGAGGAGAAGCTCGCCGAGGCGAAGGAGCGGCTCGACGACGCGGTGGAGGCCGTGCGGGACGACGACGAGATCCGCGTCGACCTGCCGTACACGGCCGTCCCGCCGGGCCGGTCCGTGCTCACGCTGCGGGACCTGGAGCTGGCGCACGGTGCGCGGGTGGCGGGCGGTCTGGATCTGCACGGTCCCGAGCGGATCGCGCTGACCGGGCGCAACGGCGCGGGCAAGACCACGCTGCTGCGCACGATCGCCGGGGAGCTGGAGCCGGTCTCGGGCGAGGCGACGGCGCACGTCCCGCTGCGCTTCCTGCCCCAGCGCCTGGACGTCCTCGACGACGGGCTGACCGTCGCCGAGAACGTGGCGCGGTTCTCGCCCGGCGTGACCGACAACCGGATCCGGGCGCGGCTGGCCCGCTTCCTGTTCCGGGGCGCCCGGGCCGACCGGCGGGCGGCGACGCTGTCCGGGGGCGAACGCTTCCGGGCCGCCCTGGCCGCGCTGATGCTGGCCGAGCCCGCACCGCAGCTGCTCATGCTGGACGAGCCGACGAACAACCTGGACATGGCGAGCGTCCGGCAGCTCACCACGGCCCTGGAGTCGTACGAGGGCGCGCTGATCGTGGCCAGCCACGACATGGCGTTCCTGGACTCGATCGGCGTCACGCGCCGGCTGCTGCTGGAGGGAGGGGAGCTCAAGGACGTCACGGGGGACACCGGCCCGGCCACGGGAGCGCGGGCCCGCACCGCATGAGGGACGACCGGCGCCCGTCCGGCCCGTGACCTGGGGTCCGGGCCGGGCCCCGCCCCGGCGGACGGCGGCTGATCAGCGGCCTTTACAGTGCGTTTAACCTACGGTCTCGTAACCTACGGTTTCGTAGCCTACGATCCCGTAGGTTCCCGGCACCGCTCGCCGGTTCGCATTCCGCTCAGTCGCACGTCCCCTGGAGTACCCGTGACGATCACTTCCCCGCACCTCGGCACTTCCGCCGCTTGGACCGACGCCCGGCTGCTGTACGCCCTGGAGGAAGTGGTCGAGAAGGAACTCAACCGGCATCTGAAGGTCGCCAAGGACTGGATGCCGCACGAGTACGTGCCGTGGAGCGACGGCCGCAACTTCCCGGGCTTCTTCGAGGACGGCGAGGCCTGGGAGAAGGAGCAGTCCAAGGTCACGGAGATCGGCCGGATCGCCCTCGTGGTGAACCTGCTGACCGAGGACAACCTTCCCAGCTACCACCACGAGATCGCCAGCCTCTTCGGCCGCGACGGCGCCTGGGGCACCTGGGTGCACCGCTGGACCGCCGAGGAGGGCCGGCACGGCATCGTGATGCGCGACTATCTGCTCGCCTCGCGCGCCGTGGACCCGGACAAGCTGGAGCAGTTCCGCATGGCCCACATGAGCGAGGGCTTCGAGTCGGACAACCGGCACTCGATGCTGCACTCGGTGGCGTACGTCGCCTTCCAGGAGCTGGCCACCCGCATCTCGCACCGCAACACCGGCCACCAGTCCGGCGACCCGGTCTGCGACCGCATGCTGGCCCGCATCGCGACCGACGAGAACCTGCACATGATCTTCTACCGGAACCTGCTCAAGGCCGCCTTCGACCTCGCGCCCGACCTGACGATGCAGGCGGTGCGGGACGTGGTCGTGAACTTCCGGATGCCCGGCCACGGCATGCCCGGCTTCGAGCGGGCCGCCGCGCAGATGGCGATCGGCGAGGTCTACAACCTGCGCATCCACCACGACGACGTGATCCAGCCCGTGCTGCGCTTCCTGAAGATCATGGAGATCGACGGCCTCGGCCCGGAGGGCCGGCAGGCCCAGGAGGAGCTCGGGCTGTACATGGGCGGGCTGGACGCCGAGGCGTCCAAGTTCGACGAGAAGCTGGCGGCGCGCAAGGCGCGGATGGCGGCCCGCGCGGCGGGCTGAGCGCGGGCGCCGCGGTGCGTACGAAGTGTCGGCCCCCGGGCTCAGTACGTGCCGCGGCGCAGCGCCTGCCGCTCCTTCTCCGACAGCCCGCCCCAGACGCCGAAGCGCTCGTCGTGGGCCAGTGCGTACTCCAGGCAGGCCGGGCGGATCGGGCACAGGGCGCAGATCCGCTTCGCGTCCCGCACGGAGCTTCCGGGCTCGGGGAAGAAGAAGTCCGCCCCGGTCTGTGCGCACAACGCCTCCTGCTGCCAGGCCAGGTCGGGCGTCGCGATCGTGTCGATGTGCATGCGCAGGATCGTGCCGGGCGGTGAAAAACGTTCGATCAACGCCGGATCAACGCCGCCCGGCGGGGCCCGTCCATGGTCCCTCCGACACGGGCGGGTGCGCACGGCGGCGCGCGGGAGCGAAGGCCGGTGGTCGGTGGAAGACTCGGCAGGGCAGGCAACGGGACCCTTCCGAGGAGGGCGATGATGCTCACCACCCGTTTCGTCACCGGCGCCCCGAACTGGCTCGACGTCGGCACCGCCGACATCGACGGCGCCACGTCCTTCTACGGCGGCCTCTTCGGCTGGCGGTTCCGGTCGGCGGGACCCGAGGCCGGGGGCTACGGCTTCTTCGAACTGGACGGCCGGATCGTGGCCGGGGGCATGCGGACCACGCCGGAGCAGGGACCGCCGTCCTGGACGGTGTACTTCCAGACCCCCGACGCGGAGGCCACGGCCACGGCCTCGGAGGAGGCCCACGGCGGTGTGCTGATGCGGCCGACGGACGTCATGGGCCAGGGCACCATGGCGATCCTCGCCGACCGGGCCGGGGTGCCGTTCGGCGTCTGGCAGCCGGGGCGGCTGGGCGGCCTGGGCGTGGCCGGTGAACCCGGTGCGCTGTGCTGGGTCGAGCTGTACACGCCGGACGTCGCGGCCGCCGCCGCGTACTACCGGGCGACGCTGGGGCTGGAGACCTCCGCCGTGGCGTTCCCCGGCGCCGGGACGTACACGTGCGTGAATCCGGCCGGTGAGGGCGAGGAGGGCATGTTCGGCGGCGTCGTCCCGCTCGCCGACGACCCGTTGGAGACGGACGCCCACTGGCTGCCGTACTTCGCGGTCGCCGACGCGGACGACGTGGTCGCGCGGGCCGGTGGGCTGGGCGGCACGGTGCGGATGCCGCCGACGGACATCGAGGGCGTCGGACGCCTCGCCCGGCTCGCGGACCCGTACGGCGCCCGCTTCGCCGTGCTCAGGCCGGCGCCGCGGGAGGCGTGAGCGCCGCGGCGGTCCGGCCCGCTCAGGCGGAGGCGCGGCGGACCAGGGTGGTCGGTAGGATCAAGCCCGACTTCGCGTCCGGCACGGCTCCCGCGCCGTGCTCCCGGGCCACCGCGTCCGCGTCCCCGCCCTCCGCCCCGTCCGGCCCACGGTCCAGGCCGCGCAGCAGCAGGCGGGCCATCAGCCGGCCCATTCCCTCGATGTCCTGACGGACCGTGGTGAGCGGGGGGTCGGTCTGCTCGGCGACGGACAGCATGTCGTCGAAGCCGACCACGGCCACGTCGTCCGGCACCCGCCGGCCACGCTCGCGCAGCACCCGCAGGGCGCCCGCCGCGGTGAGGTCGTTCGCCGCGAACACGGCGTCCAGGTCCGGGCACCGGTCCAGCAGCTCGCGCATCGCCCGCTCGCCGCCGCCCGGCGTGAAGTCGCCGTGCGCGACCGGCGCCGCACCGGCGTCCGTCCGGACGTCCCGGAAGCCGGCGAGCCGGTCGACGGCGGACGTCTGGTCGAGCGGGCCCGCGATGTGCGCGACGCGGGTGCGGCCGAGGGCGGCCAGATGGCGCACGGCCTCGCGGGCGCCGCCCCGGTTGTCGCTGTCCACGTAGACCACGTCGTCGCGGTCGTCGTCCCAGTGGGGCCGTCCGCCGAACACGGTCGGCACCCCGGCGCGGCGGACGAGGCCGGGCAGCGGGTCGTCGAGGTGGAGGGAGAAGACGAGGGCGCCGTCGACGTGCCCGCCGGCCAGATAGCGGCCGACGCGGGCGTGGTCCTCGCGGCCCTCGGTGAGCAGCAGCACGAGCTGGCTGTCGTGGGCGGTCAGCTCCTTGCTGATGCCGCGGAGCTGCTGGGCGAAGTACGGGTCGGTGAAGACCCGGGTCTCCGGTTCGGCGGCGACGACGGCGACCGCGTCGTGGCGCCTCGTCACCAGGCTGCGGGCGGCCTGGTTGGGGACGTAGCCGAGCTCGTCCACGGCGCGCCGGACCCGCTCGGCCAGTTCCTCCCGCACCCCGTGGGCCCCGTTGACCACGCGGGACACGGTGGCCCGGGAGACCCCGGCCCGCGCGGCCACGGCCTCCAGCGTGGGACGCTGCGCGGTCTCGGTCACGGGCTCCTCCTCGGCGGCTGCCGCTCAGGATAGCGGCAGGCCGTCGGGCGGGAGCCGTCGTCAGTGGCGGTGCTCGGGGGCCGCCTCCTCGGACGTCGCGCCGTGCTCGTGCGGTTCGTACCCGGGGATGGTGCCGTCCGTCTTCTTCACCAGGAAGAGCCCCACCATCCCCATGTCGGAGTGGCTCTGCACATGGCAGTGGTACATCCACGCCCCGGCGCCGACCCCCTCCCCCGCGATCACCTGGAAGCCGAAGGAGTCCGCCGGGCCGGTGATCTTGTTGTCGATGATCTGGCTCGGGTCGTCGGGGCCGGTGAGCATGCCGGTGCGGTTGTCGGCCCAGCGGTGCCCGTGCATGTGGAAGGTGTGGTAGTACTCGCCGTGCGTGATCATGACGATCTCGACCCGGTCGCCCACGGTGGCCTCGAAGTTCGGACCGGTGTGCGGGGCCTGGTTGTTGATGGTCATGTCGTTGAAGACGATGGTGTGCGTGGCATCCGGCAGGATGTCTCCCTTGCGGCGCACGATCACCGGGCCGTAGAGACCCTTGCGGATGCCTCCGGTGCCGTGCTCTGTGCCGACGACGTGGTCGTGGTAGTGCCAGTAACCGGCGCTTCCCGCGCGCCAGGTGCCGTCCGCGCGGCGCCCCGGGGCGTGGGTGCGCCAGGTGTAGGTACGGGTGCCGCCGGGCTCGACGTCGCTCTTGTTCATGGCGGTGCCGTCGCTGGAGATCTCGTAGTCCAGGCCGTGGACGTGCAGACTGGCCCGCACGTCCGTCGTGTTCGTGAACTCGATGTGCAGTGTGTCGCCCTCGTTCAGCTCGATCAGCGGGCCGGGGATCGACGCCTTGCCCTTCTCGAAGCCGTAGCCCATCTGTCCGTCGGGCAGTTTCTCGGCGAACATGGTGATGTGCCTGACGGTGCCCCCCGCCGGTGCCGTCCGCGCGGTGACGCCCTTGGCCTCGGCGGTGGCACCCGCGGTCTCCGGTGCGACGGACAACGATGTCGCGACGGCCGCGCCGCCCAGCAGTACCCGTCGGTTGAAGCCTCGCCTGTCCATGCCGAACTCCCCACGCTGATACGGAAGATGCGAAGACGCAGAGCTGATGGGCCGTGATGAACCTGTGGGACCGTACCGGTTGCCGCCGCGTTTATCCACACTCAGGACAAAGTTTGTTGGATCCCGGTCATACCTATTGGCGAACCATGCAAAGAGGTCTAGCTTCCTTGGCGCTGCTGCCGTGACCGAGGAGGTGCCCATGCCCTTGAGAGGGTCGAGTGCGAGAAGAAGAGGCTGGGCGGCGTGTGCCACCGCCGCCTTCGTCGCCGCGGGACTGCTGGCCGGCCCCACCGCCAGCGCACGTCCGGCGCCGGACCCATCCCTGACAACGATGTCGATCAAGTCGCCACCGGGCGGCGCGAACGTACGGGTGCTGATCTTCTACGGCTCCGCCGCGGCCGGCGAGGAGTCCCCGGTGGTGAACGCCGGTATCGCGGCCATCGAGCGGATCGGCCAGACGGGACCGCAGAACCAGCGCTTCACGATCGAGGCCACGGACAACGCCTCGGTCTTCACCAACGAGAAGAAGCTCGGCCGTTTCAACGCCATCGTGTTCCTGACCGGGGGCGGCGACGTCCTCGATCCGGACCAGGAGGCGGGCCTGGAGGCGTACATGGAGGCCGGCGGCGGTTTCGTCGGCGTCCACGACGCGGCGCGTGCGGAGCCGTACTCGGACTGGTTCACCGGTCTGGTCGGCGCCCGCCCGGCGGCCGGCGCCCCGGCCAAGGTCCAGCGCGCCACCGTGGAGGTCGGCGACCGGCGTCATCCGGCCACCAAGGATCTGCCGCTGGAGTGGAAGCGCCCCGACGAGTGGCTGAACTGGCAGAAGAACCCGTCCGGCGACGTCCACACCGTGGCCCGGGTGCGCGAGTCGACGTACGCGCCCGGCGCGGGTGCCAACGGCGCGGACCACCCGGTCAGCTGGTGCCGTGACTACGACGGCGGCCGTTCCTTCTACACCGGGATGGGCGGCACGGTCTCGTCCTACGACGAGACCGACTTCCGGGCCCATCTGCGCGGCGCCCTGCTGTGGACGACACGTCTGGTGCAGGCCGACTGCAAGGCGACCATCACCGGAAACTACAAGGCCGAGCGGCTCACCCAGCCCAACCAGCCCGGCCAGAACGACCAGATCGGCGAACCGCACGGCCTGGTCACCGCCCCCGACGGCCGGGTGTTCTACATCGGCCGGGGCGGTGCCGACTCGTCGCAGCCCGTGATCACGGACTGGAACAACCCCGACATCGGCAAGGGCAAGGGCCAGATCCACGTCTGGGACCCGAAGACCGAGAAGGTCACGCTCGCCGGTGAGCTGACCGTCTTCGGCAACAAGGGCGGCGGCGACGAGCTGGTCAAGGTCGAGGAGGGCCTGCTCGGCATCGAACTGGACCCGGGGTTCGAGGAGAACGGGTGGGTGTATCTGCACTACACCCCGCACTCGCAGATCAACCGCGACACGCACATGGCCGAACGGCGGGTCTCCCGCTTCACGTTCGACCGGGCGACGAACAAGCTGGACCTGTCCAGCGAGAAGGTGCTGCTGAAGTGGCCGGTGCAGATCCACAGCTGCTGCCACGCGGGCGGCGGGATGGCCTGGGACTCCAGGGGCAACCTGTACATCGCGACCGGTGACAACAACTCCAGCCAGTTCAGCGACGGTTACTCGGGCAACAACCCGCAGCCCAACTTCAAGGGCGTGTCCTTCGCGGACGCGCGCCGCACCGCGGGCAACACCAACAACCTCAACGGCAAGATCCTGCGCATCCACCCGGAGCCGGACGGGACGTACACGCTCCCCGAGGGCAACCTGTTCACCGGCAAGGAGACCGCCGAGGGCGGCGGCAAGACACGCGGCGAGATCTACGTGATGGGCGTCCGCAACCCGGCGCGCATCTCCGTCGACAAGGCCACCGACACCCTCTACGCGGGCTGGGTCGGCCCCGACGCCGGCGCCCCGTCCACGACGTGGGGTCCGGCCAAGTACGACACGTTCGCCGTGATCACCAAGGCGAGCAACCGGGGCTGGCCGTACTGCATGGGCAACAAGCAGCCGTACCGGGACCGGAACCTGCCGGACCCGACCAAGCCGCTGGGCTGGTACGACTGCGACCACCCCAAGAACGAGTCGCCGAACAACGACGGCCTGGTCAACCTGCCGCCGGTGACCGGCAACAACATCTGGTACTCGCCGCAGGGCGGTGGCCCGGACTTCCCGCGCGACGCGAACGGCATCCCGTCGTACAAGGAGAGCGAGTCCGTGTACCGGCTGCCCTGGCTCAAGGGCGGCGGCCAGGCCGCGATGGACGGCCCGGTGTACCGCTACGACGCGGACAACGCCAGCGACACCAAGTGGCCGGCGTACTGGGACGGCAAGTGGTTCGTCGGGGACTTCTACGACTCCGACCAGCCGCGCAACGCGGTGCTGATGGACCCGAAGACGCAGGGTGACGGCGGTCTGCCGGTGCACTCGGAGTCGCTGAAGAAGATCGTGCCGGTCGGCAACGACGGCATCAAGAACCTGATGGACTGGAAGTTCGGTCCGGACGGCGCGCTGTACGCCCTCGACTACGGCCGCGGCTTCTTCACCTCGGACTCCAAGTCGGCCCTGTGGCGGGTCACCTACACGGGCGGCGGGCCGACCCCGGCCGCCGCACAGCTGGCGAGGGGGAGCGAGTGATACGTCAACGGAGAATGTGGGCCGCCCTGCTGGCCGGCCTGCTGATGCTGCTCGGCCTCCAGGCGACGTCCGCCTCCGGCCAGCCGGCCTCCGCGCCGGCCGAGGCCGCCGCCGAGCAGCAGGTGCTGACCTGGACCGCGGGCGACGACATCACCAAGTACGCGTCGGCGCCCGAGACGGCGGTGGCCGGTCCGGCCACGATCGTCTTCGAGAACAGTGAGGCGACCGGCAACACCACCGGCATGCCGCACACGCTGACCTTCATGACCAGCGACCCGGAGTACAACTCCGACGTGCAGCTGAACATCCTGGCCAATCCGGCCGACGACCAGGGCGGCAGGCACACCGCCGAGGTCACCCTCAGCCCCGGCCGCTACATGTACCACTGCACGATCCCGGGCCACGGCCAGATGACGGGCGTGCTCACGGTGACCGAGGGCGGGGGCGGCGACGACACCACCGCGCCGGCCACCTCGGCGAAGGTGGACGGCACGCGGAACGCCGACGGCGCCTACGTCGGTTCCGCGGCCGTGACGATCACCGCCACCGACGAGGGCGGCTCCGGTGTGGACCGCGTCGAGTACGCGATCGGCGCGGACGGTGCCTGGCAGCCGTACACCACGCCGGTCGTCGTCGACCAGGTCGGTGAACACACCGTGCGCTACCGGGCGTTCGACAAGGCGGGCAACGCCGCCGAGGAGAAGAGCGTCACGTTCGCCGTGGCCGCCCCGGACACCGACGACACGACCGCGCCGGAGACCTCGGCGACGGTCAGCGGCGAGAAGAACGGGGACGGCGCCTACGTCGACATGGCGACGGTGACCGTCACCGCCTCCGACACGGGTTCCGGCGTCAACACCATCGAGTACGCGGTCGGTGACGGCGCCTGGCAGGCGTACACCGCGCCGGTGATGGTGCACGCGGCCGGTGAGCACACGGTGCGCTACCGGGCCACCGACAAGGCGGGCAACGTCGCGGCGGAGAAGAGCGTCGCCTTCACCGTCGTCGCCGCTCCCCCGCAGGACACCACCCCGCCGGTGGCCGGCGCGACCGTGGAGGGCTCGAAGAACTCCGACGGCGCCTACGTCGGCAACGCCAAGGTGACGGTGAACGCCACCGACGAGGGCGGCTCCGGTGTCGCCGGGATCGAGTACTCGCTCGACGCCGGTCCCTATCTCGCGTACACCGCGCCCGTGGTCGTGGACCGGGCGGGCCGGCACACGGTGGCCTACCGGGCGAGCGACAAGGCCGGGAACACCTCCGAGCCGGTGTCCCTGAGCTTCACGGTCGTGGCCGGCGGGGTGCCGGCGCCGCCCTGCCCGGAGTACGACGAGCGGCTGACGGTGATCGTCGGCACGGTCGACTCGGGCGTGCCGAACCGGGTCACCAACAACCGGTGCCGGATCAACGAGCTGATCGAGGACGAGAAGGAGTGGACGTCCCAGGCGCTCTTCCTCAAGCACGTCGGGAACGTCCTGGACGCGCTGCGGGCCGAGGGGGTCGTCGACAAGCGCGAGGTCAAGGCGATCAACAGGGCCGCCAAGCAGTCGAAGATCGGGCTGCCCGGCCAGACCGAGGGCTACCGCTCGATCATGGACGGCACCCAGGACTCCTTCGCCAAGTGGGAGCAGGTCGGCGGTGGTTCGTTCGGGCTGAACGAGGACGGGTCGATCACGTCGAGCACCAGCACGCCCGGCATGGGCATGCTGTGGTTCCCGGAGCGCAAGTACGGCGACTTCTCCCTGAAGCTCCAGTGGCGTGACGACGCACCGGGCACCGGCAACGCCAACGGCGGTGTGTTCGTGCGCTTCCCGTGGGTCCACGACCACCCGGAGGAGTCCCGGCCGGAGTGGGTCGCCATCAAGTACGGGCACGAGGTGCAGGTGCTCGACAGCCCCACCGGCGACATGTACAAGACCGGCTCGCTCTACGGCTTCGACCGGGTCGGCCTCGCCGGCGCGGGCGTCACCGAGAAGGGCACCTGGAACGACTACGAGATCCGCGTGGTGGACCAGCACTACTCGGTCTACCGCAACGGTGTGCTGATCAACGAGTTCGACAACATCGGCGGTCAGGACTTCTATCCCGCGCGCTCGGACGACCCGGGCACCGACGGGCGGCGGTTCTCCTCGGGCTACATCGGGCTCCAGGTGCACAGCACGACGGACGTGGTCTCGTACCGGGACGTCCGGATCAAGGAGCTGTAAGGACAGGGGAGGCGCAGCTCAGCTCTTCTGCGGGCGCGGCTTCCTCGCACGGCTCGGCTGTACCCGGCTGGGTTCCCCCGGCATCTTCGGATACTCGGGCGGGTACGGCAGATCGCCGAGTCCGTGATCGCGCTCGTCCTTCGACGCCAGCTCCAGCAGGGCGTCGAGGGAGTACCGCACCTCGTCCATGCCCGCGTGCACGTCGCCGAGTTCGGCGAAGCGCGCGGGCATGGTCGTGATGTCGAAGTCCTGCGGGTGGGCGACCCCGACCTCCTCCCAGGTCAGCGGCGCGGAGACCGGCGCGTTCGGGCGGGGGCGCACGGAGTAGGCGGAGGCGATGGTGCGGTCGCGGGCGGTCTGGTTGTAGTCGAGGAAGATGCGCTCGCCGCGCTCCTCCTTCCACCACTTGATGGTCACCCGCTCGGGCATCCGCCGTTCCATCTCGCGGCCGACCGCGATGGCGGCCCGCCGCACCTGGGTGAAGGTCCAGCGCGGCTCGATCGGCACGAAGACGTGGATGCCGCGGCCGCCGGAGGTCTTGGGCCAGCCGCGCAGTCCGCCGAACTCCTCCAGGACACCCCGCAGTTCGTGGGCGGCGCGGGCGGCGTCGTCGTAGTCCGTGCCGGGCTGCGGGTCGAGGTCGATGCGGAGTTCGTCGGGATGGTCCACGTCGTCGCGGCGCACCGGCCAGGGGTGGAAGGTGAGCGTCCCGTACTGGGCGGCCCACACCACCGCGGCCTCCTCGGTCGGGCACATCTCGTCGGCGCTGCGCCCGCTGGGGAAGGTGATGTGCGCGGTCGGGATCCAGTCGGGCATGCCTTTGGGCGCCCGCTTCTGGTAGAACCACTCCCCCTCGATCCCGTCCGGGTACCGCTGGAGCGTGGTGGGCCGGTTCCGCAGGGCGCGCAGGATGCCGGGCGCGACGGCCTGGTAGTACCGGGCCACGTCGAGCTTGGTGTAGCCCCGCTCGGGGAAGAACACCTTTCCCGGGCTGGACAGCCGCACGGCCCGCCCGCCCACCTCCAGCTCCACCGCATCCGCCATGCGAGCCACGGTAGGCGCAGGGCGCGCGACGCGCATATCAGGCATCCGGGAGGATTCACGCGCAGAATCGGGGCATGGATCTTCCCGTCATGCCGCCCGTGAAGCCGATGCTCGCCAAGTCCGTGGCGAAGATCCCGCCGGGGATGCACTACGAGGCGAAGTGGGACGGGTTCCGGGCGATCGTGTTCCGGGACGGGGCCGAGGTGGAGTTCGGCAGCCGCACGGGCAAGCCGCTGACCAGGTACTTCCCCGAGCTGGTGGAGGCCGTGCGGGAGCTGCTGCCGGCGCGCTGCGTGGTGGACGGGGAGATCGTGATCGCGCGCGAGGGGCATCTGGACTTCGACGCGCTGACCGAGCGGATCCATCCGGCACAGTCACGGGTGCGGACGCTGGCGGAGCGGACGCCGGCGTCGCTGGTGGTGTTCGACCTGCTGGCGCTGGACGACGAGTCGCTGCTCGACGTGCCGCTCGCCGACCGGCGGGCGCTGCTGGTCCGGGCGCTGTCGGGGGTCACGCCTCCGGTGCACGTGGCGCCGGCGACGGACGACATCGAGGTGGCGCGGCACTGGTTCGAGCAGTACGAGGGGGCGGGTCTGGACGGCGTCGTCGCCAAGCCGCCCGATCTGCGCTACCGGCCGGACGAGCGGGCCATGTTCAAGATCAAGCACGAGCGCACGGCGGACGTCGTGGTGGCCGGCTACCGCCTCCACAAGAGCGGACCCGTGGTCGGTTCGCTGCTGCTCGGCCTGTACGACGACCACGGCCGGCTCCAGCACGTCGGAGTGAGCGCCGCCTTCACCATGAAGCGGCGCGCCGAGCTGGTGGAGGAGCTGGAGCCGCTGCGCATGGAGGACGTCCGGGGCCATCCGTGGGCGGCCTGGGCCGAGGAGGCGGCGCACGAGTCGGCGCGGCTGCCGGGGGCGCCCAGCCGCTGGTCGGGCAAGAAGGACCTGTCGTGGGTGCCGCTCAGGCCCGAGCGGGTCGCCGAGGTGGCGTACGACCACATGGAGAACGGGGCGCGCTTCCGGCACACGGCCCGGTTCCGCCGCTGGCGCCCGGACCGCACGCCGGAGAGCTGCACCTACGCCCAGCTGGAGGAGCCGGTCCGCTACGACCTGGCGGAGATCCTGGGCGGCCCCTGAGCCTCCGAGGCTCTACGGCTTCATGAGGACCTTGACGGCGCCGTCCTGCTTCTTCTGGAACATCTCGTACGCGTGCGGCGCATCGGTGAGCGGCACGCGGTGGGTGGCGAAGTCGTCAACGCCGAGCGGGTCCTCGTCGGTGAGGAAGGGGATGATCTCGTCGCTCCAGCGGCGCACGTTGGCCTGCCCCATCCGCATCTGGATCTGCTTGTCGAACAGGGTGAGCAGCGGCATCGGGTCGGCCATACCGCCGTAGACGCCGATGAGCGAGATGGTGCCGCCGCGCCGCACCAGGTCGATGGCGGTGTACAGGGCCGCGAGCCGGTCGACGCTGAAGCGCTCGGCGAGCGGGCCGCCGATGGACCGGGGCATCATGGCCGCGGACTGCTGGACCAGCTTGGCCACCATGCCGCCGTGCGCCTCGGTGCCGACCGCGTCGATGACGGCGTCGGGGCCCCGGCCGCCGGTCTCGTCCTGGATCGCGGCGACCAGCTCCTTCTCGTTGTCGAAGGCCCGCAGGTCGTACGTCTCCACGCCCCGTGCGCGGGCCCGCTCCAGCCGTTCCGGCACCAGGTCCACGCCGAACACGCGTCCGGCGCCCTTGGCCAGGGCGACCCGGCAGGCCATGTCGCCGATGGGGCCGAGCCCGAGCACGGCGACGCTGCCGCCCTGCGGGACGGCGGCGTACTCGACGGCCTGCCATGCGGTGGGCAGGACGTCGGAGAGGTAGACGAAGCGGTCGTCGGCGGGTCCCTCGGGCACCTTGATGGGCCCGAACTGGGCCTGCGGGACGCGCAGGTACTCGGCCTGGGCGCCGGGCACCGCGCCGTACAGGCGGGTGTAGCCGAACAGCGGGGCCCCCATGCCCTCGCCGGTGACCTGCGTCGTCTCGCACTGGGTCGGCAGCCCGGTGTCGCACATGTAGCAGTGCCCGCAGGCGATCTGGAACGGCACCACCACCCGGTCGCCGGGTTTGAGGTTCGCCACCTCGGAGCCGACCTCCTCCACGATGCCCATGGGTTCGTGGCCGAGGATGTCGCCCGGTGTCATGAACGGTGTCAGCACCTCGTACAGGTGCAGGTCGGAGCCGCACAGTCCGCTGGACGTGATGCGGATGACCGCGTCGGTCGGCTCCTGGATCCTCGGGTCGGGCACGTCCTCGACCCGCACGTCCCGCTTGCCCTGCCAGACCACTGCCTTCATCGTCTCGCGCTCCCTCCGTCGCCCGTGCGCGTCCTGTCCTGCGTCGCGGCCGAGTACCCCGGGGCGTCCCGGCCCAACCGGCGCCGGTTCGGCCGAACAGCGGATTGCGGGTGCGTTATCAGAATCAGTCGGGTATGGGCATAAACACCTCAATAAGGGGACAATCGGTGAACGAAGTGGGTGGGCGGGTGGTCGGGATGCGACACGGGATGCGCAAGCGGGTCCGCGGCGTGCGGCGCGGCACACGGGCCGGTGCCGTGCCGGTGCTGCTGGCGGCGGCGGTGACGGCCGCGCTGGCGGCCGGCTGCACGTCACCGGGCAAGGAGGACGACGGCCGGGCACCCCACCTGGAGCGGTCGCACACGCAGCCCCCGCACCCCGCGGGTCCCGTCCTCGCCGTCAAGGTCGACAACGCCCCCGAGGCCCGGCCGCAGCGAGGCCTGGACGCCGCGGACGTCGTCTACGTGGAACCGGTGGAGGGCGGGCTGAGCCGCCTCATGGCGGTCTACGCCACCAGGCTGCCGGAAGCGGTCGGACCGGTGCGCAGCGCCCGGGAGTCCGACCTGGAGCTGCTGCGCCAGTTCGACCGGCCGGTGCTCGCGTTCTCCGGCGCGCAGAGCAAGCTGCTCCCGCTGATCGACGCGGCACCCCTGCGGGCCGAGCCGCCGGCGACGGCGCCCGACGCCTATGTCCGCGACGACGGCCGCGCCGCGCCGCACAACCTCCTCCTGCGGCCGGACCGGCTGCTGCCGTCGCCCTCGGGCGCCGCCGCGCTGACCACGGGCTACCGCTACGGCGAGGCCCCCGGGGGCGGCCGGCCCGTAAGCTCGCGCACGGTGCGCTATCCCGCGGCGAGCTTCACCTTCACCTGGTCGGCGGAGCGCGGCCGCTGGCTGATCGCCATGGACGGCGGTCCGGTCCCGGCGGCCGGCGGCGGACGTCCGGAGCCGGCGACGGTCGTCGTCCAGCACGTGACGGTGCGCAAGTCGGCCTTCCGCGACTTCCTCGGCAGCAACTCGCCGTACGTGGAATCGGTGGGCTCCGGCCGGGCGGAGGTGCTGCGCGACGGCCGCTCCTACGAGGCGACGTGGAAGCGCGGGGCGGCCGAGGAGGGCACGGCCTTCACCGCCGGGGACGGCACGCCCGTGAACTTCGCCGAGGGCCCGGTGTGGGTGGTGTTCGCCGGGACGCCCTGATCAGCCGGGTGTCACCACGGGCTCGGACGGGTTGCGGAGCCCCTCGGCGGCGTCCGCGACCCGTTGGACGAGGTCGAAGAACACGGCCTGTTCGGCGGCGGAGAGCGGGGCGAGGAAGACCTGGTTCATCCGGGCCGTCCGCACGCTCAGCCTGCGGTGGACGCGCTGCCCCTCGTCCGTCAGGCGCAGCAGGAAGCGGCGGCCGTCCTGCGGATCGCGGACCTTGTCGAGCAGTCCGCGGCGGCCGAGCCGGCTGATCACCTCGGCGATGGTGGACCGGTCGAGCCCCACCCGCTCCCCCACCGTGCGCTGGTCGAGGCCCGGTTCGGCGACGAGCGCGTTGAGGACCGCGAACTGCGGCGAGGTGGTCTCCTCCGAGACCATCGTGTTCCACAGCAGGTAGTGCGCCTGCTGCAGCCGCCGGGCCAGATGCCCGGGGTGGGTGGTCAGGTCGACCGCGGCCATGTGCGCTCCCCTGGAGGCGAGATTCGTCCTGCACGATTCGTGAGTGCACTGACGATACAACGGCCGGGCTGAGAACACCCCCAGCCCCACCAGGCGATCCACCTCGTCCTTTTCGAGGTCTTGACGCCCCGACCGTGCGGTGGCAGCGTGTGGGCCATCTCGCTGAAATACTCAGTGCCCTGATTAATTCAGGACCCACGGATCTCCACGGAGCCGCGGATCCGGATCGCGGGGCGCTCGGAAGAGACGGGGCTTCTCGGATGGACAAGGTGGTGGCCACAGCCGCCGAGGCGGTGGCCGACGTACCGGACGGCGCATCGCTCGCCGTGGGCGGTTTCGGGCTCAGCGGCGTGCCGAACGTGCTGATCGAGGCGCTCCACGAGCGCGGCGTCGGCGGGCTGTCGGTCGTCTCCAACAACTGCGGCGCGATGGAGTCGGGGCTGGCCGTCCTGCTGGCCGCGGGGCGCATCGCCCGGGTGACCGGGTCCTACATCGGTGCGAACAAGGAGTTCGCGCGCCAGTACCTCGGCGGTGAGCTGGAGGTGGAGATGATCCCGCAGGGCACGCTGGCCGAGCGGCTGCGGGCCGGCGGCGCGGGCATCCCGGCCTTCTACACGCCGGCGGGCGTCGGCACGCAGGTCGCCGAGGGCGGGCTGCCGTGGCGCTACGACGGCTCCGGCGGGGTCGCGCTGGCCTCGCCGCCGAAGGAGGTCCGTGAGTTCGACGGCGCGCAGTACGTCCTCGAGCGCGGCATCCGCACCGACTTCGCGCTGGTCAGGGCGGCCAAGGGCGACCGGCACGGCAATCTGGTGTTCGCGAAGTCGTCGCGGAACTTCAATCCGCTGGCGGCCATGGCGGGCAGGGTCACCGTCGCCGAGGTGGAGGAGCTGGTGGAGCCCGGCGAGATCGACCCGGACGCCGTGCACCTGCCGGGCATCTTCGTGCAGCGGGTGGTCGCGCTGACGGCCGGGCAGGCGGCGGACAAGAAGATCGAGCGGCGGACGGTGAGTTCCTGATGGCCTGGACGCGTGAACAGATGGCCGCGCGGGCCGCGCGCGAGCTGGAGGACGGGCAGTACGTCAACCTCGGCATAGGTCTGCCGACGCTGATCCCGAACTACCTGCCCGAGGGCGTGGAGGTGACCCTGGAGTCCGAGAACGGCATCCTGGGCACCGGCCCGTACCCCACGGACGACCAGGTCGACCCCGATCTGATCAACGCCGGCAAGGAGACCGTGACGGTCCTGCCGGGTGCCTCCTTCTTCGACTCGGCGCTGTCCTTCTCGATGATCCGCGGGGGTCACATCGACGTCGCGGTGCTGGGGGCCATGCAGGTCTCGGCGCGGGGTGACCTGGCGAACTGGGCGATCCCGGGGAAGATGATCACCGGCATCGGCGGGGCGATGGACCTGGTCCACGGCGCCCGCACCGTCATCGTCGTGATGACCCACACCGCCAAGGACGGCTCCCCGAAGATCCTCGCGGAGTGCGCGCTGCCGCTGACCGGCAAGGCCTGTGTGAACCGGATCATCACCGATCTCGGTGTCCTCGACGTCACCGGCGACGGCCTGGTCCTGGTGGAGACCGCACCGGGCGTGGCCGCCGACGAGGTCGTCGCCAAGACGGACGCCGAACTCGTCGTCGCGGAGGGCCTGAAGTGAAGGACGTCTACGTCGTCGACGCGGTGCGCACCCCGTTCGGCAGGTACAACGGCTCCCTGGCCGGCGTGCGCCCGGACGACCTGGCCGCGCACGCCGTCCGCGAGCTCCTCGCCCGCACCCCCGCTCTGGACCCGTCCCGGATCGAGGACGTGTACTTCGGCAACGCCAACGGCGCCGGCGAGGAGAACCGCAACGTCGCGCGCATGGCCGCCCTGCTGGCCGGGCTGCCCACCTCGGTGCCCGGCGTGACCGTGAACCGGCTGTGCGCCTCCGGTCTGGAGGCGGTGATCCAGGCCGCCCGTGCCGTCGCGGCCGGGGACGCCTCGGTCGTGCTCGCGGGCGGCGTGGAGTCCATGACCCGGGCGCCCTATGTGCTGCCCAAGTCCGACCGGCCGTTCCCGGCCGGACACGCGGAGCTGTACTCCACCACCCTGGGCTGGCGCATGGTCAACCCGAGGATGGACCCGCAGTGGACCATCCCTCTCGGGGAGTCGGCCGAACTGATCGCGGACAGACACAGGATCGGGCGGGACCAGCAGGACGAGTTCGCCCTCGCCTCCCACCGCAAGGCCGCACGGGCGCGGGCCGACGGCCTGTTCGACGTCGAACTCGCGCCGGTGCCGGTGCCGCGGCGCAAGGGCGACCCGGTCGACTTCGCCGCCGACGAGTGCGTACGTCCGGACACGTCCCTGGAAGCGATGGCGAAGCTCGAGCCGGCCTTCCGCACGAGCGACGGCACCGTGACCGCCGGAAACGCCTCACCGCTCAACGACGGTGCCGCGGCGCTGCTGCTGGCCGACGAGGAGGGACTGAGGGCCACCGGCCGCGAGCCGCTGGCCCGGATCTCGGCCACCGGTGTCTCGGCCAACGACCCGCAGTACTTCGGGCTCGCCCCCGTCGAGGCGGTGAACCGCGCCCTCGCCAGGGCCGGCCGGACCTTCGCCGACCTGGACGTCCTGGAACTCAACGAGGCCTTCGCCGCCCAGGTGCTGGGCTGCGTCGCCGAGTGGCCCGAGTTCGACCCGGCGGTCCTCAACCCGCAGGGCGGCGCCATCGCCCTCGGCCATCCCCTCGGCGCCTCCGGCGCCCGCCTCGCCGGCACCGTCGCGCACCAGCTGGCCCGCAAGGGATCCGGCACCGGTGTCGCCACCCTGTGCATCGGCGTCGGCCAGGGCCTCGCCCTCGTCCTCGAACGCTAACCCCCTGTCACCCACGGGAACTCCCATGACTCTCACCCAGCACGACATCGACGCGGAGATCGCGGCCGAGCGCGCCGCGTACGTGAAGCGGGTCGCCGACGGCGCGCCCGTCGAGCACCACCCGCGCCGCGACTACGCCCCGTACCGGTCCTCGGTGCTGCGTCACCCCCTGCAGCCGCCGGTCGGCATCGACGTCACCAAGGACCCGGAGCTGGTGGAGCTGTCCTCCCCCGCCTTCGGGGAGCGGGACATCACCGAGATCGACAACGATCTGACCCGGCAGCACACCGGTGAGCCGGTCGGCGAGCGCATCACCGTCTCCGGGCGCCTCCTCGACCGCGACGGCCGGCCGGTGCGCGGTCAGCTCGTGGAGATCTGGCAGGCCAACTCGGCCGGCCGCTACGCCCACCAGCGCGAGCAGCACGACGCCCCGCTGGACCCGAACTTCACCGGCGTGGGCCGCACCCTCTCCGACGACGACGGCTTCTACCGCTTCACCACCATTCAGCCCGGCCCCTACCCGTGGCGCAACCACGTCAACGCCTGGCGCCCGGCCCACATCCACTTCTCGGTGTTCGGCTCCGCGTTCACCCAGCGGCTCGTGACCCAGATGTACTTCCCGAACGACCCGCTGTTCCCGTACGACCCGATCCTCCAGTCGGTGACGGACGACGCCGCCCGGCAGCGGCTGGTCGCGACGTACGACCACAGCCTGTCGGTGCCCGAGTTCTCCCTCGGCTACCACTGGGACATCGTGCTCGACGGGCCGGACGCCACCTGGATCGAAGAAGGACGCTGACCGCCATGACCAAGATCGACACCAGTAGCCCGGAGAACGTCCTGCCCACCCCGTCGCACACGGTCGGCCCGTTCTACGGCTACGCGCTGCCCTTCCGCGGCGGCGAGGACGTCGCGCCCCTCGGGCATCCTGACACCGTCACCGTGCACGGGTACGTGTACGACGGCGAGGGCCGGCCGCTGCCCGACGCCCTGCTGGAGGTGTGGGGTCCGGGCCCGGACGGCGAGCTCCCCACCGCCGACGGCTCGATGCGGCGCGACCCCGCCTCGGGCGGCTTCCTGGGCCGCAACGGCGTGGAGTTCACCGGCTTCGGACGCATCCAGACGGACGCCGACGGGCACTGGTACGTGCGGACCCTGCGCCCCGGGGCGCGCGGGCGGAACGCGCCCTACCTCAGCGTGTGCGTGTTCGCCCGCGGTCTGCTCGTGCACCTGTTCACCCGGATCTATCTGCCGGGCGACGACGCCGCGCTGGCCGCCGACCCGCTGCTGTCCCGGGTGGACGCGGAGCGCCGCGACACGCTGGTCGCCGGGGACGAGGGCCACGGCACGTACCGTTTCGACATCCGCCTTCAGGGCGAAGGCGAGACGGTCTTCCTGGAGTTCCAGTGACATCAGCTCCCGACGCCGGCCTGCTCGCCCCCGGCTGGGCGGGCTCGCCCGCGGCCGACGCGACCGACGACCGCGCCTGGCTGCGCGCGCTGCTCGACGCGGAGGCGGCGCTGACCCGGGCCCAGGCCGGGCTGGGGCTCGCCCCCGCCGAGGCGGCGGCCGCGGTGACCGAGGCCGCCGACCCGGCCCGCTTCGACGTGCGCTCCCTGGCCGAGCGGGCCCGCGGCGGCGGCAACCCGGTGATCCCGCTGGTCGCGGACCTGACGGCGGCGGTCGGCACGGAGTACGGGCCGTATGTGCACCGGGGCGCGACCAGCCAGGACATCATGGACACGGCGACGATGCTGGTCGCCGCCCGCACCCTCGGTCTGCTGCTGGCCGACCTCGCCCGCACGGAGCGGGCGCTGGCCCGGCTGGCGGCCGAGCACCGGGACACGGCGATGCCGGGCCGGACCCTGACCCAGCACGCCGTGCCGACCACCTTCGGTCTGAAGGCCGCCGGTTGGCGCGCGCTGGTGCTGGACGCGCGGGACCGGATCACGGCCGTGCGCGGCGCGCTGCCCGCCCAGCTCGGCGGCGCGGCGGGCACGCTGGCCGCCTTCGGGACGTACGGTGCCGAGGACCCGACCGCGCTGCCCGGGGCGTACGCCCGTGAACTGGGCCTGGCAACGCCGTTGTTGCCCTGGCACACGCTGCGCACCCCGGTCGCCGACCTCGCCGGCTGCCTCGCCTTCACGGCGGGGGCCCTCGGGAAGATCGCCGTGGACGTGCTGACGCTCTCCCGCACCGAGCTGGGCGAGCTCGCGGAGGGCAGCGGCGGCGGCTCGTCGGCGATGCCCCACAAGGCCAACCCCGTGCGCTCCACGCTCATCGCGGCTGCGGCCCGGCGCGCGCCGCAGCTCGCGGCGACGCTGTACGGGTCCCTGGCCGCCGAGGACGAGCGCCCGGCCGGGGCCTGGCACGCCGAGTGGGAGCCGCTGCGGGACCTGCTGCGGCTGACCGGCGGCGCGGCGCGCGACGCCGCCGAGCTGGCCGAGGGGCTGCGGGTGCGCCCGCAGGAGATGCGCGCGCACCTCGGCCTCACCCACGGGCTGATCGTCTCGGAGCGGCTCTCCGCCGAGCTGGCGCCGGTGCTCGGGCGGGCCCGCGCCAGGGAACTGCTCAGCGAACTCGCCCGGCGCACCTACGCCGAGGACCGCAACCTGGGCGAACTGCTCGCCGAGGTGCCGGAGTTGCGAGGTCTCGACCTCGGCTCCCTGACCGACCCCGCCCGCTGCACCGGCTCCGCCGGAGCCCTGACCGACCGCGCTCTGGAGCGACGTTGACCATGCTCGACCACCTGACCGAAGGCCCCGCCACCGCTCCCCCGCTGCTGCTCGGGCCCTCGCTGGGCACCTCGTACGCCCTGTGGGACGAGGTGGCGCCCGAGCTGTCCATCGGGCACCGGGTGATCCGCTGGGACCTGCCGGGGCACGGCGGTTCGGCGGCGGACCTCATCGGCCCCGGCGCCACCGTCGGCGACCTCGCCGCGCTGGTGCTGGCGCTCGCCGACTCGCTCGGTGTCGAGCGGTTCGCCTACGCGGGCGTGTCCTTGGGCGGTGCGGTGGGCCTGCATCTGGCCGTGCACCACCCGGAGCGGGTGTCCTCGCTCGCCGTCGTCTGCTCGTCGGCGCACTTCGACGGCGCGAAGCCGTGGGAGGAACGTGCCGCGAAGGTGCGCGCGGAGGGGCTGGAGGAGCTCGCGCGCGGCGCCGACGCACGGTGGTTCACGCCCGGGTTCACCGTGCCGCGGCTGGTGCGGGACCACCGGGAGGCCGACCCGGGGGCGTACGCGGCGTGCTGCGACGCGCTGGCCGCCTTCGACCTGCGGGACCGGCTCGGCGAGATCACCGCGCCCACGCTGCTGATCGCCGGCCGCGAGGACCCGGCCACGCCGCCCGCGCATCTTCGGGAGATCGCCGACGCCGTGCCGGGCGCGGCGCTGGCGGAGATCCCGGGCGCCTCGCACCTGGCGCCCGCCGAGCGTCCCGAGGCGGTGCTGACCGCGCTGCGCGGGCACTTCGGCGGGGGTGCCGGGCGCGGCATGGCGGTGCGGCGCGAGGTGCTGGGCGACGCGCACGTGGACCGGGCACAGGAGCGCCAGACGCCGTTCACCGCGCGGTTCCAGGACTTCATCTCGCGCTACGCCTGGGGGGAGATCTGGACCGACGAGACGCTCTCGCGCCGTGAGCGCAGCATGGTGACGATGACGGCGCTGGTGGCGCACGGCCACTACGAGGAGCTGGCCATGCATGTGCGGGCGGCCCGCCGCAACGGGCTCACGCCGGACGAGATAGGTGCCGTGCTGCTCCAGACGGCCGTGTACTGCGGGGTGCCGGCGGCCAACTCGGCGTTCGCGGCGGCACAGCGGGTGCTGGCCGAGGAGGACGGCGCCGCGGGCTGAGCGGGCCGGTCAGCCCGTGAGTGACTCCAGGGCGTCGCGGGCCTTCGCCACCAGCCCGTCCGAGCCGCACGACCGTGCCAGCGCCAGGCCCCGCTCGAGCTCCGCCCCGGAGCGGGCCGCGATGCCGTACTCGACGCGGGCCGCGGCATGTTCGTACTGGCAGGGCGAGGCTTCCAGGTAGGTGACCGCCTGCGCGGCTAGCCGGACCGCGCGCTGTCCCGTCTCCAGGGCGGCGGCGCAGCGCAGGGCCTCCCCTATCGCGGTGTCGGTGCCGAAGCGCTCGGCCTGGCGGCGCGCGTCGGAGGCGAGCTGGGCGGCGCGGCCGGGGTCCTCGGTGGCGAGGGCGCGGGCCAGGTCGGTCGCCCAGGGGACCACCACCGGGTTGTGCCGGCCGCGTGCGGCGGCGGCCTTCTCGGCGGCCTCCAGTTCGTTGACGCCCTCCTTGGTGCGGCCGGTGGCCAGGAGCAGCCGGCCGCGGACGGTGCGGGGGTCGGGCAGCACGATCGTGGACGGGTAGGGCGGGGCGAAGCCGTACTGGTCGGCGAGCGACCGGGCCTCCTCGACCCGGCCGCGGGCGAGCAGCGTGTCGATCAGGTTGCAGATGGCCGACCAGTACAGCGGCAGGCCGCGGCCGACGCGCTCGGCGATGCGCAGCGATTCCCGCAGGGACTCCTCGGCCTCGCGCAGCCGGCCCCGCCTGCGGTGGCCCAGGCCGACGTAGGCGTGCGCGAGGGCGAGGTGGCCGCCGCTCCAGCCCGCGGTCTCGTAGGCGCGCAGGGCTTCGGTGAACAGGGCCTCGGCGCGGTCGAGGCGGTCGCAGTAGGCGTAGGCGCTGGCCAGCATCATGGGCAGTTCCAGGCCCCACTCGGTGTCGGTCCAGCCGAGTCCGGGGGCGAGGCGGCCGTTGACGAGGGCGCGGTCGCACAGTTCGACGACCTCTTCGGCGTTCTCCCCGTGGGTCATGGCGTCGAAGCCGCGCAGGATGAGCAGGGCGCGTTCGGCGTTGTCGCGGCCGGTGCAGGTCGCCGCGAGTTCGGCGAGGCGCGCGGAGCGGTCCGGGGACGCCGTCTCGCCGGCGTGGATGCCCTCCCACATGTACTGGACGGCCTGGAGGCGCAGCCTCGCCGAAGGGTCCGGGTTGCGGGCGGACTCCGCCTCGACGGTACGGACGGCCTCCTCGAGCTGGTCGTTGTGGAGGAGGGCCTGGGAGAGCCGGAAGACGGCGTCGACGCGTTCGTCGCCGTCGAGGCCGGGCATGGCGAGCGCGGTGCGCAGATGGCCGATGGTGGTGGCGGGCGCGGTGAGCAGGGTGGCGCAGCCGAGTTCGTAGAGCACACGCGCGTGGGCCTCGGGCAGCGGCGGTTCCTGGAGGGCGCGTTCGAGGCAGCGCCGGGCGGCGTCGGGCGCGCCGACGGCGAGGTGCTCGCGGGCGGCTTCGCGCAGCTGCCGCACGACGTCCTGGTCGTCGTCGGGGTGGACCTGGAGGAGGTGGCGGGAGGCGGCCGCGGCGCCGAGTCCGGAGTCGGCGACGAGCTGGGCGGCGATGCCGTGCATGGCCCGGCGCAGCGCGTCGGGGATCGAGTTGTACACGGCGGTGGCGATCAGCGGGTGGACGAACTCCAGGTCGCCGTCGGCGCCCTGTCCGGCGGCCGGGTCGGGTGCGGTGAGGATGCGGGCGGTGCCGAGCAGGTGGGCGCAGCGGACGGCGTCGGCGCGGTCGAGGGTGGCGAGCCGGGCCACCATGTCGACGGTGATGCCGGTGCCGAGGATGGCGGCGGCCCAGGCGAACCGGGTGGCGTCGATGCCGAGTTGCTCCAGGCGGGCGACGAGTCCGCCGCCGCGGGCCGAGCGGTTCAGGGCGCGCAGTTCGCCGGCGCGGGCCTCGACCGGCTCCAGCTGGCTGTCCTGGACCTTGGCGAGGAGTTCGACGGTCTCGTACGGGTTGCCGTCGGTGACGGCCCACACCTCGCGGCAGAACGCGCCGTCGGCGTGGGCGCCCAGGGTGGCGCGGGTGAGTCCGGCCGTCGCCTCCGGGGTGAGGGCGCTGAGCGGGGCGAGGGGCCGGCCGGCGGCCTCGGCGACGTCCAGGTGGCGGGTGCTGTCGCCGGTGCCCTCGCCGGGGCGGCGGGCGATCACCAGCAGGGCGGAGGTCTCGTCGAGGCGCCCGGCGAGCGCGGCGAGCCAGCGCAGGGTCTCCTGGTCGGCCCAGTGGACGTCGTCGATGAGCAGGACGAGGGGCCACTCGCGGCGGGCCAGCCGGCGCACGGCGGCGACCAGTCCGTCGCACACGCCCTGCGGGTCGGCCTGCCGTTCGCCCGGTTCGGCTATGCCGAGGGCCGGGCCGGCGATGTCGTACCAGTCGCCGAGGTACTCGCGGGCCTCCTCCGGGAGCATGGAGACGAGGGCCGGCTGGAGCAACTGCCGTACGACGTTGAAGGGGACGGAGCGCAGGGTCTCGCCGCCGCGCGCCGACCAGACGGTGCAGCCGCGGGTCTCGGCCAGCAGCGCGGTCTTGCCCAGTCCGGCCTCGCCCCGGCAGACCAGCAGGGTGCCGCCGGACGAGCGGTCCGCGCACAGGGTGTCCACCGCCTTTGTGATGGCGGCGACTTCCTCTTCCCGCTCCCAGAGGGAGGCCGAGGCGGCGGCCGTGGGCCGAACCTCCGTCATCCCGCTACCTCCCCATGTCGCCCGAACGACGTACAGGGGTCGAGCCTAGCGGCCCGACCGGCACGGTGGTGGATGCTCGGGGCACCAGTTGCCGTGACGGGTGACATGCGGTAAAGCGTGGGCGACGCGCCGGGCCGGTCACCAGCGGGGGGACGCGGGCCGTACGTCAACGGGCGGAAGAGCGGGGGCGGTCGCGGGGTCTCTCATCCGGCTTTCACCGACGCCTCATACGGTGGGGTCATGACGCAGGTGACTCCTCCCGGGTGGTACCCGGACCCCGGGCAGAAAAGTGACGGTCCCGCCACCGAGCGCTGGTGGGACGGCAAGGCGTGGACGGACCAGGTCCGTCCGGCGGGGCCGGCCGCCGGGCAGGGGCCTGAGACACCGTCGGACACCGGCGCGGCGCCCGGACCGGCGGCTCCGCCGGCCGCGCCGCAGGCCGGCGCCGCACCCGGGCCGCACGACGCCCTGCCGGGGCCGTACGGCACCGCGCCCGGGCCTCATGACGCGGCGCCGGGTCCTCGCGACGCGGTGTCCGGACCGTACGGCAGCGTGTCCGGGCCGTATCCGGTGCACCCCGGGTATCCGGGACATCCCGTCCAGCCACCGCCGGGCCGGCGGCGCGGTCTGCGCACCGGTATAGCGGTGGCGGCGGCCGTGGCCGTGCTGGCCGGCATCGGCGCCGGCGTGTATCTGCTGGCCGACGACGGCTCGTCCGGCAGCAGCGCGGGGTCCCCGCGGCAGCAGGAGGGGCCCGGCTCCGACGACGGGAACGACCCCTTCGGCGGTCCGGGCGGAGGCGACCGGTCGCCGGCGCCGGACTCCCCGGACGGGTCGCAGCCGCCCAGGATCGAGAGCGGGTCGGTCACGGACCCGGTCAGCGGGATCAGCCTGCCGATCGTGGACGGCTGGTCGGGGCAGCAGTTGTCGGTCGGTGCCATGGTGTCCTCCGACGACGCCTACAAGTGCCCGGGCGACGCCTCGGCGACCTGCACCAAGGGCGGCGCCTACTCGGCGCCCGCGATGGTGCTCGGCACCGAGGGCAGCACCGCCGAGGAGGTCGCGAAGGCGGACATCGCGGCGAACGCCGAGGAGTCGTACGGCGGCAAGTCCTACGGCGGGATCACCTCGCACCAGGAGCTGGCCTCGAAGGAGGTGACGGTCGCCGGTCAGAAGGGGTACCTGGTCCGCTGGAAGGCGGTCACCAGCAAGGGTTCCGACGGATTCGTGGAGTCGCTGGCCTTCCCGTCGCCCGCCGACGCCAAGCGCATCGTCGTCGTCCGCTTCGGTGTCGACACGGAGGGCCAGGAGAAGCTGATCGACGAGATCACCGAGGGCATCGAGGTGTCCTCCGGCGGCGGCAGCGGACAGGACGTCTGAGGGGCCCCGGACGTCAGTCGGCCGGGTGGGGCGCCCCTCCGCTCAAAGGACGTCCCACCCGGCCGGGGGTGCGCGCCGCCCCCGTCCCCACGGTGCGGCGCGGGCAGGCCGCCGTCCAGTCATCCCGTGGACGGCGGCCTGAGTCTCAGGGCAGGCCGAGGGCCGGCAGCACGACGGCCTCCACGAACCGCACCAGGTACTCCGCGTCGGCGTACTCGCCCTCGATGACCGGCCGCATCCGCAGGGCGCCGAACATCTGCGCGGGCACGAACTCCAGCGCCGGGTGGCCGGCGGGGACCTCGCCCCGCTCGACCCCGCGCCGCAGGATCTGCCGCAGCGCGGCGATCTCCGGCTCGACCAGGGCCTCACGCAGCGCGCGCTGGAGCTCCGGGTCCTGCATGACCGCGTGGCCGAGGGCCTGGAGCAGCGTGTCCTTGCCGGACCACTGTCCCGCGGCCCGGGCTGCCTGGCGCAGGTCCTCGGCGAGCGACCCGGTGTCGATGCCGGCGAAGCGCACCCGGCGGCTGGAGCGCAGGGCCGCCGCCACGAACTGGGGCTTCGTCTTCCACTGCCGGTAGAGCGTGGACTTGCTGCACCGGGTGCTGGCGGCGATGCCCTCCATGGTCACGGCGTCGTAGCCGCACTCCCGGATCTGTTCGAGCACGGCGTCGAAGAACTCCTGCTCACGCTCGGGCGTGATCTTGGAGCGGCGCGAGGTGCCGACCGTCTCCGGTCGGTCCGCGGCCTGCGACGTCATGCTCTGCTCCTCACTCGTTCCCAGCGGCACTGCACCAAGGGTCGAGGGACCCGTGCTCCAGTGTGTCGCAAGTCTATCGATACGTCAGTGTACCGGTACCCGATCGTATCGGTACACTGACGTATCGGAACGGGGTCGTATCGATGAGAACCGTCACACGGCCCCCGGACCGGCGACCGCACCGCACCCGGTGAGCCGTCGGCCCGGACCGCACCACCGCACCGCACCACCGTCAGCGAAGGGGCCCCGGGGATGAATGCCCGCACTCGGCCTGCAGAAGCGGAGCCGGACGCGCCCGCGCGCCCGCCGCTCGTCCGTGAGCTCCTGCTCGTGGCAGGGCTTTTCCTCGTCTACAAGTTCGGCCGGCAACTGGCGACGGGCCACACCGACGAGGCCTTCCGCAACGCCCACCGCGTATGGGACTGGGAACGCGTACTGCGGCTGCCCGACGAGGCCACGGTGCAGTCCCTGCTGCTCCACGGCGACGTGCTGGTCCACGCGGCGAACACCTACTACGCCACCGTCCACTTCCCGGCCACCGTGGCCTTCCTGGTCTGGCTCTACCTGCGGCGTCCCGCGCACTACGTCTGGGTCCGCCGGGTGCTGGCGGCGCTGACCGGCGCCGCGCTGGTGCTGCACCTGGCCTTCCCGCTGGCCCCGCCGCGCATGCTGGACGCGACCGGACTGATCGACACGGCCCGGGTCTTCGGGCCCTCGGTGTACGGCCCGCCGCGCACCGACCAGCTGTCGAACCAGTTCGCGGCGATGCCCTCGCTCCACTTCGGCTGGGCGCTGATGCTGGCGGTCGGCATGATCGTCGCCACCCGGTCGCGGTGGCGGTGGCTGTGGCTGCTGCATCCGCTGGTGACGCTCCTGGTGATCGTGGGCACCGCGAACCACTACTGGCTCGACGTGCTCGTGGCGACCGCCCTGCTCGGCATCGCCCTCGCCGTCCTCCGCCCGCCGGCTCCCGCGTCCCGGCAGGAGCAGTCCCGGGAGGAGCAGTCCCGGGAGGAACAGGGGACGCAGGGGCCCCCGTGCCGCCTGCCGGTGTCCCGGCGACGGCAGGCCGGGCGGCGTGAGGCGGAGCGGCCCGAGCTGGTGGGGGCGGGCCGGTGAGCGCCGCGCTGATCGCCGTCCTGCTCTCCCTGGTCTCGGCCGTCGCCTATGCCGCCGCGGCCGTCGCCCAGGAGCGGCTGGCCGCCCGCAGCTCCGGGGCGGGCGTGCTGCGGATGCTGGGCAACGGTGCCTGGTGGTGGTCCGTGGCGCTCAACGCGGGGGCGGCGCTGCTGCACGTCGTGGCCCTCAAGTACGGCCCGCTGACGGTGGTCCAGCCGCTCGGCGCGCTCACCCTGGTCGCCGCGGTGCCGCTGGGAGCGCGGCTGGCCGGCCGGCGGGTGAGCGCCGTCGAGTGGCGGGGCACCGGACTGACCCTGCTCGGGCTGGGCGCGCTGCTGCTGACGGCGTCCGGCCCCGCGCCCGACGACGTGCTGAGCGTGCCGGAGGCGCTGACGGTCTCCGGTGCGACGGCGGCGCTGGTCGGCCTGCTGTCACGGCCCGGCGCGCGTCCGGGGCTGCGGCACGCGACGGCGTCCGGCATCGCCTCCGGGGTCGCCTCGGCGCTCACGCAGACCGTCACGGTCGCCGTCACGGACCGCTCGGGTCCGCTGCTCAGCGTCCAGGTGATCGGGGTGGCGGTGCTGGTGGCGGCCTTCGCGGCGGGCGGGCTGCTGCTGTCCCAGACGGCCTACCGGGGCGGTCTCGGCGCCCCGCTCGCGGTGGTGACGCTGGCCAACCCGGTGGCCGCCGCGGTGATCGGGGTGTCGCTGCTCGGCGAGCGGCTGCGCGGCGGTCCGGCCGGTGTGCTGCTCGCGCTGACCGGTGCGGCGCTGGCCGGCTGGGGCGTGGTCCAGCTGAGCCGGTTCGCACCCCCGCTGCCGGACGGCTCACGTCCAATGGCCCCCGCCGCGCCGGAGGCGGTGCGGGCTCCGGCGCCGGGTGGCGGGACGGTGGCGCCGGGGACCGATCCGGCGCCGGTGCCCCGGCAGCCGAGCCCGGGGCACCTGACCGCGCTGTGACGCCGGCGCCCGTCCCTGTGCCTACGCCGTGGCGATCGCCGGGTCGCTCACTCCCGGCCGGCCGTTCTCCACGTGCCCGGCGAAGCGCCGCAGGAAGGCCGGGTCGCCGTCGGCGGTCACGGTGAGGTCGTACCAGCGCCGGCTCGCCGCCAGGTCGACGGTGTGCCGCACGGTGGCGCCGGGGCGGACGGTGACCGTCCGGCCGGGGCCGCCGTAGCCGTCGGTGATGCGCAGGCGGACCGTGCCGGAACCGGCGTTGGTGAAGGTCAGCCGGACGTCGTCGCCGGTGTGCCGGGCGGTGACCTCGGGCCCGGCGGTCTTGTTCCCGCCCCGGAAGACGCGCAGGAAGCCGGCCGGACCGTGCACGGTCAGGTCGTACGCGCCGGCCGAGTACACCGAGTTCCAGGTGTCCGCGATGCTCTTGCCGGCCTCGGTGGTGTACGTCCACGGGCCGTCGCCGCGGTTGCCCGAGGTGACGAGGAACGCCGCACCGGCCCCGGCGCCGGAGGCGAAGGTGAGCGTGAACTTCCCGGCCGCCGCGTCCACGGCGCCGTCCACCTGCGGGGCGTAGCGCAGCGGGCGTGCGGGACGCGTGCCGGGCTCCTGGCGGGGCATGTCCGGGTCCGCCGGGGGCGTCGGGCGGTAGTCCGGATGGCGTTCGCGGTCCGGCGGCTCGTAGGCGTCGGTGTCCGGCAGCCGTGCGGGGCGGCTGTCCGGGCGGGAGAAGTCGAAGGCGGAGGTCAGGTCGCCGCAGACGGCGCGCCGCCAGGGCGAGATGTTCGGCTCGCGCACGCCGAAGCGGCGCTCCATGAAGCGGATGACCGAGGTGTGGTCGAAGGTCTCGGAGCAGACGTAGCCGCCCTTGCTCCAGGGCGAGACGACCAGCATGGGCACGCGGGGGCCGAGCCCGTAGAAGCCCTCGGTGTGGGTGGCGCTGCCCTTGAAGACGTCGAGGGACACGTCGACGGTCGACAGGCCCTGCGCGGCCGACTTCGGCGGGAGCGGCGGCACCACGTGGTCGAAGAAGCCGTCGTTCTCGTCGTAGGTGATGAACAGGGCGGTCCTCGCCCACACCGCCGGGTCGGAGGTGAGCGCGTCCAGGACCTGGGAGATGTACCAGGCGCCGTAGTTCGAGGGCCAGTTGCCGTGCTCGGAGAAGGCCTCGGGGGCGGCGATCCAGGAGATCTGCGGCAGCTTCCCGGCCTTGACGTCGGCGCGGAGCCGGTCGAAGTAGCCCTCGCCGCTCTTGGCGTCGGTGCCGGTGCGGGCCTTCTCGTACAGCGGGTCGCCGGGCTCGGCGCCCCGGTAGGAGTTGAAGTACAGCAGGGAGTTGTCGCCGTAGTTGCCGCGATAGGGGTCGTCGATCCAGCCCCAGCCGCCTGCCGCGTCGAGGCCGTCGCCGATGTCCTGGTAGATCTTCCAGGAGATCCCGGCCTCCTCCAGCCGCTCGGGGTACGTCGTCCAGTCGTAGCCGGCTTCGTCGTTGCCGAGGACCGGGCCGCCGCCCTTGCCGTCGTTGCCGGTGTGACCCGACCACAGGTAGTAGCGGTTGGGGTCGGTGGAGCCGATGAAGGAGCAGTGGTAGGCGTCGCAGACGGTGAAGGTGTCGGCGAGCGCGTAGTGGAAGGGGATGTCCTCGCGGGTCAGATACGCCATGGTGGTGGTGCCCTTGGCGGGCAGCCAGCGGTCGTACTTGCCGTTGTGGTAAGCCGCCTGCCCGTCGGGCCAGCCGTGCGGCAGGCCCTGGAGGAACTGCATGCCGAGGTCGTCGGCCTCGGGCCGGAAGGGCAGCACCTCGGTGCCGTCGGACTTGGTCTGGTGCCACACCGACTTGCCGCTGTCCAGGGTCACCGGGTGCGGGTCGCCGAAGCCGCGGACGCCGCGCAGCGCGCCGAAGTAGTGGTCGAAGGAGCGGTTCTCCTGCATCAGGACCACGATGTGCTCGACGTCCTCGATGCTTCCCGCGCGGTGGTTCGCCGGGAGTGCGGCGGCCCGCTCGATGCTCGCGGACAGCGCGCTGAACGCCGCGGTTCCGCCCGCGAGTTGGAGGAAACGACGCCGGTTGACTTCGGGCATGGGGTGGGAGACCTCTCGCCTCGGGAGTGGGGGGCCGTACCGGTCCGGGGCGGACCGATGACGGAATGTGCGCGAAGCGAGTGTTCCAGGAGCATCAAACGTCAGGGAAGGGTCTGGTGGCGCTGATGTGAAAGTCGCCGGTACGGGGGGTGTGCCGGACCCGTCGGACGGGGATGGTCGCGACCATGACAGGCATGCACACGGTCGCCCCGCCGACCCGACGGCCCGTACGCCAGCTCCTCGCCGCCTCGGTGGGCAACGCCGTGGAGTGGTACGACTGGTACGCGTACACGTTCCTGGCCACCTACATCGCCGACCAGGTCTTCCCCGACAGTGCGGACAACTCGCTGGTGCCGCTGCTGTCCACGTTCGCTGTGTTCGCGGTGGGCTTCTTCATGCGCCCGGTCGGCGGGCTGCTGATGGGGGCGATCGCCGACCGGCGCGGGCGGCGGGCCGCGCTGACCGTCACCATCCTGCTGATGGGCGGCAGCAGCCTGCTGGTCGGGCTGACCCCGACCTACGCGACGGCCGGTGTGCTGGCGCCGGTGGTGCTGGTCGCGGCGCGACTGCTCCAGGGGCTGTCGGTGGGCGGCGAGTTCGCGGCGTCGACGACCTTCCTGGTGGAGTCGGCGGGCCCCGGCAGGCGCGGTCTCTTCTCCAGCTTCCAGTACGTCTCGACGACAGCCGGGCAGCTCGTCGCCTCCGGTGTCGCGACGGTGCTGGTGGACACGCTGAGCGAGGAGCGGATGAACGGCTGGGGCTGGCGGGTGCCGTTCGTGTTCGGGGCCGTGCTCAGCCTCGTCGGCTTCTGGATCCGGCAGGGCGCCCAGGAGACCCGCAGCGCCGAGCAGCAACGGGCGCCGCGTCCGGGGCTGTTCGAGGCGCTGCGCCGCCATCCGCGCGAGTCGCTGCTGATCGGCGGCATCACGGCGGGCGGCACGATCGCCTACTACACCTGGACGTCGTACCTGCCGATGTACGCCGAGCTCAACACGGGGCTGGACAAGTCGGACGCGCTGCTCGCGGGCACGATCTCGCTGGCGTTCTTCGGGCTGCTCCAGCCGCTCGGCGGACTGCTCTCCGACGGTTTCGGCCGCCGTCCCCTGCTGCTGTTCTTCGGCGTGGGGTTCGCCCTGCTGAGCGTGCCGCTGCTGCACGCCCTGCGCGACTCGTTCGCCGTGCTGCTGCTGGTGCAGTGCGCCGGCATGATCCTGCTGACGGGCTTCACCTCGATCAGCGCGGCCGTCAACGCGGAGATCTTCCCGCCCCGGGTGCGGGCGGCCGGTATCGGCTTCCCGTACTCGCTCACCGTCGCCCTGTTCGGCGGCACCGCCCCGTACATGGGCACGCTGTTCAAGGAGATGGGGCACGCGGGGCTCTTCCCCTGGTACGTCGCCGTGCTGTGCCTGGTCTCCTCGCTGGTGTACCTGCGGCTTCCGGAGACGGCGCACAAGGAGCTGGCGCGGTGACGGCCGCGCGGGGCGGCCGTCACCACACAACTCAGCGGCGGCGCCCGCGCGGTCGCGGCACCTCCGGTTCCTCCAGGCGTGGACCGTCGCCGTCCTGGACGCGCCGCCAGGCCTCGCGGTAGAGACCGGCGACGGGCCGTGTGGGCACGACGACGCCGAGGGCGGGTGTCTCGCCGTCGAGCAGGTCGTAGAGCGGCAGCTTCCACCGCTCCAGCGGGAGGTGCGGGTTCGCGGGCCGGATCCAGCCGCCGGGCAGGAACAGCGAGCGTCCCGCCTTGGGCCGGCTGCCCTCCACCACGAGGCCGGTGGCGGCGAGTTCGGCGCCGGCGGCACGGAGCCGGGCGGTTCCCCCGCGTTGCCCGCCCCAGCCGGTCCAGCGCGCGGTGTTGCGGTCCGTGGGGTCGGGCAGGGTGAGCAGCATCAGATAGAGGACGGCGGCGTCCTCGCCGACGCCGTGCCGTCCGGCCACCTCGGCGACCAGGTCGGGCACCGAGCGGGCGGGGTCCTGCGGCCACCACGTCCCGTCGGCGTCGGGCCCGCCCGCCACCGGGTCGCCGGGGCCGGCGAGCAGCTCGGCGAACCTCGCGTCGTGGACCAGCCGCAGCGCGGCCTCCTGGGCGTTCGGCCGTGCGCCCGTGAACAGGGCCGTCAGGTCGGGGCCGAAGCCCGTGGTGTCCAGAAGTACCGGCCGGACAGCGGGGACCGGTGCGGGCCCCTCGGTGCCGAACAGGAGCGCGCCGTGGCGCACGAAACCCTGGCCGGTCTCGTCGGGGTCCCCGGCGGCCTGCCGGAACGCCTCCCAGTCCGCCCTCCTGTCGAGCCCGAGCAGCAGCCCGGGGTTGGCCAGCCGCTCACACAGCGCGGCCAGCACGCCGGGCAGGGCGGCCCGGACCGGGTCGCCCGCCGGAAGGCGGTGGGCGAGCCACGCGGCCAGAGCCACGGCACCCTTGAGGGTGTCGTTGGCGAAGCCGGGCGCCCGCTCGGCGGACTCGACCGCGTAGCGGCCGAAGGTCCAGGTCAGATCGCGGGTCAGCCGGGGCTCGGTGGCGAGATCGACGAAGCCTCGCAGGGCGTCGGCCGGGGCCCATCCGACGGGCTCGATCGTGCGGACCGCGTCGTGGAGCACCTCCTCGGGAAGGGGGGTGCGCCGGCCGAGGCGCTCGTTCCAGACCTCGGCGGCGCGGGCCGTTTCGGGGCCGTGCGTCCACAGCCGGGCCGGTTCGACGGGCAGCAGCGCCGCCACGACGGCCCGCAGGGCGTCCATGTCGAGGGCCCTCAGCCAGTCCTTGGCCACGCGGGCGTCGGCCGCCTTCACGCCGATGGTCTTCAGCGTCGCCGAGGGCACCGTCCGGCGCTTGTCGTCGATCTGCGGCATGCAGGTCCAGCCACTGGGGCAGTTCCTGCTGCTCCCACTCCGTGGGCAGCACCGCCAGCAGGGTGCCGCGGACCGCCGGCTCCTGCCGGGCCAGCTCCAGCAGCGCGGGGCGGTGCGCCTTCCACCAGCCGAGCGGGGCCCTGGCCGTGCCGGGCAGCGGCAGCATCTCGCGCAGGTAGGCCATCTCCTCGGCGAGCGCGTCCTTGCCCGCGACGGCCTTCGCCAGTCTGCGCAGGTCGCCCGCGCCCGGGCTGGACGGCGGCACACCGTGCGACGCGAGCCGCACGAAGAGGCCACGCAGATGCCGGAAGGCCGTGGCGGCCGGCACCCTCGGCGCCAGTCCCTTGGCATAGCCGGAGAGGATCTTCGTCGGGACGGCGTCGGCCACGGCGAACTCGAGGAACACCGCGTCCATGCGGGCCTCGTCGAAGGGCAGCGCGTGCGCCGTCTCGGCCTTGCGCGCGTCGACGAACATCTGGGCGGCGTAGGCCTTCTCGCCGGCGGCCAGGAAGACCCGGCCGGCCTGCTCGTAGAAGGTCGGCAGGAAGTGCGGGACGGAGCCGGCGAGCCGCTCTCCGATGGACTCGTAGGCGGCGCGGGCCCTCTTCGGCCGCGATCGCACCGTCCGCGCCACCTTGTTCATCTCCTCGACCACGGACATGGCCAGGTGGCCGTCCGAGGGGTGCCGGACCAGGACCCATTCGGGGAAGCCCATGGCCCGGGGCCGGCCGAGGCCGACCTCCACCGGCTCGCCCTCGGCTTCGAGGCCGAGGAACCCGCTGCCCGGCTCCACGCCCTGTTCCGCGGTGGTGAGGCGGACCACGGTCCGGCCGTCGAGGCCGGGGTGCCGGTAGGCCTGGGTGACCACGGGCACGGCGCGGTCGCCGACGCCGGTGGTGCCCGGCGGCAGCACGGCTCCGGCGCGCAGCAGTTCCTCCGTCCGTGCCGTCGCCCCGCCCGGTGTCGTCGCGTCGTTCATGAGGTGGGTGCCTTTCCCCGGGGTGCATGCGCCGTTCACTTGCCGTCGTCCGTGTCCGCCGTGCCGCCCGCGTGCAGGGCCGCGGCCATGCGCATGCCCTCGGACCAGGCCACGGGGCCGACGTCGGTCAGCGGGAGCGCGTGGTACCCGTCCTCGTCGCGCCAGGTCAGGCGGCCTGTCCAGGCCTTCTCCTCGGTGTACGGGTCACCGATGCCGACCGAGGCGGTGAAGATCCGTCCGGCGTCCCGGATCCGGTCGACGGCGTTCATGCCGGATACCCGGTAGCCGAGCGAGGTGGCGCGGGCGGAGAGGCGGTACCACGAGCGGTACTCGGCCCCCGCGTACCGGGTCACCGCGGTGGCGGCGGGGTCGATCCCGTCGGGCTTGTGCCAGACGGCGCGGTGGAGCTGGTCGACGCCCTGGGTCAGCCCCGACTCGGCGGCGAGGGTGCGCAGTTCGCCGAGGCGCGCGAGGAGGACAGGGTGCGGCATGGTCACCGTGCGCGGTGCCAGGCGGATGGTCTCGCCGTCGGCGGTCAGCACCCGCAGCGCGCCCGAGTCGTCCGCGTCCCGCAGGAATCCGGCCGTCTCCGGGCCGTCCGCGACGACGACGATGTCCCGCAGCGCCGCCCGCCATGCCTCGTCGGGCCAGACCCGAGCCAGCAGCACGGCCGGGACCGGCAGTGAGGACACCATCCAGTGGGTGACCTGTGCCGTGCACTCGGCCGCGTGCCGGTCGAGCCACTCGGCGAACCGCTCGAGTCCGCTCACCTCGGGGTGGTCCCGTAGCTCCGCCGGGACCTCTCGCACCCGCTCGTCCGGTGACTCACCCGACGCGGACCGGGCCATCACCCGCCCCTCCACCAGTGCGACCTCGTAGGTGTCGCCCGCTGCCAGCCAGCCCATCGCTGTCTCGTCCCTTCCCAGCCGGATCCGGCACGGCGGACCCCCGGCGGCCCCGATCGGCGCGCCACGCCGTGACGTCGATCGAAGACTAGGGGCACCCACCGACAGTCCCCGGCGCGCTCCGGGCGCCGGCGGAGGCCGCGGGTTGAGGTCGCGGGCGGCGGCTCAGGGGCGAGGCGCTTGCGCGGTCGAGCCCCGCACCACCAGTTCGGGTTCGAAGAGCAGTTCCTCTGCGGCGACGGAGCTGCCGTTGATCTGTGCGTTCAGCAGCTCCACGACGGCCCGGCCCATGGCCTCGATGGGCTGCCGGACGGTGGTGAGGGGCGGCTCGGTGCAGTTCATCAGCGCGGAGTCGTCGTAGCCGACGACGGAGATGCGTGACGGCACGTCGAGGCCCCTGCGCCGGGCGGCCCGTACGACGCCGAGGGCCAGGGGGTCGCTGGCGCAGATGAAGCCGGTGACGCCGCGGTCGATGAGGCGGGAGGCCGCCGCGTGGCCGCCCTCGATGGAGAACATGGCGCGTGCGACGTACTCGTCCGGCACCTCCCCGAAGGACCGGGCGGCGGCCAGCTTGCGGCCGGAGGGCATGTGGTCGCCGGGACCGAGCACGAGGCCGATGCGCTCGTGGCCGAGCGAGGCGAGGTGCCGCCAGGCCTGCTCCACGGCCACCGCGTCGTCGCAGGAGACGCCGGGGAAGCCCAGGTGCTCGATGCCGGCGTTGACCAGGACGACGGGGATGCTGCGTTCGGCGAGCCGCTCGTAGTGGTCGTGGGGCGCGTCGGCCTGCGCGTACAGTCCGCCGGCGAACACCACCCCGGAGACCTGCTGTTGCAGCAGCAGGTCGACGTAGTCGGCCTCCGAGACGCCGCCCTTGGTCTGGGTGCACAGCACCGGTGTGAGGCCGAGCTGGGCCAGGGCTCCGCCGATGACCTCGGCGAAGGCCGGGAAGATCGGGTTCTGGAGTTCGGGCAGGACGAGGCCGACCAGCCGGGCCCGCTCGCCGCGCAGTTGGGTGGGCCGCTCGTAGCCGAGCACGTCCAGGGCGGTGAGGACCGACTGCCGGGTGGCCTCGGAGACTCCGGGTTTGTTGTTGAGCACCCGGCTGACCGTGGCCTCGCTGACCCCGACCTTCCTGGCCACCTCGGCAAGTCGTCGCGTCATGCGCGCAAGCGTAGCGCAAGTTACGCAAGCCGTTTGCGTAACGGTGTCATGCGCCGGCCCACAGGCCCCGTATGTGTCCGAGGTGCCGGGCCATCACGTCCCGCACCGCCCGCTCGTCCCGGGCGAGCAGCGCGTCGAGGATCTCCAGGTGCTCCTGGGCCGACGCCTCCAGGCGCCCCTGCTCCACCAGCGCCGTCAGCCCGTACAGCCGGGAGCGGCGGCGCAGGTCCCGTACGACCTCCACCAGATGCCCGTTGCCCGCGAGGGCGAGCAGGCCGAGGTGGAAGCGCAGGTCGGCCTCGACGTAGGCGATGAGGTCGCCGGCCACCGCCGCCGCGACGATCTCCTCGGCGGCCGGGCGGAGCGCCTCGAGGGCGACCGGGTCGGCGGTGGCGGCCAGGGCGGCGGTGGTGGGGATCTCGATGAGCGAGCGGATGTGGGTGTACTCGTCGAGCTGCCGGTCGGAGACGGCGGTGACCCGGAACCCCTTGTTGGGGACGGTGTCGACCAGCCCCTCCTTGGCGAGGTCGAGCAGCGCCTCGCGCACGGGCGTCGCGGAGACGCCGAAGCGGGCGGCGAGGCCGGGCGCCGAGTACACCTCGCCGGGCCGCAGTTCGCCGGCGATGAGCGCGGCCCGCAGCGCGTCGGCGACCCGCTCGCGGTGGCTGGGTCTGCGGCCGCCCAGGTGGGGCAGGGACGGGCCGGTGCCCGTGCTGACGGCGTTCACAGGACGAAGCCTGCCGGGAAGGGGTCCTCCGGGTCCAGCAGGTACTGGGCGGTGCCGGTGATCCAGGCGCGGCCGGTGAAGCTGGGCAGGACGGCCGGGTGCCCGGCGACCTCGGTGGTGCCGAGCAGTCGGCCGGTGAACCGGGTGCCGATGAAGGACTCGTTCACGAACTCGGTGTGCAGCGGGAGTTCGCCGCGGGCGTGCAGCTGGGCCATGCGGGCGCTGGTGCCGGTGCCGCAGGGCGAGCGGTCGAACCAGCCGGGGTGGATCACCATGGCGTGCGGCGAGTGGCGGGCGGTGGCGCCGGGCGCGGTCACCTGGACGTGGTGGCAGCCGTGGATGGAGGGGTCCTCGGGGTGGACGGGCTCCGCCTCCTTGTCGATGGCCTCCATCAGGGACAGACCGGCGGCGAGGATGTCGTCCTTGCGGGAGCGGTCGAAGGGCAGTCCGAACTGTTCCAGCGGCAGGATGGCGTAGAAGTTGCCGCCGTAGGCGAGGTCGTACGTGACCGTCCGGCCGTCGGGCAGGGTCGCCTCGCGGTCGAGGGCGACGGCGAAGGACGGCACGTTGCGCAGGGTCACGGCCTTGGCCGCGCCGTCCTGGACGGCCACTTCGGCGACGACGAGGCCCGCGGGGGTGTCGAGGCGGATGGTGGTGACGGGTTCGGTCACCTCGACCATGCCGGTCTCCACGAGGACGGTCGCCACGCCGATCGTGCCGTGGCCGCACATGGGGAGGTAGCCGGAGACCTCGATGTAGACGACGCCCCAGTCGCAGTCGGGCCGGGTGGGCGGCTGGAGGACGGCGCCGCTCATGGCGGAGTGTCCGCGCGGTTCGTTCATCAGCAGCCGCTTGACGTCGTCGCGGTGCTCGCGGAAGTACAGCCGCCGTTCGTTCATGGTCGCGCCCGGGAGGGTGCCGATGCCGCCGGTGATCACGCGGGTGGGCATGCCCTCGGTGTGCGAGTCGACGGCGTGCAGGACGAGTCTGCTGCGCATCCGCCCCCCTCAGGCCGGTCCGGCCGCGAGGGCCTTCTCGGTGGCGGCGCGGACGGCGGTCTCCTGCTCGGGCAGGAGCGGCACGCGGGGCGGGCGGCACGCGCCGCCGTGGCGGCCCGCGATGTCCATGGACAGCTTGATGGCCTGGACGAACTCGACCCGCGAGTCCCAGCGCAGCAGGGGGTGCAGCTGCCGGTACAGCCGCCGGGCGGTGGCCAGGTCGCCGGTCGTCGCGGCGCGGTACAGCTCCACGCAGGGGGCGGGCAGGGCGTTGGGGTATCCGGCGATCCAGCCCTTGGCGCCGGCGAGCGACAGTTCCAGCAGGACGTCGTCGGCGCCGGTCAGCAGGTCGAGGTCGGGGGCGAGTTCGGCGATGCGGTAGGCGCGGCGGACGTCGCCGGAGAACTCCTTGACGGCCCGGACGTGTCCCTCGCCGTGCAGCCGGGCGAGCAGTTCGGGCACCAGGTCGACCTTGGTGTCGACGGGGTTGTTGTAGGCGACGACGGGAAGGCCGGCCTTCGCGACCTCGGCATAGTGGGCGAGGACGGAACGCTCGTCGGCGCGGTAGGCGTTGGGCGGCAGGAGCATGACGGCGCCGCAGCCGGCCTCCCGGGCCTGCTCGGCCCAGCGGCGGGCCTCGGCGGACCCGTAGGCGGCGACGCCCGGCATCACCCGCTGCCCGCCGATCGCGGCGACGGCGGTCTCGACGACGCGGGTCCGCTCCTCGGGGGTGAGCACCTGGTACTCGCCGAGCGAGCCGTTGGGGACGACGCCGTCGCAGCCGTTCGCCACGAGCCAGGAGCAGTGCTCGGCGTAGGCGTCGAAGTCCACGCGGAGGTCGTCGGTCAGCGGGAGCGCGGTGGCGACGAGCACGCCGCGCCAGGGGCGGTGGTCGGTCATGGGTGTCCTTCCTCCGGGGGTTCGGGCTGTGGTCGCGCGAGGACGCCGAGGGGTACGGGGCGGGCGAACGGTCGCCGGGACGGGGTGGGTCCGCATCCGGTGAGGCCGGCGACGGCGGGGGCGCACATCCGTCCCTGGCACCAGCCCATCCCGGCGCGGGTCAGCAGTTTCACGGTGCGGACGTCGCCCGCGCCGAGGTGGCCGACGGCCTCGCGGACGGCGCCGGCCGTGACCTCCTCGCAGCGGCAGACGACGGTGTCGTCGGTGACGTGGTCGGTCCAGTGCGCGGGCGGCGCGAAGGCGGCGTCGAGGGCGGCTGCCGACGTCCGCAGCGCCTCGCGCGTCCGGGCGGCCGGCGCCCATCCGGCCGGGTCGGGTGCGGTGCCGCGCAGCCGGGCGGCGATCGAGCGGCCGGCGATGTGGCCCTCGGCGAGCGCGAGGCCCGCGCCACCGATGCCGGTGGCCTCACCGGCCGCCCACACCCCCGGCACGCTGGTGCGCTGCTCGCCGTCGACGGCCGGCGTCGTCCCGTCCTGCTCGCAGCCGAGGCCGTCGGCGAGGTCGGTGTGCGGGAGCATGCCGTGGCCGACGGCCAGGGTGTCGCAGGGCAGGTGCCGTTCGGTGCCGGTCCGGGTGCGGCCGTCGGCGTCGAGGGCGGCGACGGTGACGCCGGTGAGCCGGTCGCCGCCGTGCGCGCGGACGACGGTGTGCCGGGTGAGCGTGCGCACGCGGTGGCGCAGCAGCCGGGCCGCGTACCCGGCGCCCTCGGGGAGCTTTCCGGCCAGCGCGCGGGCGTGGCGGGCGACGTGTCCCGGCGCGGCCGACTCGACGAGCGCCGCCACCCGCACGCCGGCCCCCGCGAGTGCGGTCGCCACGGGGAGCAGCAGCGGCCCGGTGCCGGCGACGACGGCGGTCCGGCCCGGCACCACCAGGGCGCCCTTGAGCATGGCCTGGGCGCCCCCGGCCGTGAGGACGCCGGGCAGGGTCCAGCCGGGGAAGGGCAGGACGTACTCGTATCCGCCGGTGGCGAGCAGGACGGCGTCGGCTCGCACGGCGACCGGTTCGTCCTCGCCGGGACCGCACAGGGCGTGCACGGTGAAGGCGCCGGAGTCCCGCTCCACGAACCACACCTGATGCTCCGACAGAACACGCACGTCGCTCGCGGCGAGTCCGTCGCGCAGCCGCTCCCAGGTGCGCCACTGGTGGTGGAGGACCTCGGGGCGCCGGGCGCCGAGTGCGCGGGCGGGCTGCCGGTAGTACTGGCCGCCCGGCTCCGCCGCCCCGTCGACCACCGTGACCCTGACGCCGCGCGCGGACGCGGCCAGCGCCGCGGCGAGCCCGGCGGGTCCCGCGCCGATCACGGCGAGTTCAGTCCGCATGTCCGGTCCCCTCCTGGCTGCGGATCACGTCGCCCGGCCGTGCGGGCACCAGGCAGGCCCGCTGGTTGGGGCGGCCGTTGACCGTGACCAGGCAGTCGAAGCACACACCGATCCCGCAGAACACCCCGCGGGGGCGGCCCGCGCCCCGGGTGGTGCGCCAGGAGGTGATGCCGGCCGTCCAGAGCACCGCGGCGACGGTCCGGCCGGGCAGCGCCTCGATCTCCCGGCCGTCGAAGGTGACCGTGCGGGCGGGCCGGGGCTCGGCGCGGACCAGGCGGAGCGGGTTCGTACGCCTTTCTCGGCGGAAGATCACGCGGCCTCCTCGGCGAAGCGGTCGGGGCGGAACGGGGTGAGGTCGAGGGCGGGCCGCTCGCCGCACAGCACCTGGGCGATCAGCTGTCCGGTGCCGGTGGACAGGCCGATACCGGCGCCCTCGTGACCGCAGGCGTGCAGCAGACCGGGCACCCGCGGGTCGGGGCCGATCGCGGGCAGGTGGTCCGGCAGATACGGCCGGAAACCGGTGTACGTCCGCATGGCCCGCACCTCGGCGAGGAACGGGAACAGGCGCGTCGCGCCGGCCGCCAGTGCGCGCAGCGCCGGGAGCGACAGCGACCGGTCGAAGCCGACCCGTTCGCGGCTGGCGCCGATGAGGACGGGCCCGGCGGCAGTGCCCTCCACCACCGGGGAGGTCTGGAGGTCCGCCGAGTCGCTGGCGACGTCGGCGACATAGTCGGCGGCGTACACCTTGTGCCGCACCCGGCGCGGCAGCGGCTCGGTGACCAGGACGTGGCCCCGCCGGGGCAGCACCGGCAGCCGTACCCCGGCCAGGGCCGCCACCTCGCCGCCCCAGGGGCCGGCCGCGTTGACGACCGCCGGGGCGTGCAGCTCGCCCCGGTCCGTGCGCACCCCGCGGACGGCGCCGTCCGGGCCGCGCAGCACGCCGGTCACCGCGCGGCCGGTGTGCAGCCGGGCGCCGGACGCGCGCAGCAGGTGCGCCGCGGCCAGGGCGGGCATGACCTGGGCGTCCTGCGGATAGTGCACGGCGCCCGCGAGGCCGGGGGCGAGATGAGGTTCCAGGTCGTGCAGCCGGTCCGCGGGGACGGGCACGGCCGCCACGCCGGCCGCCCGCTGGCCCGCGGCGAAGTCCTCCAGGCCGGTCAGCGCCCCGGGGGTGCCGGCGACGACGAGACCGCCCTTGGCCTCGTACTCGACGGCCCGGCCCAGCTCACCGGCCAGCCGGGTCCACAACCGGGCGGAGAGCAGGGCGAGTTCCAGCTCCGGTCCGGGTTCCTTGTCGGAGACGAGGAGGTTCCCCTCCCCCGCTCCCGTGGTGCCGCCGGCCACCGGGCCGCGGTCCACCACCCTCACGTCGAGCCCGGCGCGGGCGGCGAACCAGGCACATGCGGCGCCCACCATGCCGGCCCCGACCACTACGACATCGCAGGTCGGCGACTCGATCACGCCAGTACTATGTCACACATCACACGGGACGGGAACGGTGCCGCAGCGGACTTTCCGGTGCTGCGCCGGGCACGGCCCGACGCGCTCAGTCGGTCGCGGGGACGACCCTCAGGTGGGTGGCGGGGCGCCGGGCGCGGCCGGGCCGGTGCGGGGTGCGGCGCGTCTCGCGCAGGACCAGGGTCAGCCGGGTGTAGCCGAGTTCCTCCAGCGACCTGGGCGTCTCGACGACGACGCGGCACTCGGTGTCGCCCCAGCGGGGATCGGGGTGGTGCAGCGGCCGTACGGCGCCGTCGTGCTCGACGGCCTCCACGCCCACGACGCGGACCCAGTGCGGCAGGCCCTGCCGGTAGGCGGCCTCCATGATCGGGTCCTGGGCGATGTCGCGGCGGACGGCCTGCAGCCCGGCGTCGTGTCCGTACGTCTCCAGGGCGGCGGCGAACTGCGCCAGCAGCGGCAGGCACCAGCTCGCCTCGTGGTCCGCGAGCACCGCGGACGCGTCCGGGTGGAAGAGGACGAACCGGAGGAAGTTGTCGGCCGGCATGGCCGTCGGGTGGGGGCCCACGCCCCGGAAGAGTGTCCGGAAGGCGCCGTTGGTGAGGACCACGTCCCAGCGGTGGTCGACGACGAGGGACGGATAGGGGACGGCCTCCAGAAGACCTGCGTAGTCCTGGAGATACGCCTGGGCGTCGGGGGTCGCGGGGACGGGCCGCGGTGCCGGCCGCTGCCCTCCTGCCTGAAATGCCATCGGGAGGTCACCCCTCTTGCCTATGCGGCCTTCTCGCGGCGTCCCGATCCTGCTGCCCCGACGCGAGGTGTGTCAACTATCGTGGCATTTCGTGCCTGTTGACGGCTGAAATAGGCCACAGTTGTGGCGAGACCTGGATGTGAGTTCGAGCGGCAGGCTACTCTCCGGGAAGTTCACGGCTACCGCTTGTGAGAAGCCTGTGAGGGCGAGAGACGTAGGAGATCTGTCGGTGACCGGTGGCTTCGAGGCTCAGGGTGCCAGTCCGACGGCCGCGCTGCCGGCCGTGGTCGCCCGCGTCACCGCGCTCGCGGACCGGCTCGGCGTGCCGCATGCCGAGGTCTTCGACGTCGGCGTCCTCTCCGTCGCATCCGGGGTCCCCGAGCCCGTGGTGGGTGCCCTGCTGAGCGGCCGGCCCTCGGGCGAGCCCGATGTGCAGGCACGGTTCGTGCAGCGGCTGGACCTGCTGCGCCGCACCCGGCTCAAGCCCAACGGCCGCAAGTACACCCAGCAGGAGATCGCCGACGGCGCGGGCATGTCACGGCAGCAGGCCGGCGCCCTCATCAACGGCGACCGGCGGCCGACCATGGAGCACTGCGACGCCATCCAGCGCTTCTTCGGCGTGCACGCGGGCTTCCTCACCGCCGAGGACCCCGAGGCGCTCGTCGGCGCCCTCCAGCACACCGAGCAGGAACTGCTCCAGCAGCTCGCCGACCGTGAGCGGGCGGCGGCGGACGCCGCCGACGATCCGCTGGAGCGGCTGCTCCAGGACCACGGCGTGCGGGGAATCGCCTGGCGGGCCGCCCAACTGCCCACCGACCAGCACCGGGACAAGGTCGCGGAATGGCTGGACATGCTCCTGGAGAGCGTCAAGCGGCCCGAGTCGTGACGGGCGCACACGGACTGACGGGGCACGCGGACTGACGGGGGCACGCGGACTGACGGGGCACACGGGCCCGACAGCGCTCGCGGGCTGACGGAGCGACAGGTTCCGGAGCGCGGCTCGGCGGGATTGTCAGTGGTGCACGGCAAGCTGGTGGAAGTGCGCCACCGCGGTGCGGGGGCGCGTGACCGCCGACGTCGTTGTGGGGAGAGCCGACCGATGACCACCGCCGTGCTGACCGACCGCGAGCGCACCGCCGTCCAGGCCTATCTGCGCCTCCTGCACACCGTCCGGGCCGGCTTCGACACGGAGGGCGGCCCGCCCTGCGTCCCGCCCTCCGTGCTCACCGAGGCGGAGCAGGCGCTCGAGGCCGCCGGCCTGGCCGGGAACGAGGACGCCTTCTTCCGGCTGGTGGGGAGCTGGTGCCCACCGCACCGGTGACGAGCCGGGCCCGATGACCCGGGCCCCGTGACCCGAGCCCGGGGAGCCGGTCCCGCGGGGCGCGCCGTCAGGCGGCGTGCGGGACCGTGACGGCCGTCGCGACCAGGCCCTGCCGGGCGGCCCAGCGGCCCTCGAAGCGGGCCAGCCGGCGCCCGCCCACCACCGGCCCCGGCACCAGGAGCGCGGCGTGCAGCCGGCCGCGGCGGCCGTCGTCGGGATCCACGGTGATCTCGATGTCGGCCTCCGAGAAGTCGAGCCACCGCCCGGTCAGGGGGAACCACGCCTTGTAGACGGACTCCTTGGCGCTGAACAGCAGCCGCTCCCAGTGGATGCCGGGACGCTGCCCGGCCAGCCGGCGCAGCCGCTCCGCCTCGCCGGGCAGCGACACGGCGGCCAGCACGCCCTCGGGCAGCGGGCCGTCGGGTTCGGCGTCGATGCCGAGGGAGGCCAGATCGCCGGCGCGGGCCAGGGCGGCGGCGCAGTAGCCGTCGCAGTGGGTCATGCTGCCCACGAGACCGTCGGGCCAGCGGGGTGCGCCGCGTTCTCCGGGCAGGACGGGCCCCGGGGGCACACCGAGCTTCTCCATGGCCCGGCGGGCGCAGGAGCGTACGACGGTGAATTCGCGGCGCCGCTTGGCCACCGCCCTGGCCACGAGCGGCTCCTCCTCCGGGTGGAGGGGGGTGTGTCCGGCGTCGTCCCTGCCGTGGGCCTCCACGGCGACGACGGTGTCGGGCAGCAGTTCCTCGATCAACGGGCGTCGTCCTCTCCGGGCAGGATGCGCCGCAGCCGTCCGGGCGGCTGTTCTCGTCTGCGCCACTCGCGTGGGTAGCCGACCGAGACTTCCTCGAAGCGGACGCCTTCGTGCCAGGTGGTCCGCGGGATGTGCAGATGGCCGTAGACCATGGTGTCGACCCGGAACCGGCGGTGCCAGTCGGCGGTCAGCCGGGTGCCGCACCACATGGCGAACTCGGGGTACCACAGGACCTCGGTGGGGTGCCGGTCCAGCGGGTAGTGGTTGACCAGGACGGTCGGCACGTCGTCGGGCAGCGCGGCGAGCCTGCGTGCGGTCTCCTCGACCCGTGCCCGGCACCACGCCTCCCGGCTCGGGTAGGGGTCGGGGTGCAGCAGGAACTCGTCGTTGCAGACGACTCCGGTGCCGTGGGCGTACTTCAGCCCCTCGTCCTTGGTGGCACAGCCGGCCGGCAGGAACGAGTAGTCGTAGAGCAGGAAGAGGGGGGCGACGACCACCGGTCCGCCGGCGCCGTGCCAGACGGGGTAGGGGTCCTCGGGCGTGGTCACGCCGAGCTCGCGGCACATCTCGACGAGGTGTTCGTAGCGGGCGACGCCGCGCAGGGTGACGCTGTCCTTCGGGTGGGTCCACAGTTCGTGGTTGCCGGGGACCCAGACGACCTTGGAGAAGCGGCCGGCGAGCGTGCGCAGGGCCCAGCGGACGTCGTCCACCGTCTCCGCCACGTCCCCGGCGACCAGCAGCCAGTCGTCGTCCGACTCGGGACGCATCTTCTCGACCAGGTCGCGGTTCTCCGCGTAGCCGATGTGCAGGTCGCTGATGGCCCACACCTGTCCGGAACCACCGGCCGCGGACGTCATCTCCCGCTCTCCCCCTCCGAGTACGCCACCCGTGTCCGGGCCCGAGGACCCGTCATACTCATGTTCGACACCAAGAGATCACATCCGGCGACGGCGGACAAGGCCGGTCCGGCCGCCCCCCGGCGCGTCACCTCAGGTAGGCCAGGCCGGGGTGGACGGCGGTGTAGCCGTCGACGAGGCGGCGGGCGACGTTCACCGAGTCGACGAGCGGGTGCAGGGAGAAGGCCTTGACGGCCGTGGCGCGTGAGCCGGTGGCGGCCGCCTCCAGGATCTCCCGCTCGACGGCCTTGACGGCGCAGACCAGCCCGGTGGCGTGTCCCGGCAGCGGGTCGGCGGTCACCGGGTGGGCGCCGCTCGCGTCGACCACGCACGGCACCTCGATCACGGCTTCGGCGTCGAGGGCGGACAGGGTGCCGCGGTTGCGGACGTTCAGGATGAGGACCGCGCGTTCGTCGCGGGCGACGGCCCGCATCAGGGCCAGGGCCACCTTCTCGTAGCCGCCGGACAGGTCGTCCGCCTCGCGCTCCCCGGCGCCGGCCGCCTCCCGGTTCTCGGCCATGTAGGTGGCCTCGCGCTCGGCGCGGGTGCGGTCCCAGGCGGCGAGGGCGGGGGTGCCGGGGCGGCGCATCTCCTCGTAGAAACGGGCCTGCTGGTCCCGCAGGAACGCGCCCCGGGTGCGTTCCGCCTCCTGGTAGGCGCGTACGGCCTCCCGGTTGAAGTAGTAGTAGTGCAGGTACTCGTTGGGGACGGCGCCCAGCGAGCGCAGCCACTCGGCGCCGAAGAGCCGGCCCTCCTCGAAGGAGCCGAGCAGGACGGGGTCGGCGAGCAGGCGCGGGAGCTGGTCGCGGCCGGCGACGCGCAGTCCGCGGACCCAGCCGAGGTGGTTGAGGCCGACGTAGTCGATCCAGGCCTCCTGCGGATCGGCGCCGAGCACGCGGGCGATGCGGCGGCCGAGGCCGACCGGGGAGTCGCAGATGCCGATGACGCGGTCCCCGAGATGCCGGGACATGGCCTCGGTGACCAGGCCGGCCGGGTTGGTGAAGTTGATGACCCAGGCGTCGGGCGCCAGCCGGGCCACGCGGCGCGCGATGTCGACGGCGACCGGGACGGTGCGCAGCCCGTACGCGATGCCGCCCGCACCGACCGTCTCCTGGCCGAGGACGTCCTCGGCGAGGGCGACCCGTTCGTCGTCCGCGCGGCCCTGGAGGCCGCCGACGCGGATCGCGGAGAACACGAAGTCGGCGCCGCGCAGGGCCTCGTCCAGGTCGGTCGTGGCGGTCACCTCGGGGGCGTCCGGCACCCCGGCGGCCTGCTCGGCGAGCACGCGGGTCACGGCGGAGAGGCGGTCGGGGTCCAGATCGTGCAGGACGACGCGGGTGACGCGCCCCTCGGCGCGGTCGGCGAGGAGCGCACCGTACACGAGCGGGACCCGGAAGCCGCCGCCGCCCAGAATCGTCAGCCTCATGCCGGTGCCTTTCGTCGCGGCTCGTCCGTCTGGCGCCGATCATGGCACGGTCTGTCGTGTGGTGGGCGGGGGTTGGGGCGCGTGGGCCGGTGCTGCGGAGTGCCCGGCGTGGGGCTGCTGGTTGGCGCGTGGGCCGGCGCTGCGGAGTCCCCGGCGTGGGGCTGCGGGTTGGGGCGCGTGGGCCGGCGCTGCGGAGTGCCCGGCGTGGGGCTGCGGGTTGGGGCGCGTGGGCCGGCGCTGCCGGGTGCCCGGCCTGCGGCGGGACGGAGGTGGGTGGCGTGGGCCGGCGCTGCCGGGTGCCGCTGCGCCCACCCTCACCCACTCTCGGCTTCTCCCCCACGCCCGGCTTCGCTCGCGCGGGGGGACCCCCATGCGCGGGGGGACCCCCATCGCCCCTGGGGGTACCTCCCAGGCCGTTGGGCACTGGGGGAGGCACGACTGCCCGCAGCTACGTGGGTGCTGTGTCCCGGCACCCAGCGGCGTGACTCTCAGCGCAGCTCCGCCCGGAAGGCCGCCGGGGTCAGGTCGGTGTGCTGCTGGAAGAACTTGGAGAAGTTCGCGGCGTCCGGGAAGCCGACCGCCGCCCCGACCCGGCCGATCGGCATGTCGGTGTGGGCGAGGAGCCGCTTGGCCTCCAGCACCACCCGTTTGTCGATGAAGCCCTTGGGCGTCTCGCCGGTCGCGGCGCGCACCGCGCGCACGAGGGTGCGGCGGGAGTAACCGAGCGCGTCGGCGTAGGCGCTGACGCTGTGGTTGGTGGCGAAGTCCCGTTCGACCGCGTTCCGGAAGAGCGTGAAGGTGGTGTCCCCCGGCGCGTCGGCCTGCCCGCGCCCCTGCCGGGCCTCCTGGGCCGCGCCGGCGGCGAGATGGGCGAGGCGCAGCAGGAACGCGGTGAGCGTGTGGCGCAGTACGGCGGTGTGCAGGCTGAGCGGGAGGGTCGTGGCGTCCTCGTACTCCCGTCGCAGCTGGTCGAGCGAGGCGGTCAGCGCGGCGAGCCGGGCCTCGTCGGGACGGAGCAGGGGCGGCAGGTCGTAGCGGTAGAGGCCGGTGGCCTCCACGGTGGCGCGGGGCAGGAAGCCGGGCTGCATGGTCAGCACCGTTCCGCGGTACTCGCTGTCGGGCGAGAAGCGGTGGACCTGGCCGGGACGGATCCACAGCAGATCGCCGGCCGTCGCCTCGTACTCGGCGAAGTCGATCATGTGACGGACCGGTCCGCCGGTGAAGAGCATGACGACGTGGAAGTCGATGCGGTGCACGCGGTGCAGCGGGGCGTGCGCGTGCCAGGTGCGGCCGGCGCCCATGGGGCCGACCTGCATGCCGACGCCGAGGAGGCTGAGATCGACCGGGAAGGGGAAGGTTCTGATCCCGTCACCGTCGCCGTGTTGCGTGTGTTCGTCCGCCATGTCCTTCTCGCGCCGTGCCGCCCGTGCGCCGTGCCGCCGGGCCGTGTCCCAGTTTCACCACAGGCTGGCACACCTCGACCTTCACTCTCAAAAGTCAGACTTTTAAGTTTGAACACGTCAGACCAGTCACTCCGCTCCCATCGAGGATTTCTTGAAGATGAGCACGCAGACCCCGGACCGCTTCGAATGGACCGAACTCGACCGGCGTGCCGTCGACACCGCCCGTGTTCTGGCGGCCGATGCGGTGCAGAAGGTGGGGAACGGCCACCCGGGCACGGCGATGGCCCTCGCCCCGGCGGCGTACACGATCTTTCAGAAGGTGATGCGGCACGACCCCGCGGACCCGGAGTGGGCCGGCCGTGACCGATTCGTCCTGTCCCCCGGCCACACCTCGCTGACCCTCTACACCCAGCTCTACCTCGCCGGGTACGAGCTGGAGCTGGAGGACCTCAAGGCGTTCCGCACGCAGGGCTCGAAGACGCCGGGCCACCCGGAGTACGGGCACACCGCGGGTGTGGAGACCACCACCGGCCCGCTCGGCCAGGGCGTCGCCAACGCGGTGGGCATGGCGATGGCCGCCCGCTACGAACGCGGCCTGTTCGACCCCGAGGCCCCCCGGGGGGAGTCCCCCTTCGACCACACCATCTGGGCGATCGTCTCCGACGGGGACCTCCAGGAGGGCGTCTCCGCCGAGGCGTCGTCGCTCGCCGGCCACCAGAAGCTGGGCAACCTGGTCTTCCTGTACGACGACAACCACATCTCCATCGAGGGCGACACCGCGACCGCGTTCTCGGAGGACGTGCTGAAGCGGTACGAGGCCTACGGCTGGCACGTGCAGCGCATCGAGCCCGCCGGGAACGGCGACGTCGACGTGCACGCCCTGTACGCGGCGCTGACGGCGGCGAAGGCCGAGACCGGCCGCCCCTCCATCATCGCCATGCGCACGATCATCGCCTGGCCCGCCCCGAACGCGCAGAACACCGAGGCCTCCCACGGCTCCGCCCTCGGCGCGGACGAGGTCGCCGCCACCAAGCGCGTCCTCGGCTTCGACCCGGAGAGGAGCTTCGAGGTCGCCGACGAGGTCCTCACCCACACCCGCGCGGCCCTGGACCGGGGCGCGGAGGCGCACGCCGCGTGGGACAAGGAGCTCGACGCGTGGCGCGGCGCCCAGCCGGACCGCGCCCGGCTGTTCGACCGGGTCGTCGCGGGCCGGCTGCCCGAGGGCTGGCAGGACGCGCTGCCGGTGTTCGAGCCCGGGAAGTCGGTCGCCACCCGCGCCGCGTCCGGCAAGGTGCTCCAGGCCCTCGGCCCGGTCCTGCCCGAGCTGTGGGGCGGCTCCGCCGACCTGGCCGGCTCGAACAACACCACGATCGACAAGACGTCGTCCTTCCTCCCGGCGGGCAACCCGTTGCCCGAGGCCGACCCGTACGGGCGCACCGTGCACTTCGGCATCCGCGAGTTCTCGATGGCCGCGGAGATGAACGGCATCGCGCTGCACGGCAACACCCGCGTCTACGGCGGCACCTTCCTGGTGTTCTCCGACTACATGCGCAACGCGGTGCGGATGTCCGCGCTGATGCAGCTGCCGGTGACGTACGTGTGGACGCACGACTCCATCGGCCTGGGCGAGGACGGACCGACCCACCAGCCGGTCGAGCACCTGGCCTCGCTGCGCGCCGTCCCCGGCCTCAACGTCGTCCGCCCGGCGGACGCCAACGAGACGGCCGTCGCGTGGGCCGAGATCCTCCGGCGCCACTCCACCGCCCCGGCCCCGCACGGCCTCGCGCTGAGCCGCCAGGGCCTGCCGGTGTACGAGCCGAACCCGGACGCCGCCCGCGGCGGCTACGTCCTGGAGGAGGCCTCCACCGGCACCCCGGACGTGATCCTGATCGCCACCGGCTCCGAGGTGCAGCTCGCCGTGGCCGCCCGGGAGGCGCTGGAGGCGGAGGGCACCCCCGCGCGGGTGGTGTCGATGCCGTGCGTGGAGTGGTTCGAGGAGCAGCCCCGCGAGTACCGCGACCGGGTGCTGCCGCCGTCGGTGAAGGCGCGGGTGGCCGTGGAGGCCGGGATCGGCCTGACCTGGTACCGCTTCGTCGGCGACGCGGGCCGCATCGTCTCCCTGGAGCACTTCGGTGCCTCCGCCGACGCCAAGACCCTGTTCACCGAGTTCGGCTTCACCGCCGAGCACGTCACCGCCGCCGCCCGGGAGTCCCTGGCCGCCGTCCGCGGCTGAGCCGGCCGGATCCGCACGCCGGAAGAACCGCAGAAAGAGAAGATGATCACTGTGACCGAAGCAACCGCGCCCGCGGGAGCCCTGCGACGCCTGTCCGAGGCGGGCGTCTCCATCTGGCTGGACGACCTGTCGCGGCGGCGGATCGAGTCCGGCAACCTCGCCGAGCTGATCGCCACGAAGAACGTCGTCGGCGTCACCACCAACCCGTCGATCTTCCAGGCCGCCATCGGCTCCGGCGAGGGCTACGAGGAGCAGCTCGCGGACCTCGCGACCCGGGGCGTCACCGTCGACGAGGCGGTCCGCATGATGACCACCGCCGACGTCCGCGCCGCCGCCGACGTGCTGCGCGGGGTGTACGACGCCACCGGCGGCCGGGACGGCCGGGTCTCCATCGAGGTCGACCCCCGCCTGGCGCACGACACGACGGCCACGATCGCCGAGGCCCGGCAGCTGGCCTGGCTGGTCGACCGCCCCAACGTGATGATCAAGATCCCGGCGACCAAGGCCGGCCTCCCGGCGATCACCGAGGTCGTCGGCGCGGGCATCAGCGTCAACGTCACACTGATCTTCTCGCTGGAGCGCTACCGCGAGGTCATGGACGCCTACCTCGCCGGGCTGGAGAAGGCGCGGGCGGCCGGCATCGGCCTGTCGGGCATCCACTCCGTGGCCTCCTTCTTCGTCTCCCGCGTCGACAGCGAGATCGACAAGCGGCTGACGCTGCTGGGCACGGACGAGGCCCTCGCCCTCAAGGGCAGGGTGGCGCTGGCCAACGCGCGACTGGCGTACGAGGCGTACGAGGAGGTCTTCGCGGGCGACCGGTTCACCGCCCTCGCCGGTGCCCGGGCCAACGTCCAGCGCCCCCTGTGGGCCTCGACCGGGGTGAAGGACCCCGCATATCGGGACACCCTGTACGTGGAGGAGCTGGTCGCTCCCGGCACCGTGAACACGATGCCGGAGGCCACCCTGGACGCCGCCGCCGATCACGGCGACGTGCGGGGCGACACGGTCACCGGTGGGTACGCCCAGGCCCGGGCCGACCTCGCGGCCGTGGAGCGGCTCGGCATCTCGTACGACGAGGTGGTGGAGCAGCTGGAGCAGGAGGGCGTCGCGAAGTTCGAGGCGGCCTGGCAGGACCTGCTCGACGCCGTGACGAAGTCCCTCAACAGCAAGGGAGTTGACGGGGAATGAGCGAGGACCTTCCCGCTACGACGGTCCACGAGACCAAGGCGACGAAGGAGGCCAAGGAGGCGCAGGCGTCCCGGGAGGCCGCCGGGGAGCCGGCGTCCGGGGAGACCGGCGGGTCCCGGACGGCCGGGGCCCCGAAGGCCGCCGCGCGGGGCGGGTCCGCCCGGTCCGCGAAGAAGTCCGGGGCGTCCCGCGCCGCCGGGAAGGCGAAGGCCGGCAAGGCGGACGAGGACGCCGTGGAGCCCGTGGCGCCCCTCGACTGGAGCAATCCCCTGCGCGATCCGCGCGACCGCCGCCTCCCGCGCATCGCGGGCCCCTCCGGCCTGGTCATCTTCGGCGTCACCGGCGACCTGTCCCGCAAGAAGCTGATGCCGGCCGTGTACGACCTCGCCAACCGGGGTCTGCTGCCGCCGGGCTTCTCGCTGGTCGGCTTCGCGCGCCGCGACTGGGAGAACCAGGACTTCGCCGAGGTGGTGCACGACGCCGTCAAGGAGTACGCGCGCACGCCGTTCCGCGAGGAGGTCTGGCAGCAGCTCGCCGAGGGCATGCGCTTCATCCCCGGCGACTTCGACGACGACGAGGCGTTCGAACAGCTGCGCAAGGCCGTCGAGGACCTGGACGCCTCCCGCGGCACCAGCGGCAACTACGCCTTCTACCTGTCGGTGCCGCCGAAGTTCTTCCCGAAGGTCGTCCAGCAGCTCAAGAAGCACGGGCTGGCCGACGCCCCCGAGGGCTCGTGGCGCCGCGCGGTCATCGAGAAGCCGTTCGGCCACGACCTGGCCAGCGCCCGCGACCTTAACGCGCTCGTGCACGACGTATTCGACCCGGAGCAGGTCTTCCGCATCGACCACTACCTGGGCAAGGAGACCGTCCAGAACATCCTGGCGCTGCGCTTCGCCAACCAGATGTACGAGCCGATCTGGAACCGGTCCTACGTGGACCACGTGCAGATCACCATGGCCGAGGACATCGGCATCGGCGGCCGGGCCGGCTACTACGACGGCATCGGCGCCGCCCGCGACGTCATCCAGAACCACCTGCTCCAGCTGCTCGCGCTGACCGCGATGGAGGAGCCCGCCTCCTTCGACGCGGCGTCGCTGCTCACCGAGAAGCTGAAGGTGCTGCGGGCGGTGCGGCTGCCGGACGAACTCGGCGAGCACACCGTGCGCGGGCAGTACGCGGGCGGCTGGCAGGGCGGCGCGAAGGTGCCCGGTTATCTGGAGGAGGAGGGCATCGACCCGGCCTCCACGACCGACACCTACGCCGCGATCAAGCTGGGCATCGACAACCGCCGCTGGGCGGGCGTCCCCTTCTACCTGCGCACCGGCAAGCGCCTGGGCCGCCGGGTCACCGAGATCGCGGTCGTCTTCCAGCGCGCCCCGCACTCCCCCTTCGACTCCACCGCGACGGAGGAGCTGGGCGAGAACGCGATCGTCATCCGCGTCCAGCCCGACGAGGGCATGACGGTGCGGTTCGGCTCGAAGGTGCCGGGCACGTCGATGGAGATCCGGGACGTGTCCATGGACTTCGCGTACGGCGAGTCCTTCACGGAGTCGAGCCCGGAGGCGTACGAACGGCTGATCCTGGACGTCCTTCTGGGCGACGCCAACCTGTTCCCCCGTCACCAGGAAGTGGAAGAGTCCTGGCGGATCCTCGATCCGATCGAGGAGTACTGGGCCACGCACGGCAGGCCCGCGCAGTACGCCTCGGGCGGCTGGGGCCCCCGGGAAGCCGACGAGATGCTCGCACGAGACGGACGGAGCTGGCGCAGGCCATGAGGATCGACCTGACCGACACCACGGCAAGCAAGATCAACAAGGCACTGGTGCAGGGGCGCCGCGCCATCGGCAGCCCGGCCGTGGGCATGGTCCTGACGATGGTGATCGTCACGGACGAGGAGAACGCCTACGACTCGATGAAGGCCGCCGAGGAGGCCTCGCACGAGCACCCCTCGCGGACGCTGGTCGTCATCAAGCGGCACGCCCGCAACCTGCGCGACCGCACCCGCTCGCACCTCGACGCCGAGGTCCGGGTCGGCTCGGAGGCCGGCACCGGCGAGACGGTCGTGCTGCGCATGTACGGCGAGGTGTCCGAGCACGCCGACTCGGTCGTGCTGCCGCTGCTGCTGCCGGACGCCCCGGTCGTCGTGTGGTGGCCGGTGGAGGCGCCGGACAACCCCGCGAAGGACCCGCTGGGCGCGCTGGCCCAGCGCCGCATCACCGACCTGTACGCGGTCGAGCGGCCGATGGAGACCCTGGAGAAGCGGGTCCGGTCCTACGCGCCCGGCGACACCGACCTCGCCTGGACCCGGCTGACGCTGTGGCGCTCCATGCTGGCCGCCGCGCTGGACCAGGCCCGGGTGCCGGTGACCTCCGCGGTCGTGGAGGCCGAGGCCGACAACCCGGCCGCCGAGCTGCTGGCCCGCTGGCTGGAGGCCCGGCTGCACGTGCGGGTCGACCGGGTGGTCACCGACGGGCCGGTCGTCACGGCCGTCCGCCTGGGCACCGCGAACGGCGAGATCGTCATCGACCGGCCCGAGGGCCCGCTCGCCACCCTCACCCTGCCGGACCAGCCGCCGCGTTCGCTCGCGCTGAAGGTCCGCCCCACCTCCGAACTCATCGCCGAGGAGCTCAGGCGCCTCGACGCCGACGAGATGTACGCCATCGCCCTGCGCGGCGAGGCCGAGAAGGAGAAGCCCGTCCATGTCTGACATCCCCGAGCTCACCGACCGGCCCGAGTGGACGGCGCTGAAGGACCACCGTGCCGAGGCGCTCGCGCGCCCGGACCTGCGCGAGCTGTTCGACCGGGACCCGGGACGGGCCGAGCGGTACGTCGTGCGCGTGGGTGACCTGCGCATCGACTACTCCAAGCACCTGATCACCGACGAGACCCTGGCCCTGCTGCGCGAACTGGCCTCGGCCACCGACGTGTTCGGGCTGCGCGACGCCATGTTCCGCGGTGAGCGGATCAACATCACCGAGGACCGCGCCGTGCTGCACACCGCGCTGCGCGCCTCG